>CAYMJU010000120.1:0-17501 GCA_964390555.1 uncultured Acidimicrobiales bacterium | reverse complement strand
GCTCACTCCGCCCGAGAGCGACTCATGGCGCGACCCCATCAAAGCGACGAGCGCTGCGCTGGACACGAGCGCGCAGTAGGCCGCGGCCGACGGCCCGCGCCGACCCGCGATCGCCGCCAGAGGGCGATGAGAGCGATGGACGCCCCGACGATCGCATGACTACAAGCGTGCCCCGACCCATCCGGTCGCACGCGGGTCAGGCCGCGATGTCGAACCCGAACACGCTCGCCGCCGTGCCGCCGACTATTGCCCGGAGCTCGTCGTCGGGCACGTCCGCGAACTGGGTCTCGCAGCTTGCCGTCGACGCCGGCCAGGTTCCTTCGGGGTGCGGATAGTCGTTGCCCCACATGATCGTCTCGATGCCGGTGATGTGCCGGTTGTTCACGGCGACCGGGTCGTGCATGAACGTGGCGTGGCATTGGCGGCGGATCAGCTCGCTCGGGTTCAGCGACAGCTTCGGCCGGGCCCACATCTGGTGGTCGTGGTAGATCGAGTCGGCCTGGGTCATGATCCAACCCAACCACGAGGCGCCGGTCTCGACGGTGACCACGCGCAGGCCGGGGAAGCGGTCGAGCGCCCCGCCGGCCGCCATCATCAGCAGGACCATCGGCCCGTCGAGCTGGGCGCCGAGCACGTAGTTGACCACCGCGCCGCCCGGACCTCGAACGATCCGAGGTTCGTAACCGGTCCCGGAGTGGAACGTGAGCGGCAGCCCGAGATCCTGGGCGACCGCCCAGAAGCGGTCGTAGTCGGGTTCGTTGTAGGGCTTCGACGGCACCCGTGCCGGGAGGAACAGCGCCCGGCAACCGGTGGCCGCCAGTCGGCGGGCCTCACCGATCGCTGCGTCGATGTCGAGCATCGGGACGATCCCGACGGGCAACATCCGGTCCGGCCGGTCGAAGACCTCGGCCGCCCAGTCGTTGTAGGCGCGGGACAACGCGAGCTGGAGCGCAGGATCGTCCGTCGAGAAGCAGGCCTGCAGGGCGAAGGTCGGGAAGATGACCTCGGCGCTCACGCCGTCGCGCTCCTGGTCGCGGATCCGCTCGGCGGCTTCGAAGCTCCCGATGGTCGCGACTTCGAGCATCGACGCCGGCATCAGCTTGCGAGGGCGCAGGCCCTCGCAGATCATCGAACGCCACCCGTCGCTCTCGACGATCCGGGGCGCCCGATCCCGGTACTCGCGGTCGACCCGCTCGGCGTAGAGCTCGATGGGCTCGCTGACGTGGGAATCGGTGGAGATGAACGTCGCCCCGCGGTAGGTGTCCACCACATCTCCTTCGGGTGAGTCGATCGTGGCAGGCTATCCCAGTGACGTCATCGATCCCGGACTCCCTGGCTGCCATCACGCCGACGTGGCTCACCGACCGGCTCCGCTCCGGCGGTCACGATGTCGACGTGACCGAGATCGCTGTCATGCCGATGCCCGGCATCGTCGGGGCGCTCGGCGAGATCGGAATTCTCACAGTCGGCTACGGCCGAGACACCGATCTGCCGACCCGCATGGTGGGCAAGTGTCCCCTCGACGAGGACACGGCGCGCATGTACAACCGGATCATGCAGTACTACCCGCGCGAGAACGGCTTCTATCGTGACCTCGCCGACCGAGTCCCGATGCGGGTACCGCGTTGCTTCGTCAACGAGTCCGACCCCGACGCCGAGCGTTACCTGCTCCTGATCGAGCACATCGACGGCCGTGGCGGTGACATCTTGGCCGGCACAGATCCGGCCACGCTCGAACGGCTCGTCATCGACCTCGCACGCATGCATGGCACCTTCTGGGGTGACCAGACCGTGCGTGACCTGAGTTGGCAGATCCACTGGTCAGAGCCGTCGTTCCGCACCGGCATCGCGCTCTGCCAGCACTCGTGGGAGTCGTTCAACGATGCGCAGCCCGGTTTCTTCCCACCCGATCTCCGAGAGGTCCTCGCTCGATCGTGGATCTATGACACCGAGACGTGGACGGGACGCTTCGGAGGCCGGGAGTGGACCTTCATCCACCAGGACTACGAGCTCGACAACATGATCTTTGACGCCGACGGGCCGATCATCCTCGATTGGCAAACCTGCATGACGAGCTTCCCCGGCCTCGATCTCGGGCTCTGCCTGGCCACCAGCCACAACGACGAGACCCTGGCCCACGAGCCGGCGTTGCTCGACCTGTACCTGCGTACGCTCGCCGAGGCGGGCGGGCCGACGTGGACCATCGACCGGCTTCGCGAGGATCTCGCCTGGGCCATGATCTTCTTCGCCGCCACGTTGACCATCCCCGTGATGCAGGACAAGAGCGCCTTCGGCCCGAAGGCCGCTCGCGCGCAGGCCCGCTTCGACAAGTTCCTCCGCGGGTGCCGCGACGGCGCCCTCCGGTGGGGCACGGTTGATGTTGCCGGGCCCCTTCTCACGTAGATTCGCCCACCGTGGATCTGATCATCGTGAGGCATGCCCGACCCGACCGCGAGGAACACGTCGAGGGAGCCGGCACGACCGCCGATCCACCGCTGTCGGAACTGGGGCGGCGCCAGGCGATCGTGACCGCCGAGTTCCTGCTCGCTGAGGCGGTCGATCACGTCGCGTCGAGCACGATGCGGCGGGCCATCGAGACTGCCGCACCGCTGGCCGCCGAGCTCGGGCTCGAGATCGAATCGCTCGACGAGCTGCGCGAGGTCGATGACGGCAACCTCCGCTACATCCCGGCCGAGGAGATGACCCTCGACGATCCCGTCGCCGCCCGCTTCCTCGAGGACCCCATGACGATCTTCAACGGCGACTACGAGGGCTTCCGCTCGCGGGTCGTCCGCGGCTTCGAGCACCTGATAGCCACGAACAAGGGAAGGACCGTTGCCGTGTTCTGTCACGGGATGGTGATGAGCGTGTACCTCCAAACACTGATGGGCCACGACGACCCGTACCGCCTTTCGCCCGATTACTGCGGCATCATGCGCGTCTCGGCTTCGTCGACCGGCATCCGTACCCCCAAGAGCGCCAACGAGACCGCCCACCTGCGCGGCATCAGCGTCTAGAACACGGCCGGGCTCGGTGGCGGCGGTGCACTCCCCTCGTTCTTGGCGCGAAATGGGTTGCCCCACAACCGTTTGCGCGCCAGGAACGAGGGGATGTGGTCAGATTCGGGGGAGGCGGGGCGGTAGGAGGGCGGCGACGCGCTCGAACCACAGGTCGGTGAGGCTGGTGCCGTCGCGCTGCGCGTCGTCCATGACCGCGCCGGCGACGGCGTTCTGGTGGGCGAGGAACAGGTGCGTGAGCGCCACGTCGTCGCGCACCATCTGGCGGTCGACGGCCACGCCGAGCGAGCGCAGGCGTGTGAGGTACCTCTCGACGTGGCCGTCGAGCTCGGCCCGGGCGTCGGGGCCATCGAGAGCAGCGCTCAGCAGGTAGCCCACATCCCAACCGGCCCGGGCCCGCGTCATGCCGCTCCAGTCGAGCAGGGCGACACCGCCGCTGTCGTCGAAGAACAACCAGTTGTCGAGTCGTGGGTCGCCGTGGATGAAGGTACGTGGGCCCGAGTTGAGCCGCCGCACGATCGCCGGCAAGGCGCGATCGGTCCCGTCGAGAAGGCCGAGCAGATCGCCCCGTCCGCTCGCACCCAACCGCGCCGCGAGCCCGGGCCGCACCGAGCGGAACAGAGCCTGCAGCGCACGAGGCGTCGGGCTGGCCACGGGCCGCAGGTAGGCGTCGCTCATCTTCGCCAGCTCGGAATCGACCCAGAACCGGGCGTGGAGCTCGGCCAGAACCTCGAGCGCAACGTCGAGCTCGTCGTGGGTCGGCACGTCGGCGATGGGTCGGGTGCGCCCCTCGTCGAGCCATTCGATCAACAGCACGTATCGCCGCCGGGTCGGCCGCACCAGCTTGTCCGTGTTCGCCACGTAGGCCGCCAACATCCGACGCGGCAAGCGTCCGAGAACGCTCTGGGCCGCCTTGACAAGACCGTACGGCAGACCGGAGTCGAGCTCGGCGTGGATCATTCGCGGTACCCGCACCGGCAATCGCGACGCGAGGGTCCGGTAGAACCAGATCTCGCGCTGGTACAGACCGAAAGCTTCGGCGAGGCCTCGGTTGGCAGGTACCGGGATCGCGAACTTGGCGGCGATCGCCATCGGTGCGCCGTCGGGAGCATCGCGGTACGCCAGCTCGACCCGCACGGTGTCGCCCATGTAGCCCTGGCCACCGCTCGGCCGATGCACCGTGAACGACTCGACCTCGCCGGTCGGCAGCACGCCTCCGCTCCGCAGTGCCGCCGTCAACCACGACTCGGTCAGCTCCTCTGGTCGGTCGGGGATGAAAGCGGCTCGGCTCCGGCTCAGCACGTCGGCAGACTACCCACCGTCGGTGGCTGGCTACGATGACCGATCGTGGAGATCTGGCAAGTCGTCGCGAGAGAATCGATCCGGGACCTCGTGGCCCGGTACAACGCGAACGGGGACACCGGCCGCTTCGATCGGGTGATCGAGCTGTTCGCGCCCGACGCCGTCATGGAGCTCCCCGGCCGCGATCCGGAGCGCTACGAGGGCCACGACGAGATCCGCACGATCTTCACCGGTACCAGCGAGCGGCTCTCGGCGGCGTCGACGATTCCCCGGTACCTGCGGCACTGCACCTCGACGCACCAGATCGACCTGGTCGACGAGGACCACGCGGTCGGCCGCTGCTACTACTTCGTCATCATGGCCCACGGTCTCGACCACTGGGGCCGCTACACCGATCGCTACGAGCGCCGCGACGGTGCGTGGAAGTTCGTGCACCGCAAGGTCACGACCGACGGCCGGGTCAGTGAGTCACCGTTTTCCTGACCAGCTCGTAGGCGACCAGCGTCGCCGCGGCAGCGACGTTGAGCGACTCGACTCCATTGTCCATCGGGATCCCGACCGTGCGATCGACCTCGATGCCGAGGCCGCCCGACTCGTTACCGAGCACGAACGCCACCCGGTCGCTCCACGTCGCTTCGAACAGCGAGTCGCCGCTTGCTTGCAACCCGACCAGCTCGAAGCGAGCTTGGCGGAGTGCGGCCGCCGCTTCAGCCGATGTCTCGCTCCGCAGGATCGGGGCTTTGAACGCCACACCGACCGAGGCCTTGATCGCTACCGACCCGAGCGCGGCCGTGCCGCGATCGGGCACGACCACCCCGTCGAGCCCCGCCGCGGTGGCGGTGCGAAGGATCATGCCGACGTTCGCCGGGTTGTGGACCGAGTCGAGCAGCAGCACGCGACTCGCCCACGAGCGGCCGCTGCGGACCGGCAGCCAGTCGTCGAGCTGGCGCATCCTCGGTGCGATCACGTCGGCGACCACGCCCTGGTGGTGCCGGCCGTCGCGGGCGATCTCGGTGACCCGCCGTTCGGACACCCGCTCGACGTCTACCCCCCGGGCGCGGGCGGCCCCCGACAGCTCGGCCGCGGCGTTGGGCTCCATCCGGTCCGACAGGTGGACCTTGGCAATGGACAATGACGGGTCGGCCAGAGCCTCGTGGACGGGCCGGCGCCCGACCACGGTGAGGTAGCGCTCGCGAGGCGAGCTCATCGGGGAAGGCCGAGCACGCGTTCGCCGATGATGTTGCGCTGTATCTCGCTCGTCCCGCCGGCGATCGAGAACGCCTGGTAGTACAGCCAGGACCGTTGCCATGCACCGTTGCCGGGAACGTCAGCGGCGTGGCGCCACAAGGGCGCCTCGTCGCCGAGCACGTCCATCACCACGTCGTGGAGCCGCTTGGTCATCTCGCTCCAGTACAGCTTCAGCGTCGACGCCTCGGGGCCGGGTTCGCGGCCCTTGGCGAGGCGCGACAACGTCCGCCCGTTCAGCAGCTGGAACAACTTGACCTCGACGTAGGCCTGGGCGAGGCGGCGGGCGAGGCGCTCGTCGCCGAAGCCGCCCCGGCTCTCGGCGAGCCGCAGCAGCTCCTCGAGCAGCTGCATGTGGATCACCATCTGACGGGCGTTGACGCCCCGCTCGTGCGAGAGCGTCGAGTTGGCCACCCGCCACCCGTCGTGAACGGCTCCGACTACGTCGCTATCGGGCACGAAGACGTCGTCGAGGAACACCTCGTTGAAGTCCGACTCGTCCGTGATCTGGCGAAGCGGCCGCACCTCGACGCCCGGTGCGCGCATGTCGACGGCGAAGTACGTGATACCCGCTTGAGGCTTGCCCGCGGACGGGTCCGAGCGGGCCAGGCATATCCCCCAGTCGGCGAACTGGGCGTAGCTCGTCCAGACCTTCTGCCCGGTCAGGGACCAGCCGCCGTCGACCGGGATCGCCCGCGTCGTCAGCGAGGCGAGGTCGGACCCGGCGCCGGGTTCAGAGAACAGCTGGCACCACAGGTCGGTCGCCGGGAGGATGCGCGGCAGCCATCGGGACCGCTGCTCGTCGGTCCCGTTGGCGAGGAGGGTCGGACCGACCAGGTTGACGCCGATGCGGCCGGCGAGTTCGGGCGCACGGGCTCGCGACAGCTCCTCTTGCACGATGAAGTTCTCGACCGCGCCGGCGCCGCGCCCGCCGTACGCCTCCGGCCAGTGCACCCCGACCCACCGGCCGGCCGCCAACCGGGCCTGCCAGTCGCGAAGGAACGCCACCTCTTCGGCCAGGTCGTCGAAGCCCGGCGGCAGGCCGACGCCGTACTCCCACGGCAGGTTCTTCCGGAGCCAGCTGCGGACCTCGGCCCGCAGCGCTTCCTCCTCGGCGGTCGGCGTCAAGTCCATGAGTGGCCTCTCTCGACGAGTCGGCGCAGCCCGGCGCGGTCGGGCTTGCCGGATGCGAGCAACGGCACCTCGGCGATGGCGACGATACGTTCGGGCGTCTTGAACCGGGCGATGCCTAAAGCGACGAACCAGCGTCGACACTCGTCGAGGTCGAACGCCGGATCGGCGACGACGCACGCGGCGACCCGCTCGCCCAGAACGGGATCGGGAAAGCCGACCGCGACGGCCTGGCGCACGAGCGGGTGCTGCTCGAGCACGACCTCGACCTCGGCGGTCGCGATGTTCTCCCCACCCCGGATGATCAACTCCTTCAGCCGGCCCACGATCGTGATGTACCCCGCATCGTCGAGCTGCGCCAGGTCGCCGGTGCGGAACCACCCGCGCCGAAGGGCCGAACGGGTTTCGGCGGGGTCCGCGTAGCCGGCGAAGAGCTCGGGTCCGCGCAGCTCGATCTCCCCCATCGCGCCCAGCCCGACGGGGTTCCCGGTCGACGGTTCCACGACGCGGAGCTCGGCTTCCCCGGCGATGCGTCCGTCGGTCGACCACCCGCGGCTCGGATCGTCGCCGGACAGCGTGGTCGTCACCGTGGGCGCTTCGGTCGACCCGTAACTGCGCTTCACCTGGCAGCCGAGCGCGTCACCGAGCGCACCGAGCTGGCTGGGGGTCATCGACGAGCCGCCCATCGACGCCACCGCGAGCGATTCGACGAGCCGGGGGTCGAACGAGGAGTCGTCCACCATCGCCTGGAGGAAGGGCGCGGGAACGCCGATGAATTCGACCCGCTCGTCGTGCACCAGTTGGAGCGCCCGAGCCGGTTCCCACCGATCGACCAGCACCGTCTTCATCCCGTGCACGCCCGGGAACGTGATGCCGTTCAACACGCCGGCGACGTGGCCCAGCGGCGCCGGCATGAGCACTGTGTGATTGCCGGTCAACCCGTGCGCCCGGCCCTGCGCTCGTGCCTTGACCAGCAGACTTCGGTGGGTGTGCAGCACGGCCTTGGCCCGCCCGCTCGTGCCCGACGTGAGCATCACGATCGCCAGATCGTGGGGGCGAGCCCGATCGGGGCCGACTAGGGGCCCGTGCCTGGTCAGGCGCACGAACGCATCGCCCTCGCCCCGCACCGGGAGACAGCCTGGCCATTCGGCGAGCGGGAGCCCGGCGGCGGCGAGGACCACCGACGGGGCGATGGCCTGCAGCGCCTGCTCGACGTCGCGTCGCCCGGCCCGTTGCAGCAACGGCGCTCCGACAGCCCCGATCCGCCAGCACGCCCGCAACAAGACGACCGACTCCCACCAGTTCGGGAGTTGCCACGCCACCGCCGACCCGTGCCGGACACCGATCGAGCGCAGCCCCGCAGCGACGCGGTCCACGAGGTCGACCATCTCTGCGGCCGACAGACGGTTGCCGCCGTCGACGAGCACGGCGTCGTGACGGGTCGGCACCCGGAGACCGGCCTCGAGGGTGCCCGTGTGCCACGGTCCACCGGGGCGCGTGTAGTCACGAGCCCGAGGCGCTCGATACGTCGCTCGCACCGTCAGATGACCGGTTCGCCGGCCGCGACCCGGGCGTGCAGCGCTCGCGCCAGACGGTCCTGATGCCAACTCACCGCGCCGAACGACCATTGGTCGAGCTGCGCCCGCTTCCAGAAGAAGTGGAGATCGTGCTCCCACGTGAAGCCGATCCCGCCGTGAACCTGCAGCGCCGAAGCCATCACCCGCTTGCTCGCATCGATCGCCCAGATCTTGGCCGACGAAGCGGCGAGCGAGGCGTCGCGCGAGCGCGCCCCGACGCACCATGCCGCCCAATAGGTCGCCGAGCGCATGCCTTCGACGTCGACCAGCATGTCGGCACACCGGTGCTTGATGGCCTGGAAGCTGCCGATCGGCCGGCCGAACTGGTGGCGCTCCCCGGCGTAGGCGACCGCCATGTCGAGGACTCGCGACGAGCCACCGAGCAGCAGCGCTGCCATAGCGGTGGCCCCCCGATCGGCCAACGCCTCGACGGCGTCGGCGCCACCCAGCTCGATCGCCGGTACCCCGCCAAACCGGTAGCGCGCGACCGGTCGGGTGGGATCCATCGCCGGCTCGGGCTCGGGCCGGTCGCCCGCCGCCACCTCGACCGCGAACAGCCCCAGATCGGTACCGGTCCACCCGACGACGATGGCGATGTCGGCCGAGGGCGCACCGACAACAGGCGCGGTGGTACCCGTCAGCGTCACCGCGCCGCCTCGGCCCTCGGCGACGGGAACGGCATGGTGACCCGGTCCGGCGACCGCGGCCAGACTCTCACCCGACGCCAACCGGTCGGCGAGGTCGGGGCGCCCGCCACGATCCAGCGCGTCGCGGGCCAGCAGCGAACCGACGATGGGCACCGGCGCGCCGTGCCGCCCGATCTCGTCGAGCAACACCGCCGCCTCGACGAACGAGAGGTCGAGCCCACCGCGCGATCCGGGCTGCTCGATGGCCGGCCAGCCCTGGTCGACCATCGCCGCCCAGAGCGCGGTGTCGTAGCTAGCCGCCGACTCGGTGTGGGCCCGGACCCGGGTCGGCGAAGCGAGGTCGTCGAGCAGGTCACGCGCCGCGTCGCGCAGGGCGAGCTGGTCGGACGTTAGCTCGAAGTCCACCGGCGATCAGTATCTGCTATCGCCCGGTGAACGTGGCGGGGCGCTTCTCGGCGAACGCCTTGGCGGCCTCGCGAGAGTCGGCGCTCGAGAAGTTGAGCGCCTGGGCCTGGGCCTCGGCCTCGACCGCTTCCGCGATCGTCGACGTCGCCGAGGCCTTGAGGAGCCGCTTCGAGTGGCCGAGCGCGAACGTCGGGCCGTCGGCGAGCCGCCGGGCGATGCCATCGACCTCGGCGTCGAGCCGATCGGGCGCGACCACGCGGGTGACGAGGCCGAGTCGGAGGGCCTCGTGGGCGTCGACCATCTCGGCGAGGAGCACGAGCTCTTTGGCCTTCTGCATGCCGACGATCCGCGGCAGGATCCACGATCCCCCACCGTCGATCGAAAGGGCCCTTCGACTGAAGATCTGGGACATGCGAACGGTCTCGTCGGCGATGACCAGATCGCACGCGAGCGCGAGGTTGAGCGACACACCGGCACAGACCCCTCGGACGCGGGCAACCACGGGTTTGGGGAAGCGGTACAGGGCCTCGACCGCAGCGCCGACCTGACGCATCACCTCGAGCGGGTGCCGCTTCGGTCCACCGCTGAACTGGCCGACATCGGCCCCGCTGCCGAAGTCGTCCCCGGCGCCGGTGAGGACGAGGGCCCGCACCTCCGGGGTGTCTGACCACTCGTCGAGCTGAACGGCCATGGGCCGCCACATGTCGGTCGGGATGGCGTTCTTGACGTGCGGACGGTTGACGATGAGCGTGGCGATCCCGTCGCGAACGGTTGCTTCTAGCTCGTCGGACATGCGGCTCCGCTTGTTCAGACCTGGTGGAAGCGACCGTCGGACCCGGCGCGTACCGCACCGCCGGCCACCAGACGGGCGAGGTGGAACCCGATCGTACGCCGTTCGGCGCTGGTGACCCAGATCAGCTCGACGTGGGGCCGGTAGAGCAGCCGCATCGAGACCAGCTCGGCCAGCGTCCGGGGGCGGTCGAGCATGGCGAGCAGCGCATCGTCGCGACGGCCGATCGCCGCTCGATAGGTGGCGAGAGCGGCGAGGAACGGTTCGCGACCGTCGATGATTCCCTTGTGGTGATAGGTCACGAACCAGCGGGCGTCGATCTCGGCGCAACGCTCGAGACTCCGGTCGAACGCGTCGAGATCAGAGCCGGCGTCGGCGTAGTAGGGGCCGAATCCGGTGAGGTCGATGTCACCTAGCACGAACACGCCCTCGGGCTCGATGACGAACCCGCAGTGGCCCGGCGTGTGGCCAGGCAGGTGCACCGCGGTGATCACCGACCCGCCGACCTCGAGGCGGTCGCCGTCGTCGAACGGCAAGGCATCGGACCTCGGGACGAAGTGGAAGTCGTCCTCGAGAAGGCGCCGCATCGCCGGCTCGGCGGCGGGATCGAGGCCATAGGAATCGACGAGATCGTCGAGAGACCGAAGGGCCTGCTGGTCGCGCCAGTGAACGTGGACCTCGGCGTCGGGCACGCTCACCAGCCCCGCCACGTGGTCCTCGTGCACGTGGCTGAGCAACGCCACGTCGATGTCGATGGGCATCGATCCCCACTGCGCCACCATGAGCGAGGGGTCCACGAGCACCGTGGTGTCGGACCCGCGCACCAGCACCGAGTTGCCGTGGGGATAGTGGCCACCGTCGTCGCCGAGGAGGACCGACACCCGCCCCAGGCTCGGCGAGTCGTCGATCCGTGATCGAGGCGAGGCGGGCGTGGGCGACGCAGCGGATTGACTCATGGTCTGGGTACCACCGTTGCTGGTCGGGGGTCGAACGTCAAGCGGGCCAGACCGGGGGGCGCTTGGCCAAGAAGGCGTCGATGCCCTCGGCGGCGACCTCGTCGCCGGCGTTGGCGACCATCACGTCGGCGGTGAGCTCGTAGGCGTCGGTTTCGGTCATCTCGACCTGCCGGTAGAACGCCGCCTTCCCGAGGGCGATGGTGTGCGGGCTGGAACGGCCGATGCTCTCCGCCAGCGCCGTGACGGTGGCTACGAGATCATCGGGCTCGACCACCCGGTTGACCAAGCCCCAGTCCGTGGCCGTCGCGGCGTCGATCGGCTCGCCGGTGAGGAGCATCTCCAGAGCACGTTTGCGGCCGATCGCCCGGCTCAACGCCACCATCGGCGTGGAGCAGAACAGACCGATCCGCACTCCTGGGGTGGCGAATGTCGAACGGCTCGACGCCACAGCCAGATCGCATGCCGCCACGAGTTGGCACCCGGCGGCCGTGGCGACTCCGTCGACGCAGGCGATCACCGGCTGAGGAACGCGGTGCACGGTCGTCATCACCGATACGCAGGCACCGAACAATTCGTCGAGGAAGGGGCGATCCGCGGTGCTCATCTCGCGCAGGTCGTGACCAGCCGAGAACGCCGGACCCTCGTGACCGATCACGATCACCCGAACCGATGCCATCGCCCCGAGGTCTTCGAGTACGTCGTCGAGCCGGCGCAACGTCGCGAGCCCGAGTGGATTGCGACGCCCCGGCTCGGCGAGCGTGACCCAGGCCACGCCGTCGCGGTGCTCCAGGCGCGGGCTGGTCGGGTCGGTCGTCTCGGTCGTGGTGATGCGAGACATGATGCCAGCCGGTCGCACCCACCGCGCCCCCGGGCGCGGAATGGTCTCAGCGACTCACGCCGGCGGTGAAGCCGGTTTCGTATCATTTTCACCCATGTCAGGGCGGTCAGTGCCGATGTCGCACGTCGCGCTCACGGTGATCGCGCTGGCGACGATCGCGCTGGCGATGCCGCGAGCGTCCGCGGCCGTTCAGCCGGCCTCGGCGCCCGCCGTCGAGCAATCGTCCGCGGTCGCGTTCGCGGTCGCGGTCGATTCCGGATGGCAGCCGCACATCGACGCCGCGGAACTGTCGAACCAGCCGCTCGGCTCGTGGGGGGTGGTTGGTGTCGGTCAATCCGTCGAGTCGCCCAAGCCGCTCGTGTGGGACTTCGAGGAGGTCGGCAACCGGGTCTACGTGGCCGGCGCGTTCACCGGCGTGCAACACGACGGCATCGGCGTCGTCCATGACCAGCCGTACCTCGCCGCGTTCGACCGCGATTCGGGAGTGTGGCTCGACACGTTTCGCCCGACCTTCGACCGCGCGGTGTACGCCCTCGCGACCAGCCCGTCGGGCACCCTTCTCGTCGGCGGCGAGTTCGCGACCGCCAACGGACAGCCGCGCAGCGCCCTCGTCGAGCTCGACCCCATCACCGGAGCGACGATCGGCTCGTTCACCGCTGGGGTGAACTTGGTCAACTCGACCGAGACCCGGCGGGTCCGCGAGCTGGTCGTCGACGGCGACGACCTGTACGTCGCTGGGAGGTTCAACCGGGTGCTCAACGGCGCCACCGCGACCCCGACGTACTCGGTGGCTCGCCTCGACGCCGCGACCGGGGCCATGGACCTCGGCTGGATCCCGAAGCCGTCGGGCACCGGTGTCTGGGACGTGGCGATCGACCACGTGCGAGACCGGGTCCACCTGGTGGGCTACTTCACGTCAGTCGACGCGCAACCAGGCACGGCTTACTTCGCCACGGTGCATCTCGCGAGCGGAGCGGTCGTTGGCGGGCTGACGCCATATCAGGTCAACAACGCGTCGCAGACCTGGACCCACTCGGTCGCGGTCCACGGCGACCGGATCTACGTTGCCGGGGCCCAACGCATCCTTCAAGTCCTCGACGCCAGCACCAACGCGCTGGTCGGCTACAACACGACGGGACTCGCTTGCACCACCTTCGAGTACTGCGCACCGGCGGTCACCGGCGGCGACTACCAGGTCGTCGAGGTCACCGACGACCTGGTCCTGGCCGGGTGCCACTGCTTCGGCGATGTCGGCGCCAGAACCGAGTGGGCCGGGCGCGTGCACTACTCCTCGTTCAGCGGCCAGTTCACGGCCCACGACACGGCCATGGCGTACCGCGCCGCTACGTCGGTGGTAGTCGACCTTTTCCTCCCGGCGCTCGAGCCCGGGCACTGGGGCACGTGGGCGCTCCAGACCGACACCAACGGATGCCTGTGGATCGGCGGCGACTACACCGAGAGCGACGGCGGCGCGTGGGTCGGGGGTTTCGCCCGCTTCTGTGAACCGGTCGCGCCCGCCGAACCGGTGCCCGACGTGGAGCTGGTCGGCCCCGCGTCTCGCTACGTTCCGGTGCCCCCGATTCGGCTGGTCGACACCCGAGACGCGACCAGCGTCCCGGCGGGCAAGCTCGGCCCGGGCCAGAGCGTGCTCGTCTCCCTCGCCGGGCGGGCGCAGATTCCGGCCGGGGCGACCGCGGTGGCGCTGAACGTCACCGCAACCGACGCGACCGGCCCTGGTTACCTATCGGTCACCCCGGCGGGGGCCGACGGCCGCGCCACGTCGAGCCTGAACCTCACGACCGGCCAGACCGTGGCCAACAACGTGATCGTGCCCCTCGGACCCGGCGGCGCCATTCAGGTGACGGCGCAGAGCGGCGCGCACGTGGTGATCGACCTCGCCGGCTGGTTCACGCCCTCGAACGGCTCGACGGCCGGCCGGATCATCCCGCTCACGCCCCGACGCCTGTTCGACACCAGAGAACCGGCGAGCGCGCCGACTGGGTTCGTCCCGGCGGGCGGGGTGATCACGGCCCGAGCGCAATCACTGGTGCCTGCGGACGCCGCCGCAGTGGTCATGAACGTCACCGCAACCGGTGCCGCGGCGCCCGGCTACGTGACCGTCTACCCGAGCGGAGGCACCGCTCCTGTTGCCTCGACCCTGAACCTCGAACGGGCCGGGCAGACCGTCGCCAACCTGGCGATCGTGCCCCTCGGCGCGGGCGGCGACGTGAGTTTTCTCAGTCAATCCGGGACGCACCTGGTCGCCGACGTCGTCGGCTACGTGACCGGATCTGCGGCCTCGCTCGCGAGGACCGGGCTGTTCGTCCCGGTCACGCCGAGCCGGTTGTTCGACACCCGTGGCGCGGCGCCGGTCGGCGCCGGCGGTTCGATCACCCGCCCGGTCGCCGGGGTCGCCGCAGTGCCACCGACGGCGCTCGGTGTCGTGGTGAACGTGACCGCGACCGAGGCCGGCGCACCGGGGTTCGTCACCGTGTGGGACACCGGCGCACCGCAACCGCTCGCATCGACGCTGAACGTCGGCGCGGCTGGCGAGACCCGGCCCAACTCGGCGCTTGTTCGCCTCGGCGATGGTGGCCAGATGACCTTGTTCACCCAGTCCGGCGCCCACCTGCTCGCGGACGTGTCGGGCTACCTCCTACCCTGAGCTCGGCCTACCCTGAGCTTGGCCCCGTTCAGCTAGCCCCGTCGTCGGGTAGCCAGAGCGCTCCGGGGTTCATCAAACCGTCGGGGTCGAGCGTCCGCTTGAGGGTGCGCATCAGGTCGATGGCGACCGGGTCGCCGTACCGGGCCCACGGTTCGCGACGGTCCCGGCCGATCCCGTGTTCGGCCGAGATCGAACCGCCGAGCGACGCCACCGCCCGGTGAACGGCGTCGCTGATCTCGCTCCCGTCCACCGTCGCGCTCAAGACGTTGGCGTGGAGGTTGCCATCGCCGACGTGCCCGAACACCACGAGTCGGGCGCCGGGGTCGACGTCGCTGACCGCCCTAGCCACCGCCGAGGCCAGCTCGGCCACCCCCGAGGTACGCGTCGAGATGTCGTGCTTGATCGACGGCCCGGCCAGGCGCTCAGCCTCGGGCACCGCTTCGCGGAGTCGCCAGAGCCGCCGCCTGGCGCTCTCGTCGAACGCCACCGCCGAGTCGATCACGAGACCACTCGCCATGCCCGCCTCTATCAAACCGTTAAGCGCCGGTTCCGCGGCATCCTTCTCGATCGTCCCCACCTCGATGAGCACCGTCACCGGGCCGAGCGACGCCAGGCCGGCGGTGACGGCCGGTAACCATTCGGCCACCAGGTCGCATGCCGGCGCGTCGACCACCTCGAACGCTTCGATCCGATCCCCGGTGCAGTCGAGCCCCAGTCCCAGGAGTTCGACGGCGTCGGCCATTGTCGCGACGCCGACCAGGGCCACTGCCCTGTGCGGCACCGGCGGTGTCAGGCTCAAGCAGGCGGCGGTGATCACGCCGAGGGTCCCCTCGGCGCCCACGAGCAGTTGCGCCCAGGCATACCCGGCATTGTCCTTGCGGAGCCCTCGTAGGTCGCGCACGATGCGACCATCGGGGAGCACCGCCTCGATACCGAGCACCCGGTGCCGGATCGATCCGTGACGGATGACGTTGGTGCCACCCACGTTGGTGGAGAGGGCGCCACCGATCTGGGCGGTGGCCTCGGCCCCGAACCGGACCGGGAAGTCGAGCCCGATGTCGCGGGCCGCGCCCTGGACAGCGGCCACGGTCACGCCCGCCTCGACCACCACGTGGCGATTCGCCCGGTCGACCTCGCGGATGGCGCAGATCCGCTCCAGGCTGAGCACGACCGCCCGCGGGTCGGCCGTCGCTGCTCCACCGGCCAGCCCGGTGTTGCCGCCGATCGGCACGATCGGCGTGCGGTGGCGCCGGCACACCCCGACCACCAGGGCCACCTCGCTCGTCGTCCCCGGACGCACGATGAAAGCCGCGCGCCCGCGGTTCCGGCCGCGCTGGTCGATCAAGTAGCGGGTGCGGTCATCACCCTCGAGAACATGGCGGCCGCCGACGACCTCGATCAGCTCGATGCGCAGCGCGTCTTGCTCCACCAGGCCAAGGCTACGAGCGCGCTCGGTGCCGAGCGCAGCGACGAAGTGACGCGACGGTTCCCTCGGCGTGACTCGACGCCCGGGTTTACGCCGACATCTTCTTGGCGTATTTGCGCTGCGCTGCTTGCTTGGACACCCCGAGCATCGCTCCAATCTCTGACCAGGAGCGGCCCGACTCTCGCGACGCGCGGATCGCTTCGACGATCGCTCTGTCAACTTCGTCTCGCTGCCCGGCCAACTCTGCGACCGCACGGAGAGCGTCGGTGTCGGCAACAACCAGATCGCGTGGATCGACCCGTTCAGCCCACTCCCCGAGAGCAGCCGCTCGCTGTGCGCGTGTCTTGGTCATGGCACCCACCACCCTTTCAGGAACTTGGTTCTCGCCGGCAGCGCGTGGATCACGACGACACCGACCTCCAATGGGTCTGAGGTCGTCGACGGACCGATGAACATCGTTACATCCGGGTCGTCGGTCTCGAACGCTCGCCAGTGGTGTCGGACTGCGTGCAACATGTAGACCCGGGCCGCTAGGTGACTGTTTCAGCTTCCGATCGGTTTCGCTCGCCTGCTATCGCAGGCGAGAAGAGCCACTGTCACATTGGAGGGCTCGCCTATCGGCTCGCCCTCTAAGTCGGAGACACCGTGCTTGCGTGCGCTCGCCTCGATGTCGATGTCGATGAACTCAGCGTACCGACCGGACGAAGGCTCGTCAACTTTTGTTGACGAAGAGGAGTTCCAATCAGATTCATCGGAACCGACGGCCCTGTCCCCTCGGGTCGGTGCTGGGCGGCCGGTGGAGGCCGGTGACCGGGGAATCGGCGTGGACCTTCAGGGACGGCTTTAGAACCCCCGCGACGCGTTCCTCGCAATGAGGGGACTTCTGCCGGCCGTGCTCGGACGCCCGATCCCGACTCGCAGGGCGGACCCGGTGGTGCAGCACCAGCGACGGTTGTCCGGTGACGACATCTCCAAGCTCATCCACCGGTGCCATGATGGCGAGACGATCGACTCGTTGGCGGACGCGTTCGGCGTCCATCGGACGACGGTCATGGCTCACATGACACGGGTTCGCTCCAGGGAGACCGATCCGGCGGTCAATCGAGCAGTGACGTGAACTCGGATCGCTCAAGACCCGCTTACGGGAGGATCGACCCAAGCGCGCCAGTCGCGATTTCCAGAAGCGCGGGAGCTCGAGCGCGCTGGGTCAGGCCATCAGGGCGTCGTCGGCGGCGGACACGAGCCGGTGCCGGCGCGTGTCGACATCACTACTCATCATTCGGTTCATCACGTAGGCGAAACTCATCTGGTTATCCACGTTGATGATCGCCAGCGAGCCTCCCCACCCGCCCCATCCGCACTCGCGGCAGTACGGCCCCCGCCCTGAGGAGAGAGCGAAACCCATGCCGAACTTGAGCGGCGAGAGCAGGTTCAGGTCGAGTCCCTCGTACTGCATGTCGAAGATGCGGGCCACGCCCTCCTCCGACAGCAACGTCACGCCG
>CAYMJU010000119.1:0-9423 GCA_964390555.1 uncultured Acidimicrobiales bacterium | reverse complement strand
AGGACGTGCCCAGGTGAGGATCGCGCGGTCGACCGTGGACAGAAACGATCGCGCCTGGAAGGACGTGCCTAGGTGAGGATCGCGCGGTCGACCGTGGACAGAAACGACCGCGCCTGGAAGGGCGTGCCGACGTGAGGATCGCGCTGTCGACCGTGGACAGAAACGATCGCGCCTGGAAGGACGTACCCAGGTGATCTTCGATGTGGACGTCGTGGTGCTCGGGTCGGGGGCGTCGGCGCTCACGGCTGCGCTGGCGGCCCACGATGCTGGCGCGAGCGTCGCGGTGTTCGAGAAGTCCGATCTGGTCGGCGGCACGTCGGCCTGGTCGGGGGGCATGGTGTGGATCCCGTGCAACCCCCGGATGGAGCAGCTCGGCACGCCCGACGATCGCGACCAGGCGCTCACGTACATCGAGTCGCTGGGCCTCGGTGCGATCGACATGCAGCTCGCAGCGGCACTCGTCGATGCCGGCCCCGAGATGGTGCGCTGGCTCGACGACCGCACGCCGGTCAAGCTCCGCGTGGTCGAGGGCTTCCCCGACTACCACCCCGAGCACCCCGGCGCCTGCCGCGAGGGTGGCCGATCGCTCGAATGCGACCTGTTCCCCTATGGCGAGCTGGGCGAGTGGGCCGACCGGGTCACCGTCGGGCACCAGTCCGGGCGCCACAACGTCATGAGCGAGACCACGCTCGGGCGGGCCGCTCCTCCCGATCCCGCGGAGCTGGTCCGCCGGGCGAGCAACGACGAGCGGGGCTGCGGGCAGGCGCTCGTCGGCCGGCTGCTCCGCGGGTGCCTCGACCGGGGCATCGAGCCCGCGACCGGCTGCCGGGCGGTGTCGCTCGTCGTGATCGATGGTTCCGTCCGCGGTGTGCGCATCGAGTCCGCCCGTGGGCAGCGGGAGGTCGCGGCCCGCGGCGGTGTCGTGTTGGCGACGGGTGGTTTCGAATGGGACGCCGACGTCAAGGTCAGCTTCCTGCGGGGCCCGGTGACCCGCCAGGCGTCGGTGCCCACCAACACCGGCGACGGGCTGAAGATGGCGATGCGCGCCGGCGCCGCGATCGCCAACATGCGAGAGGCGTGGTGGGTTCCGATGATCGATGTCGGTGGACCCGACGGGCAGCCCCTGGCGTGGCTGGCCAACCGCGAACGCGCCCGACCGTTCTCGATGATGGTCAACCGGGCCGGCCGCCGCTTCGGCAACGAGGCCGCCAACTACAACGCGTTCGGTGCGTACTTCCATCAACTCGACGTCACGGCATTCGACTACCCGAACCTGCCCGCGTACCTGGTCTTCGACAATCGTTACCTCACGACCTACGGCCTGGCCACTCACCGGGGCGAGGGCGCGGTCCCGAGCTGGATCACCAGCGCCGACACCGTGGCCGACCTCGCCGACGCCCTCGGCGTCGACCGTGCCGGGCTCGTCGACACGGTAGAGCGCTTCAACGCCATGGCCGCCGATGGGCACGATGCCGACTTCGATCGCGGCGCGAGCCTGTTCGACATCACCTGGGGTGATCCCGACCGACCGGGACCGGCGGCGACGCTCGGCCCGCTGCTCGAGGCTCCGTTCTACGGCATCCAGGTGCACAGCGGCGTTCTCGGAACCAAGGGCGGGCCGCGCACCACGGTGTCGGGTCAGGTAATCGACTTCGACGGCGACCCGATCCCGGGTCTCTACGCTGCCGGCAACGCCATGGCCTCGGCCATGGGCCCGACCTACGGCGGTGGGGGCGGCACGCTCGGACCGGGCATGGTGTTCGGATTCCTGTCCGGTCGACACGCCGCCGCGGCGGCGAAGGGGGAGCGCTCGTGACTCAGCAACTCGATGGCAAGGTGGCGGTGATCACCGGTGCGACCGGGGGCATGGGTCGGGCGATCGTCGAGGCGTTCGTCGAGGCCGGAGCCCGCGTCGTCGCCACCGGCCTGTCGGCCGACGCGCTCGCGGGTCTCGGCGACGAGGTCGTAGGCGTGGCCGGCGATGTGTCCCAGGCCGCCGACGTGGCCCGCATTGTGGGCGCCGCGGTCGAAGGCTTCGGCCGACTCGACGTGGCGGTCAACGCCGCAGCGATAGAGTTCGAGACGGTCCCGTTGCACGAGTGCGACGACGCCGACTACGAGCGCATGATGGCGGTCAACGTGCGGTCAGTGTTCCTGTGCATGAAACACGAGATCACCGCCATGCTGGCCGGCGGGGGAGGAGCGATCGTCAACATCGCGTCGACGAACTCGTTCCGTCCGCAGGGCAACCAGCCGGCGTACACCGCCAGCAAACACGCGGTGCTCGGCCTCACCCGATCCGCAGCTCTCGACTACGCCCAGCGGGGCATCCGGGTCAACGCGATCTGTCCCGGCGCCATCGACACTCCGATGTTGCGCGGCGCGCTGGTGCGCCGCGGCCGCGACGCCGCGGAGACCGCGGGCCGGCTCAGCCGCATGGGCCGGTTCGGTCTGCCCGCTGAGATCGCCCAATCCGCCCTGTGGTTGTGCTCCGACGCATCGTCGTTCACCACCGGCCACGCCCTCGCCGTCGACGGCGGCATGTTAGGAAGCTGAGACCATGACCGATGACCATGTCGACACCGAATACGTCGATTCGTACGAGGACGTGTCGATCTTCACGCTCGACGACGATCGAGAGCGCGTGCTGCTGGAGAAGCAGACCGAGTGCACGTTCATGTGGAGCACCGCCACCGGCGACCCAGTGGGCGTGATCATGAACTTCGTGTGGCGCGACGGCCGGTTCTGGCTCACGTGCACGCGCCGGCGCAAGCGAGTGCCGGCGATCATCGCCCGCCCTCGTGTGGCGGTGGCGATCACCAGCCGGGGGACCGACATCGGCGTAAGCCAGGCCGTCACCTACAAGGGCACCGCGACGGTGCTCGACGACGACGAGACCAAGGCCTGGTTCTATCCCGCGCTGGCCGAGCGGGTTCGCCCCAACAGCCCGGACAAGCAGGCGGCGTTCGTCCACCACCTCGACACGCCGGGCCGCGTGATCGTGGAGATCGTTCCCGACACCCGGATCGGCTTCGACAGCGAACAGATGTTCGCCAATTCACCAGCCGGCCGGACGACCAGCCGAATCTGATCCTGCCCCGCCGGCCGGCGCGCTGGACGGCTCGGCCTTGACGTTCTAGACGGCGCGACCTACCGTCGGTTCGTGTTGACGCCCTCGCGTGTTCGGGGCGGGGCCGTAACTCCACGACAGGAGCACCTATGGCTACCGAGACATTGGCGCGGGCGTTTCAGATGACGCGCGGACTCCTCGTCAACGTGACACCGGACGACTACGAACGTCCGACGCCGTGCGCGTCGTGGAACGTACGGGCGCTGGTCAACCACATCGCCGAGGGTGCGAACTGGTTCGCGCTGTGCGTGAACGCAGCGGAGGCTCCTGACCCCGACCCGACACATGGCGTCGACTTTGCCGCCGGCAACCTACTGGCCTCCTTTGATCAGGGTGTCGAGGCGAGTCTGGCCGCATTCGGTGCGCCCGGCGCTCAGGAGACAATCATCAAGCTGCCGTTCGGCGAGCTGCCCGGGGTCGCGTTCATGGGCATCGCGACCAACGACGTCTTCGTTCACGGATGGGACCTGGCCAAGGCGACCGGACAGCCGAGCGACCTCGACGGTGACCTGGCGACCCAGCTCTTGGCGATAGTGCAGGGCTTCGTCGGGGACTCGCTGCGGGGGCCCGATGGTTCCGGCTTGCCCTTCGGTCCGGCGAGACAAGCGCCGGCGTCGGCGTCGGCCGCCGACCGGCTCGCCGCGTTCCTCGGTCGCGAGTTGTAGCCGCGCCCGACGTCGACCCCCGGCCAGGACACTACGTGCCGCTGGTGTGGGTGCGGATCACGGGACCGGTGCCGTCCCACTCGTGGTGGGCGGCCCTCCACCGGGCGAAGGTGGCGGCGATGCGGTCGGTGTGGCTGTGCAGCTCGGTGAAGCACCCGATGGTGTCGCGGGTGTCGAAGTAGCACGCCACGATGTCGTTGGCCCACAGCTCGCACGCGAGGACATGGCCCTGGTCGAGCAGCCGCTGCCGAGCGCCAGCGTAGTCGCGCACTAGCGAAGCGACGTGGTGGAACCCGAGCGTTCCGGCGGGGTAGCCGGGATAGGTGTCGCGGTAGATCGAGGGCTGGTCGTCGTGCTGGGCGATCAGCTGGATCTGGCAGTCACCGGCGTAGCCGAAGGCGTACGTGACGTCGGCTTCGACCGCGGTGCCGCGGTACTCGAACCGGTCGCCGATGTGGTGCGCCGAGACGAAGAACGGCCCGGCCCCGACCGTGCGCGCCCACCGCTCAGCCGACTCCTCGACGTCAGCGACGACGTAGGCGTACTGGAACAGCGGTAGCCCCTTGATGGGCATCACGGGACGGGAGCGGCGCCGCTGGCGGCGGGCGCCGGCTCGGCCGGTACCTCGCTGCGTTTGCGGATCTTGACAATGGCCTGGCGGCTGGCGATGGCAACGGCGAGGATGAGCGTGAGCCCCTCGAACAGCGGCTGGATCCAGTCGATCTCGCGGGGGTACCGCAGGCCGATTCCCTTGATGCCGAAGGCCAGCGTGTACACGGCCAGGATCGCACCCCACACGTTGGCGCGGCCCCGGATCTGGCTGGCGCCGAAGAACACGGCGGCGACCGCCGGGAACAGCAGCGGCGGCCCGACGGCGGCGGCGTAGTTCGCGAACTTCCACGAGTAGATCAGTCCGGCGAATCCGGCGATCCCCGCCGATGCGACGAGCGAGCCCCAGGTGAGCTGGTCGACCTTGATGCCCGAGAGCCGAGCCGCCTCGCGGTTGCCGCCGGTGGCGAACAGATGGCGGCCGGTCGGCGTGTGCTCGAGCACGAACCACACGCCGACGGCCACGATCAGGCCGTAGAAGAAGTAGCGGGGGAGGGCGATCTCGTTGCCGGACCCGGGCCAGTCGAACGCGAACACGTTGCCCTTGCCGAAGCTCACGTAGCTGTCGCTGAGCTCGTTGGTGATCTGCCCGCTGTCGTGGATCCGGCGAATGATCGCCGCAACCACCTGGCTCATCCCGAGCGTCGCGATGAACGAGTTCACCTTGAGCTTGACGACCACGAACCCGTTGACGAGCCCGATCGCCATACACGCGCCCATGCCGATCAGGGCGGCGACGCCGTTGGGGATGTCGGTCTCGAGCGCCAGCTTGTTCACGATCACGAGCGACAGCGCCATGGTGTGCCCGATCGACAGATCGAACGTGTCGGCGGTCATAGGCACCAGGAACGCCAGCGCCAGCATGCACACGATCACCTTCTCGGTGAGCACGAACTCGATGCTGCCGTTCCATTGGAGGAAGTTGTCCTCGGTGAATCCGAAGAAGATGAAGAACGCGCCGAGCAGGTAGAGCGCGCTGTAACGGTCGAGCCGGATGCGCTGTACCCAACCGGGCGTCGGTGCCATCGCGGCCGGGACTGCTGGCGGACGCGTATCCGCAGCCGGCGCCGTGTCGCTCATCGGTTTCCAGCTTTCCCTTGGGACTGCAGTTGGGCTCGTTCGATGTGCTCGACGGTCATGTCGTCATCGGACAACACCGCGGCCACCCGGCCGCCGCGCATCACCAGGACCCGGTGGCACAGCCGAACGAGCTCGTCGGTGTCGGTGGACGCCACGAGGACCGCGCCGCCGTCGGTCGCCGCGGTGTCGATCAGCACGTGGATCTCTTCTTTGGCGCCGACGTCGATGCCCCGGGTCGGCTCGTCGAGCACCAGGACCGATGGTTCGAGCCGCAGGCTCCGGCCGAACAGCACCTTTTGCTGGTTGCCGCCGCTGAGCGTGTCGATCGGCGCCTCGGTGCCCGAGGTCTTGATCCGCAGGCGATCGATCCATTCGAGGACCTCGGCCCGTTCGTCGGCGTGGCGGAGCCGCCATCCCCGGCGGTGACGAGCGACATTGGCGAGGGTGAGATTGGCCCTGACCGACTGCGACTTGACGACGCCCAGGGTGCCGCGGTCAGCGGCTAGAAAGGCCATACCGGCCCGGAGGCCCGACCTCGGCTCGTAGTTGGCGATGGGCTGGCTGCCGACGTGCACGGAGCCTGAGAGACTCGGGACCTGTCCCGTCAGCAGCGGCACGACGGCCTCTCGCCCCGATCCGGTGATGCCGGCCACGCCCACGATCTCGCCGGGTTCGACGTCGAGGTCGAGGTCGTGCACGGTGCCGCCGGAGAGTCCTCGTGCTTGCAGCGCGGGTGCGGTGCCGGTGTCCGAGCGCGACGATTGACGCCGGCGTTCGAGGCGGTGGCCGATCATCAGCTCGATCAGCTTGTCGTGGTCGAGCTCGCCGACCGGGAGCGTGGCAACCCGCCGGCCATCGCGCAGCACCGTGACCTCGTCGGCGATGGCGAACACCTCATCGAGATGGTGCGACACGTACAAGATGGCGACCCCGCGCTCCTTGAGCAGGCGGATGGCGGCGAAGAGCCGCTCGACGTCGGCGCCGGGCAGCGATGCGGTGGGCTCGTCGAGGACGAGCAAGTTGGCGTCGTCCTCCCAGCCGTGCAACGCCCGGGCAATGGCGACCGCCGTCTTTTGCGACGGGGCGAGCTGGCCGACCGGCACCCGTACATCGAAGTCGGTGAAGCCGAGCGCAGCGAGATCCTGCTCGGCCCTCGCCGTGTCGGACCTCCAATCGATGCGGCCTCGCTTGGTGGTGTAGCCGACGCCCATGGCGATGTTCTCGACCGCGCTCAACGTGTCGACCAGCCCCAGGTCCTGGTGGACGAAGCGGATGCCGGCCAGGGCTGCGGACCGGGCGTCGCCGAGGGTGAGCTCGACGTTGCCACGGCGTACCGGCTCGCCGTGGTAGGTGGCGCGCGACTCACCGGTGGGCTGGTGATACCCGCACAGGATCTTGATCAGGGTCGACTTGCCGGAACCGTTCTGGCCCACGAGCGCGTGGGTTCGGCCGGCGTTGATGACCAGGTCGACGTCGTCGAGCGCGACCTGGCCCGGGAACGACTTCGACAGCCCTTCGATGGTGAGCAGTGCTGGCACGATTCCCCTCGACTCCCCCTGATGACGGCCCCGACGCTACTTTGCCGCGACGACCGAATATATTAACCGGTTGATTAGCTCCGTTCCCGACCGGGACGGACACAACGCCCTACCCAGGAGGGGACCCTTGAGACGGATTGCGAAGTTGCTGGCCTGCGTGCTGGCGCTCACTCTTGTCGCGGCCGCGTGCGGCGACGACGACGACGACACTGGTGCTGATGTCACCGAAGCACCCGGCGACACCGAGGCGCCCGGCGACACCGCGGCACCTGGCGGTGGCGATGGCGTAGCAGCTGCACAGGCCATCGTCGATGCCGCGGCCACCGAGCCGACCGACATCGTTCCCAACGTGCCGTTAGATGGTGTGCCCGAACCGAAGACCGTGGCTTGGCTCGAGTGCGAGCTGCCCTCGTGCCAGGACATCACGCCGGGCTTCGAGGACGCTACGGCCCTGCTCGGCTGGAACCTAGAGGTCATCCCGGTGCAGAGCTTCGATCCCGCGCCTGGCTTCCAGAGCGCCATCGATCTGGGTGTCGACTACGTCGCCATCACCGGCACGCCGGCTGCTCTGATCCAGGATCAGATCGACGCGGCGGCCGAGGCCGGCATCGCGTTCTTCAGCTGCTTCTCGGGTGACGCCCCGGATCCCGCGGCGAACATCTGGATGCAGTGCGCCGACAACGCCAACGTCGACGCCGTCGGTTACCTGCACGGCAACGCCGTGATCGCCGACTCCGGCGGTGCGGCCAATGTGCTCATGGTGAACATCCCGGACTTCCCGGTGCTCGTCGCCGAGTACGAGGGTGCCGCCCGGGCCTACGCCGACAACTGCCCCGATTGCACGTTCACCGAACTGGCCGTCACCATCGACCAGCTGCTGGCCGGCGAGATCCCGGGTGCGGTCGTGGCCGCGCTCCAGGAGGACCCGTCGATCAACTACGTGCACTTCGCATTCGACGGCCTCACCGGCAACGTGACCACCACGCTCCAGGAGGCTGGCCTCTTCGAGCAGGTCAGGCTCGTCGGTGTCGACTTCAGCGCTGCGGTGCTGCAGGAGATCGTCGATGGCACGATGGGATTCTGGACCGCCAACCCCAAGCCCTACGCCGCATGGCTCATGGTCGATGGCATGGCTCGCCATGCGCTCGGCCAGGACAACACCCAAGAGCGCGAGGTTGCGAACTTCCCGCTGTGGGTCGTGAGCGATCCGGCCGTGGCCGAGGAGCTGATCGCGACCAACGGTTGGCCGGGCCCCGACACCATGTCCGAGCAGTTTGCCGCCCTCTGGGGCGTTTGACAGCAGAGATCCCTCCCAGAGTCATCTGACTCGGGTTTGAGTCGGCCCGGGGCTTCGGCCCCGGGCCGGTTCCCTTTCTAGGCACACCAGCTCGGGTTGACGAGCACCTTGTTCTGCTCGCTGCGACCCGAGGCCAGCTCGTCGAGTACGGCGCCGAGGCCGGCCAGGCCGGTCGTAGACGTGTGCTGCGAGGTCACGTCGATGCGCCCATCGGCGATCATCGACATCACCATGGCGAACTCCTCGTGGAGGTAGGCCAAGGCCCCGGTGAAGGCGATCTCCTTCGACAGCCACAGCCCGGGCGTGATGGTGGCCTGGCCGTCGGGCAGCCCGATCATGCACACCGACCCGCCGCGGCGAGCCAGCTCGACGGCCCGTTCGATCGCCACGGCCACCCCCGCACACTCGTACACGATGTCGGCGCCGAGGCCGAACGTTCGCTCGCGGATGGCGGTGTCGGCATCGGCCGGAGCGACGACCACGTCGGCACCGAGCGCACTGGCCATGGCGGCTCGCACGGGATTGGGTTCGATCACCACCACCTCGCGGGCACCGGCCGCTCGGACCCACTGCAGGGCGAGCAGCCCTATGGGCCCGGCGCCTTGAACCACGGCGAGATCGCCGAGGCGGATGCCGCTGCGGCGCACAGCGTGGAACGTGACGGCGGCCGGTTCGACCAGTGCAAGCTGCTCGTCGTCGAGCCGGGGGTCTGCGGTCAGGACTCGTGTCGCGGGCAGGGCGAGGCGGGGTGCGAACCCACCGTGGGGCGGCGCTCCCTCGTCGCGGCCGTGCGCAGCCAAGTACACGCGCTCGCAGCGTTCGGCCAACCCGGACCGGCAGGCCGCGCAGTTACCGCAGGGCGGAGGCACCGCGATCACCACACGGTCGCCTTCGGAAAGTTGGCCGACGTCGCGGCCGACGGCGGACAGGGTGCCGGTCCACTCGTGGCCGCAGATCGAGGGGTTGTACGGCCGCCCCGACTGGTACGCGTGGACGTCGGTCCCGCAGATGCCGCAGAACGCGATGTCGACCACCACGCCACCGGACGCGGGCACGGGTTCGGGGAACTCCCTCAGCTCGACGATCCGGGCGCCGGTGATCAGC
>CAYMJU010000118.1:0-11396 GCA_964390555.1 uncultured Acidimicrobiales bacterium | reverse complement strand
ACGCCACCGCCGACACGTTCCTCAAGGTGTACCCCTGCGACGGGCCGGTGCCAGCGACGTCGACGCTGAACC
The DNA here is from genome assembly GCA_964390555.1 of uncultured Acidimicrobiales bacterium. Taxonomy (GTDB): domain Bacteria; phylum Actinomycetota; class Acidimicrobiia; order Acidimicrobiales; family SHLQ01; genus CAVTWS01. The sequence continues at coordinate 11,324 of CAYMJU010000118.1, read as the reverse complement.
CGTTCCCGAACCGGATCACGTTCAACTCGGCGGTGGTCGACCTGTCGGCCATCGGGACGATCTGTATCTTCAACAACACCGGCTCGGTGAACGTGATCGCCGACGTCACCGGCATCGTGTACGACCACAACCACGACGACCGGTACTACACCGAAGCCGAGATCGACGCAGAGGCCGGGATGTTCGCCACCGTGAATGCCAATGGCACGCTGCGGCGCGGCTCGACCGGCGTTACGTCACAGCTGTTCGTCGGCGGTTTCACGGGTGACTACACGGTCACGTTCCCCCGCAACATCAACACGTGTGGCTGGGTGGCGTCTCCAACGGCCAGCGTGGATGGTAACAATCCGTTCGACGGCATTATCGGTCTCAGTCTCTCGACCCCGAACTCACTCTATGTTCAGGGAAACGACAACGCGGGAGTGAATTCCGAGATCCCGTTCAGCATCGTCGTGGTTTGCGGCTGAGTCTCGGGACCCTGAGGATGCCCCTGGGCCCTCACGTGATCTGAGCGATCCTGCGGCCCCCGGCTTCGGCCGGGGGCCGCAGCGCGTCCGGACTAGGGTTCCGAAAGACAGATGGTCGCGGGGTGCGGGTCATGGTGGCCCGACCCCCACCCGAGCCCTGGAGGTTGGACATGGTCTTGTCACGTTCACGATTGGTCAACGTGTTGCTCGCGTTGGCGATGATCTTTGCTGCGGCGGTCGGGGGTGCGCTCGTTTCCCGGGTGGATCTCGCTGGCGCTGGGCCGTCGTCGGGCATTCGTCCGGTGGTGGAGCCGATCAACCCGTGCCGCATCCTCGAGACTCGCGGTCCGGGCTCGGGTGGTCCGACTGGTACCTCGGGCCTCGTCGCCCCGGTGGGTCCGGGCGTCACGTTGACCTTGCAGGTGTCCGGGGCTGTGGGTCAAGGCGGGTGCATTGTTGCCGGTGGCCTGGCTGGTGCGGTATTGAACATCACCGCGGTCGACGCCACCGCCGACACGTTCCTCAAGGTGTACCCCTGCGACGGGCCGGTGCCAGCGACGTCGACGCTGAACCCGTTCCCGAACCGGATCACGTTCAACTCGGCGGTGGTAGATCTGTCGGCGACCGGGACGATCTGCATCTTCAACAACACCGGCTCGGTGAACGTGATCGCCGACGCCACCGGCATCGTGTACGACCACAACCACGACGACCGGTACCTCACCGCAGCGACGTACTCAATTGTTACGTCCGTCCGCACGGTCCCAAGCTTCGCAGCCGGCGCCTTCGAACTCGTCAGCGCCGCCTGCCCGGTTGATACCCGCGTGGTCGGAGGTGGATCGAACAACAATGCCAACGGCTTGAACCAGAACATCGTCGTGAGCTCGGACTATCCGAGCCAGTTCGGCGGTGGTGTGGCATCGAACCGCTTCTGGCGAGTGGCCTACCGCAACGTCGGCGTCGGGGCGATCGCGAACGTCGAGTTGCGGGCGTTCGCCATCTGCATGGGCGGATCGGCGGTCACCAACATCCCGGCCACAGTGCTCGACGGCCCGGCACCTGACGGCCAGTAGCGCTGGTCGATGTCGATCCTGCGGCCCCCCGGCTTCGGCCGGGGGGCCGCAGCGCGTGGGGATCAGCTCTTGGGGCGCCAGTCGGGGATGAGGCCCCGTTTGAGCGCCTCGCGCTGAGCGAACACGATGCGGCCCCCGTATTCGGCGGGCGCCGCATCGTCGGTCGCGAGCCAGGCGACGGCGGCGCCGATCACCTCCGGCCCGGCCGGGGTGAAGTGGTCGGAGTGCCGGCCCCCGCTGTCGTTCATGGCCGCCCGTTCGGTGAGCACGTAGCCGGGGTCGAGGCTGTAGGCGACGATGCCGGCGTCGCCGTGCTCGACGCACAGCAGCGGGGCGACCCGCTCGAACGCCGCTTTGGTCATGGCGTAGGCCATGCCCCACCCGCCCGCGCCGATCTTGCCCGGCGGCGTCACGTGGGCGGTGGCCGAGATCATGTTCATGATCACGCCCCCACCCTGGGCGACCATCGCTGGAATGACCTCGCGGATGACCGTGAGCTGGGCGTAGACGTTGCCCTCGAACATGCGGCGCATCTCGTCGTCGGCGAGGTCGAGGAACGGGGTCATCGACCCGGGGCCCTGGTAGATGGCGTTGTTGAGCAGCACGTCGATGCGACCGAACCGGTCGAGCACCTTGGCGACACCATCGACGAGGGACCCGTGGTCGAGCATGTCCATCGGCACCGCGAACCCGGCCCGGCCGGCGGCCTCGATCTCGGCCACCGTCGATTCGAGGCTGCCGGGTACGGCTCGCCCGTCGGGCAGCCGGGAGTCGCCTTCTTTGACCGTGCGGGCCGAGACCGCGACGTCGAAGCCCGCTCGGGCCAGCGCGATCGCTGATGCCCGCCCGATCCCCCGGCTGGCTCCGGTCACCAATGCAACCTTGTGTGGTGTCGTCATCGGGCCATCATGCATGACGGCCCGCCCGGGCGCCGGGCTCAGGCGAAGGGGCGGGGGATGTCGTGGGTGCCGAGGCGGGCGGCCCACACCGAAACGAACACCGCGGCTTCGATCAGGCCGATGCGGTAGAGCACAGCCGGACTCGGGACCCAGCGCGGGCGTGACCAGCCGGCCGACCGGCCGACCATCACGACCCACACCACCGCAAGGGTGACGAGCGCCGGGACCACCAGGGGGTGGTAGTCGACCGCTCGGGCCCAGTCGCCGCGTAGAAGTTGCACCGAGGCCCGGGTCAGGCCGCACAGCGGGCACCAGCCTCCGGTGACCAGGCGGAACGGGCAGAGCACCGAACCTTCGTCCGACGGCGTCCACACTGCGGCCGCGGCCACAGCGGCGGCGGGTGCCGCGGCGAGGGCGACGGTGGTGGTGCGCGGCACGGCCGTAGTCTTGCCGACCGTGGGATCGGGCGCGCTCCTCCTCGCGCTCGTCGCCGCCGGCTCGGCGTCGCTGGCCGGGTGGCGGGGCCGCGCCGGTCTGGCCGTTTCGGGGTTGGCCGTCGCCGCCGGGGCACTCGCGATCGCTGTCGGCTCGCTCGCCCGGGCGTTCTTCACCCTCGACCTGGGCAACGCCTACGTGGCCGGCAGCTCGCGGCGAGCGACCGACGGTGTGTACCGGCTGGCCGGCGTGTGGGGCGGCATGGACGGATCGCTGTTGCTCTGGACGGCGATGCTGGCCCTGGTCGCGCTGGGGGGCGCGGCATCGGCACCGGCGGCGGCGCGGGGCCGGTATGTGGGTGTGGTGGCGGGGATCGTGGCCGGCCTGGCCTCCGTGAGCCGGTTCGCGGCGTCGCCGTTCCGGCGCCTCGACCTGCCCGCGGTCGACGGCGACGGGCTCACGCCGATCCTCGAGCACCCGGCGATGCTCTACCACCCGCCGCTGCTCTATCTCGGACTCGTGGTGACCGTCGTCCCGTATGCGCTGGTCATCTCTGGTGGCTCGGCGGGGGCGGCAGTGCGCCGCTGGTCGGCCGGTGCCGCCGCGGTGCTGACCGCGGGTCTGGCGACGGGGGCGAACTGGGCTTACGTCGAGATCGGCTGGGGCGGCTACTGGGGGTGGGACCCGGTCGAGAACGCGGCGCTGGTGCCGTGGCTGGCGCTAGTGGCCGGGATGCACGTCCCGGCTCGCCTCCGCCGGGGCCGGCCGCTTGTCGTAGCGGGGGCGGCGCCGTTCGTACTGGCCAGCGTGGGGGCGGTGGTTGCCCGGTCGGGGGCCAACGTGTCGGTGCACTCCTTTGCCGAGGACCCCGCGGTCGGTTGGTCGCTCGGAGCGGTCCTGGCCGCGGTCGCCGCCACTGCCACACGGGCCTGGTGGCGGGCCGCGCCCGCCGGGCCAAGGTGGCCGCGATCGCTCGGGGTCGGCGCGGTGGTCGTTGGCGCGCTCGCCGCCGCGCTCGTGCTGACCGGCGTGCTGTACCCGGTCGCCGCCGGGTGGTTCGGCGCCGATGAGAGCGTGGTCGCCGGCCGCTTCTACGCCCGGGTGCTCGCGCCACTCGGCGCCGTGGCCGTCGCCGGCAACGCGTGGGCTCTCGCGCGGGGTGGCTGGCGGCGCCCGGCCCAGTTGGCGGCCCATCTCGGCGTGGCCGTGATGGCGATCGGTGTCGTCGGCTCGATGTTCGCGACCGGCGACCGGGTGGTGCTGGCTGCGGGCGAAACCGTCGAGGTCGGCGGTTACCGCTTCACCAACGAGAGCGTGGTGGCGGTGGCCGACGACATGGTGGCGGCCTCGGTCGCCGTCGACCGGGGCGCGGATCGGGTGGCCACGTTGCGGCCCGAGCTGCGGGTGTTCCCCGAGCGGTCGGCGGCGCTGGCCGAGACGGCGCTGCGGTCGACGCCACGCGACGACATCCAGGTGGCGTTGCGCCGGGCCGGCGACGATGGTGTCGCCGTGTTCGACATAGCGGTACGTCCGCTCGTGTGGTGGGTGTGGTGGGGCGCGGCGCTGATGGCGGTCGGTCTGGCGATCGCCACGGTCACGAGGCCCGGCCGCGCTTTCGGTCGAGCAGCCGGCCGAGGGTCTCCGACGGCGCCGTCTCCTCGGGTGGCGGTTCGGGGCGCTGGCGCGGTGGTCGAGCCGGTCGGGGCGAGCCCGGCCGCGTCGGCAGCCGAGCCCTGACCCAGTCCGCCAGCCGCCCGGCCTGGTACGCCACCACCGATGCCCGCAGGTTCAGGCGGCTGACGGCCACGGCGAGAGGCCACAGCAGCGCGGCGGCGAGCAGCAACCAGCGAGCCAAGTCGACGCGGCGCTCGCCGGCCGTCAATCCGTCGGGCACGAAGGCGTCGGTGGCGGCCGGGTCGACGCGCCCGGCGGTCGTCGCGGCGATCGCTTCGAGGGTGTCACGGTCGCTCGGTCCGGGCAGGTACTCCTCGGCATAAGAGACGCTCGGTAGCGCGGCACCCGAAGCGATCGTGCCACCCGGCCCGGTGACCGAGGCGCCGACGGCGAAGGTCCCGGCCCCCTCGACGCTCAGCTCGGCGCCGTAGCTCGTGGCGCTGAGGCGGCGCAACGCCACCTCGAACGTGGTGCCGTCGGGCGCGCTCACCCGGGCCACGGCCTCGGACCCGTCGGGAAACGGCTCGGCGCTGTCGACGGTGACCCGCAGCGCCCCGTCGATGATCGTGGCGCTGACGGTGCCGTCGCCCGACGTCGGGATCGTGTCGCTCACCACCCGCGTCCAGAAGTCCACGGCCCCGTCCCAGTCGGCCCAGGCCTGGCTCCAGCGGGCCCCGCCGTCGGAGGTCCACGACGTGACCCGGCCGAGCCCCGTCTGCCAGCTGGCCAGCAACGGGTCGCGGTCGGGACCGATGCGCAGCGCCGTGGTGGCGAGGGGCTTGGCGGTGGTGGCGATGTAGCCGAGGAGTGGCGGCGAGGATGCGAGGTCCTCGGTGACGGGCGACGACGACGTGATCTCGGGGAAGAACTGCCCCTCGTTCACGAAGTCGCGGCTGGCGATCATGGCCTCCTCCTGGAGGATCTCGGGGATCTCCTGGAGGTCGCGTCCGGGATAGAAGCGTCCGTTGCCGGCGTCGGCGATCTCCTCGAGCGTGTCGGCCGCGCCCTCGCCGGTGCCCACGACCGAGACCGTTATGCCTTCGGCGGCCAGGGACTCGGCCTGATCGACCAGGCGGCCGAGGTCGCTCTGGTCGGTGAAGCCGTCGGTGAGGAGGATGATGTGCTTCAGGGACGCCGACGAGCCGCGCAGCGCGGTAGCCGAGGTCGTGAGGACGGCGTCGATGTCGGTGCCTCCGCTGGGGAACAGCGACGAGAGGGCGTCGTCGACCACGGCGTCGGAAGGCACCGGCTGGAGGTCGAGCGCCCACCGGTACCGGGTGTTCCAGCCGAGCACGCCGACCTCGTCGCTGGCGCTGAGGGCCTCGATGGCCTGGGCTGCCGCGGCCCGCGTGATGTCGGTCTTGTTGACCCCGCCCTCGCTGAGACCGGCCCCGCAATGGCACGCGCCCATCGAGCCGCTGGTGTCGATGGCGAGCACCTCGGCCACGGTCTGGCGCCGCTGCGGGTCGAGGATCTCCGACACGACCGGCAACAGCTCCTCGAGCTCGCTCTGGTAGTAACCGCCGATCCCGTACGAGTGGTCGCCGCCGATCGTCACCAACCCGCGGCCGAGGTCCTGCACGGCGCGGGTGAGATCGATCACGTGTTGGTCCGACAGGCTGATCTCGTCGACGTCGACCAGCACGATCGACGCGAACGAGCCGAGCTCGTCGAGCGGCGGCAGGTCGCTCGACGCCACGGTCTCGGTGAGCAGCCCCCCACCTTCGAGAGCCGCCGCGAGCGTCGTGGCATCGCCCGGGCCGCCCTCGACCAGCAGTACCCGAGCGGGGCCTTCCACTTGCACGGCCGTGTAGGCCCGATCGTTCTCGGGGATGGCGTCGCTCGATGCCTCGGCGACGATGTCGTAGCGCACCAGTCCGCCGGCGCCGGCCTCGCGCTCGAAGGACACCTCGTTGGCGCCCGGTTCGGCCTGGATGACCTGTGCGTCGACGTCGCTGCCGTTCTCGCGCAGCACCACCCGCACCGGGGTCGACCGACCGCTCTCGACCACCGCCGAGATCGTGACCAGCTCTCCCTCTCGGACGAACGACGGGGCGTCGATGCTGTGCACGGCCGCGTCGTCGAGGGTGCCGCGGTCGAGGACGACGACATCGACGGTGACCCCGCGGTCGGCCAGATCGTCGGCTTCGGCCTGCACGTCGCCGCTGGTCGCCCGGCCGTCGGACAACAGCACGACACGACGGCGGGCATCGTCGGGCAAGACGGCGGCGGCCAAGCGGAGTGCGGTGGCCAGGTTCGTGCGCGTGGGATCGATGCGCACGCTCGGCGTGCCGAGCACGTTGTCGGAGCCGAGGGTGAGCTCGAGGCGGGCGTCGCCGCCGAACACGGCGACGGCGCTGCGCACCCCCGGGGGCTGGTTCGCCAAGGCGTCTTGCACCCATTCGAGGGCGTCGGCGCGCGCCGGGCCGGCGACCGAGTCGCTGGCGTCGATGAGGAACACGGTGGCCACATCGCCGGCCTGGCGGTGAATCGTCGGGCCGATGAACGCCACTAGCAACAACGCGGCGACCGCGGCCCGGAGCACTTCGGCGGCGCGCCACTGGCGGCGGCTGACCCCGACGCGACGGCGGGCCCACCACCACTCGGCGACGACGATGGCGAGCAATGGTGCGATCACCCAGCGCAGCCGCGGCGTCTCGGTGTCGGGTGCGTCGCCGCCGGGTCGATCGGGTCGCGGGCCGATCGGCAGCGACTCGACGGGTTCGATCGCTGATTCGCCGGCCACCGGGTTGACGGCGACCGTGGTCGTGGCGTCGCCGGCCGAGACCACCCAGAACCCGACGCGGTCCGCCCGCGGCGCCGACTCCCCGGGCCGCAGCACCCGATCTCGCCCGTCGGGTGATGACACCGTCGTGTCCTGGCTCGGGTCCACGGGCACGGCGTCGCCGACCCGCAGCTCCGTCGACGGGAGCGTCGCCGCGGTCAGCTCGGTGACCAACCGGTCGAACAAGATCGGGTAGGCGATCTGGACCGCCAGGTTGCTGTCGCTCAAGGCGAACGCCAAGTACGCGAACGGCTCGGCCCCGCTCACGCCGCGGACGAGGAGGGGCCCGCCCTCGGCGCCGACGAGCACCCGACCGCCGCCCGGATCGACCCGCTGGGCCACCGCGATGTCGACCTGGGTGAGGTCCACGTCGGCGAGCACGGCGTCGGTGCTGTCGACGAGAGTGATCACCGGCCGCTCGACGGTGCCGGTCACGGTCACGTCGGCGGCCCCGCCCGGTGGCACGATCGCGATGAACGGCGCCCCGATGTCGACGGGCACCGCGACCCGGTCGAACACATACAAGTCGGCCGCGGGCGCACCGGCGGCGGTGGCTTCGGCGGTGGATCGCACCCGATTGACCGTCGTGCCCGGGATCACGGCGAACAGGTCGTCGAGGAACGCGTTGTCCGGTCCGGCGAGGGTGACGGCCAGGTCGCGGCGGCGCCCGACCACGGCGACGCCACGATCGTCGCCGGGCTGTAGATCGCCACCGTCGAGCCACGCCTCGATGCGGTCGCCGGCGGGGACGTCGGCCTCGAACGCGGCCGTCTGACCGGCGCCGATCGACAGCGTGCCCTCGGACTGGGTCACGGCATCGACATCGATCCGGACCGGTTGCTCGACCCGGCCGTCGCCGTGGTTGGTGACGGTGACGACGACGTGCAGGTCGCTGCCCCGGGCCTCGGTGACGAGCGAGTCGACCGAACGGTTCTCGCCGTCGCTCCCGATCCGCTCGTACCGCGTGCCGGGTGGGATCAGCCGCCGCTCGTCGGCGCTCAAGCCGCCATCGCTCAGCAGCACGAAGCCGATGTCCTGGCCGGGCGCTTCGAGGCTCTCGGCCAGGGTGAACGCCGCGGCGAAGTCGGCGGCACCGGCGCCGGGCTCGAGCGGCCCGACCGCCGAATCGAAGGCGTCGCCGTCGGGGCTGGCGGTGAGCACCACGCGCGGTGCCGCGCCGGCCACCACGACCGACGCTGTGCCGCCGGGGGGCAGGTCCCCGCGCAGCTCGCGGGCCCGGGTGACGGCGTCGTCGAAGCGGGTGGGGTCGCCGTCGAGGGCGCCCATCGAACCCGAGGCATCGAGGATGAACACCGTGTGCTCGGCCAGCTCGGCGTCTCGCACCGAGACCGGGCGGGCCACGGCGATGGCCAGACCGAGCGCCGCCAGGAGCTGCAGGGCCAACAGCACGCTCGGACGGAGCCGCTGCCAGGGCGTGGCGGCGGCCACGGGGGCGGCGTGGGTACGCCACAGGTACACCGACGCCACCTCGAGGCGCAGGCGACGGGGCCGCAGGATGTGCAGGGCGACGATGGGCAGGGCCAGCAGCGCCAGCCACAATCCAGCCGGGTTGGCCAACCTCAACGCAAGACCCCGGCGTCGCGCCACGAGGTGAGCAGGATGTCTTCGAGGTCGTCGTCGGTGCCGACGCGCAGGTACGCGGCATCGACGCGCCGGCAGCGGAGGGCGACCTCGTCGAACCACGCCTCGACATGGCGGCGATGGTCCCGGAGCGACTCGGGGGTGAGGCTCACCGCGATCGCCTGACCGGTCTCGCGATCGACCAGGTCGAGGTCGCCGACCAGGTCACCGCCCAGATCGGCGGGGTCGGTGACATGCACGACGACGACCTGGTCGCCGCGCGCCGGCAGCCGACCCAGGGCGAGGTCCCACTCGGGGGTCAACAGGTCCGACATCACCACGGTCGCTCCCCGAGGGCCGCGGCGCCCGAGCAGGTGCGCGACGGCCGCGGCGAACGGGGTCGCGCCCGACGCGTCGAGCCCGGTGAGGTGGTCGAACAGCACCGGGGCGGCGCCGCGCCCGACGAAGCGGGCCGGGTGCCGCTCGAACGGAAACGTGTGCACGGTCACGACATCGCGATGGATGAGCGCCAAGAACCCCAGGGCTGCGGCCACACGTTTCGCCTGGAGCAGCTTGGCGCCGCTCATCGAGGCCGACGTATCTACGAGCAGGCGCACGGTGATGTCGTCCTCGGCCTCGAACAACTTGACCATCAACACGTCGAGGCGGGCCCACAGCTTGAAGTCGATCCGGCGGAAGTCGTCGCCCGGGTGGTAGTCGCGCTCGTCGGCGAAGTCGAGCGAGCTGCCGTAGCGTGCGCTGCGATGGTCGGCGGCGAACTGGCCGGCCAGGCGCCGCCGGGTCGAGAGCTGGAGCCGTTCGAGGCGGGCCAGTAGGGCCGGCGAGAGCAGCGGGGCGGCGTCGCCGGGGACCTCGGCTGGAGCCCCCGCCGGCGGGATCACGGTGCGCCCCGGACTCCCGCCGGAGGATCGGGCACCGCGGCGAGGACGTCGGCCACCAAGTCGTCGGCGGTCACGCCGTCGGCCACCGCCTCGTAGCCGAGCAGCACCCGGTGGCGCAGCGCGCCGACCGCGGTGGCGCGGATGTCTGCCGTGGCCACGTTGGGCCGGCCATCGAGCAGCGCGGTTGCCTTGGCGGCGAGGATCAGGGCTTGGGCTCCACGCGGCGACGCGCCGAAGCGCACGTAGCGCCGGACCCGGTCCGGTGCGGTCGCCAGCTCCGGGTGGGTGGCAACGACGAGATCGACGGCGTGGCGCGACACGTGGGCGGCGATGGGCACCTGGCGGGTGAGGGCGATCATGGCCCGCAGCCGCTCGCCATCGGCCACGGCATCGACGTCGGCCTCGGAGCTGCCGGTCGTACGGTCGATGATCGTCACCAGATCGTCGGCCGACGGGAATGGGACCAGCGCCTTCAGCAGGAAGCGGTCGAGCTGGGCTTCGGGCAGCGGGTAGGTGCCCTCCATCTCGAGCGGGTTCTGGGTGGCCATCACGAAGAACGGGCGGGGTAGTGGCCGGGTCGCGCCGGCCACCGTGACCGACCGTTCCTGCATGGCCTCGAGCATCGCCGACTGGGTCTTCGGGGTGGCCCGGTTGACCTCGTCGGCGAGCACCAGGTTCCCGAACACCGGGCCCGGTTGGAACGTGAAGCGGCGCCGGCCGCTGTCGTCCTCCTCGAGGACCTGGGTGCCCACCACATCGGCCGGCATCAGGTCGGGCGTGAACTGGATGCGGGAGAAGTCGAGGTGCACGGCCCGGCCGAGGGTCTTCAACAGCTGGGTCTTGCCGACGCCCGGCACCCCTTCGAGCAGCACGTGACCCTCGCACAGGACCCCGGTGAGCAGCGTGCGGATCAGTTCGTCCTGACCGACGATGACCCGGCGGATCTGCGTCTCGATCGCCGCCGCCGTGGCCGCGTAGTCGTCGGGGCTGATCGCGGACGTGCTGATCTCGGGCGTCCTCGGCGTCGTAGCGGGTTGGGGCATCGGGCTCTCCGGCTCGGTGGGTGGGGTGATCAGCGATCGGCCAGGCGGGCGAAGTAGTCGTGGATTCGCTGAACGAGCGATGCGGGTATGCGGGCGTTGTCGAGCGCCTCGACCGCTTCGTTGCGGTACTCGTCGATGTGGGCCGTGGCCGGGATGCGGATCGAACCGGCGCCGGTGCTGGTGTCGCCCTGGCCGACGGTCTCGGACTCGCCCGAACCGGGGTCGCCGCCGACGATAACCTCGTCGCCTGCGGTCGGCCGGTCGGGGTCATAGACGAGCGCGCCATCCTGCGGGGCCACGCCCTCGTTGCCCTGCCCGTCCGGGGTCCCCGGCCCGCCGGTGCCCGAGCCGGCGTTGGAGTTGTTGCCTCCGACCTGCCCGGAGCCCCCGCCGTCGGAGCCGGAATCGCTGCCGGAGTCCGAGCCGCTGTCGCTTCCCGAGTCGGAGCCGGAATCGCTACCGGAG
>CAYMJU010000117.1:0-20861 GCA_964390555.1 uncultured Acidimicrobiales bacterium | reverse complement strand
CCCGACGACGATCACGCCACGATCGTCACCCCGATCCCGGCCGGCGGGGGAGCGTCGGGCGCTCGGCGCCGCAACGTCGTCGTGGCCACCGCCGTCGTCGTGGCAGTGCTCATCGCCGGCGCAGCCATAACGCTGTCGGGCGGCGACGGCGACTCGACCAACGACGGCGAGTCGACGAGCGGCGACTCGACCAACGACGACTCGACCAACGACGACTCCAGCAACGACAGCGAGGTCCTCCCGCTGCCGGATCCCGAGGCCGGGCACATCGTCACCGTGGTGGGCACCGGAGTCTCCGGCGATTCCGGCGATGGCGCCGCCGCTTCCACAGCGCTCGACAACCCCGCGGCGATCGCTGTCCGCGACGACGGCAAGCTGATAATCGCCGACACCGGGCGCAACCGGATCCGCATCGTGATCGGCGGACTCGTCGCGACAGTGGCCGGTCCGCCGGCCAGCGTCGGAGACCTGCTCGCTCCTGCGGGTGTTGCCATCACCGACGGGGTGATGTTCGCCGACACCGAGCACCACCAGATAGGGCGCGTCCGGCCCGACGGCACGATCGAGATCATCGCCGGCACCGGCGAGGCCGGCTACTCGGGCGACGGCGGCCCCGCCACCGAGGCGCAGCTCAACTTTCCCAACGGTCTGGCGGTCGGCCCCGACGGCAGCATCTACGTCGCCGACGCGTTCAACGATGCCATTCGGCGGATCGATCCCGACGGCACCATCAGTACGATCGCCGGGACGGGCGAAGCCGGGTACTCGGGCGATGGCGGTGCCGCCACCGAGGCGCAGCTCAACTTCCCCAACGGCGTGGCCGTAGCCGACGACGGCACGGTATTCGTGGCCGACACCGACAACCACCGCGTCCGCCGAATCGATCTCGACGGGGTGATCACGACCGTGGCCGGAATCGCGACCGATGGGACTGGCGGGTACTCCGGCGACGGTGGAGCCGCCGTCGAGGCGGAGCTCTCCGGGCCGTGGTCGATCGCGCTCGGCGCCGACGGCACGATCTACATCGCCGACACGTTCAACAACGTGATCCGCCGGGTGGGCACCGACGGCACGATCACCACCGTCGTCGGCACCGGCGAGCCGGGACCGGGCGGAGACGGCGGGCCGGCGACCGAGGCCCAGCTCGACAACCCGCGCGGCATCTCGCTCGGTCCCGACGGCGACCTGTACATCGCCGACTCGAACAACCACAGCATCCGCCGCGTCGGAGCGCCGGTCTGACGGCTACGGCAGTAGCCAGCGTCAGCCGCGGCTCGCGGCCGCCGCTCCAGCGCTGGTGAGCGTCGCCGGTCGGTCGCCGGTGGGTGTGCCGTGCAGCACGGTGGGCACACCGCCCACGACGGTGGCCCGGAAGCCGGCGCTGGGGCGGGTGAACCGGTAGTCCCCTCCGGGCAGGTCGTGGACCCGTTCGAGGTCGTGGAGCTGGATCTCGTCGAGAGCGAACACGTTGACGTCCCCCCGTCGCCCCGGCTCGACGACACCACGGTCGTGCAGCGAGAAGAAGTCGGTGCTGCGCTTGGTGAGGAAGTGCACGGCCTGCTCGATGCCCAGCTCGCCGGTGGCGCGCACCCAGTGCGTGAGCAGGTACAGGTTCGACCCGGCCCCGCAGAACATCTTGAGGTGGGCGCCGCCATCGGTCCCGCCGAAGATGGCGTCGGACCGGCCGAAGAACCGCCGGTCCTGGGCTTCGCGTTCCTCGGTGGTCATGCGTCCGGCGTTGAGCTTCGTGTACCGGGACCCGATGCCGTTGGCCAGCACCCAGTCGGCCAGCGCGTCGGAAGGATGCAACTGCCGATCGTCGGCCAGCTGGCGGAGCGACACCCCCTTCGGCCCCGGCCCGTCGGCCGGATCGCTGAGCATGACCTCGTGCAGGAACTCGCTGCGAAACGAGTTCTGCTCGTCGAGGGGGTGGTCCCAGTCGTGCCGAGCCCGGGCCCGCCACTCCGGGTCGGCGAGCAGGGCGAGCTTGCGGTCGGCCGGTCCGTTGACCAGTTCGTGCCACGCGGGGATGGCGGCGGTGGCGATGCTCGACTCGAATCCCAGGCGGGGTTTCAGCGGCTCGCCGCCACCGCCCAGGTAGGTGACGCCGGCGATGTCGTCGTCTCGCCCGCCGCCGGTGCCGTCGCCCAACGACAACACACCGACACCGAAGGCCGCCGCTCGCTGATGGACGTGGCAGCGGTGCGAGTCGTCGCGGATGATCGTCTGGAGCAGCGTCCCCGGGTAACGGGCCAGGACCGTGAACAAGGCGTCGAGCTCTCGATCGTCGGAGAGTCGGCTGGGTACCAGCGCGCGGCCCCGATCGGTGTCGAACCAGTTGCTCGACAGGCCGAGCGAGCCGGCCTGGAGCGAGTCGTCGAGCAGCGCGGCGATGGCGGCGATCTCGTGGTCGGTCGCCGCTCGCTCCCAGGCGTCGCGCCCCATCACCGTCGCCCGGAGCGCGTTGTGCGCCGTGAAGGCGAACGGCGTGACGGTGAGCGGCACCCGTGAGGCGGTGGCGAAGTACTCGGACCAGGTGGGCCAGCCCCACGGGAACGACGTGGTGAGCGACGTCGGCAGCTCCTCGACGAAGCACAGCAGATCGGCGATGTCGGCCTTGACGTCGTCGCGCGTCGGGGCGATACCCAACCCGCAGTTGCCCATGATCGTGGTGGTGATGCCGTGGGTGTGGAGCGGGTCGAACGTGGGGTCCCAGAACATCTCGAGGTCGTAGTGGGTGTGGCAGTCGACGAAGCCAGGGGTCACCAGCGCGCCCCCGGCGTCGATCTCGGTCTCGCCGTCAGGACGGAGGCCCGGCGCCACCTCGACGATCACGCCGTCGCGGATCCGGACGTCGGCGTCGAACGCCGGCCCACCCGTGCCGTCGACCACCGTCCCACCCCGGATCAACACATCGCCCACAGCGTTCCTCCCCGTTGTCGCGTCGGGGTCACGCCCCGAAGCGGCCATGCTGCCACAAGCCCGCGGGATGCCCGACCGGCGTCATGGGCGCAGTCGCCATCCCACGCCCCATTCTCGCATCGGGCGGGCTGCTCAGCTCGGTTCGTGGATCTCGATCGTCAAGCGACGAACGGGTTCTCGATCCTCACGCCGCGAATCGTCGACCCGCCGGCAAGGTCCTCCGACAGCAGCGTGTCGCATCGGGTGCTGGCGGCCGCTTCGACGATGAGCGCATCCCAGTAGGAGAGTTGGTGCTGCGATGAGGTCTCGATGGCGCGGGCGACCAGGGTGTGGTCGACGGCGACGACCTCGAGTTGGGTGAGCGAGTCGACGGCATCGGCGGCGCTCGGGTGGTCGAGAGGCGTGGCGAGCTTGCGGGTGACGGTGACGAAGAACTCCGACAGCACCTGGGAGCTGAGCACCAGGTGCCGTTCAGGGTCTGCGAAGACCTCGAATGCGCGGTCGCGTTTGGCGGGCTCGTCGGCGTCGTAAAGGTAGACGGCCACATTGGTGTCGACGAAGCACCTAACGCTCATGCAGGTCGTCGCGTGTCCATGTGCGGCCGAGATCGCCGCTGCCGCCGGCATGGCGGCGAGCATGATCCACGAGCCGGTGCCGGGCCTCGAGCTGGGGATCGGCTCCGGCGAAATGGGTGAGGTACTCCCTGACCAGCGCGTTGATCGAGGTGTTCCTCTCCAGCGCCCGGATGCGGGCACGGCGGAGAACCTCATCATCGAGCTGGAGGGTGAGGTTGGCCACAGGATCAGTGTAACACGGGATCCGTGGGCACCGGCGGCCGGGCAACTCGATCCCTGTGGGGCCGTGCGGTCCCAGCTCGAAGTGCGCCGCGGGCGGATCGTACGGGCCGTTGAGGATCGGGTTCTCGATTCCCTCGGCCGCCATCGTGTGAGTTGTAGCAGACAGTGGCGCCGAACGGCGGCCTGGTGGCCGGGAACAGATGTTCGCAGAAAGTTGCCGAACCTAGTTGCGCTTCCCTGTATGTATCTGTAGTATTGACATATGTTCGATCCCCGGGGCGCTGTCGACTACATCGACCGCAACGACCCCGCGACCCTTGACCGCGACGCACTGCGGGTCGGGCTCGAACTGTCAGCCAAGTTGCGTTCCTACGCCGACGCCGCCGAGGCCCGCTTCACCGCCGCCATGCGCCGCAAGACCTCCGACGTCGCCGGCGAGCTCACCGCCGCATCGGGCGCCTCGGTCCGTGCGGCCCGTTGCCGGGCCAAGGCGGCCCGGGCGCTCGAGTCGTTGCCCGCCACCCTCGGCGCTCTCGCGAACGGCGACATCACCTCTGAACACGCCGGCGTCGTCGCTGCCGCGGTCGCCGCCAACCCCGCGATCGCCGGCGACCTCAAAGCCGCCGAAGCCGAGCTCGTGTCGGGGTGCGGCACCGTCGAGCAGCTCACCCGGCGCCTCGACGAGTTCGTCGCCGAACACGACCACGAACCCGAAACCAAAGCCATCCGCCAACACCGCAACCGGCGAGGCTCGTTCTTCGACGCCGGCGACGACATGGTCGGCCTCTCCTTCAAGCTCACACCCGTCGATGGCGCGCTCGTCAAGAACGCCCTCACCGCAGAAGCCCGCCGGCTCTGGCAAGGGCTCGGCACCTCGGCCGGCCGCTTCCAACCCAGTGACGACACCGTCGCCGCCAGTCACCCCCAACTACTCGCCGACGCCCTCACCCAGCTGATCCGCCGCGCCACCACCGGCACAACCGGCGGCACCACGACGGGCGGCGGCGACACTCCCCGGCCCGCACCCGCCCCCAGCACCCGCGGCGGTGTCGGGGTGCTCGCCCTGTGGCCCATCGATCAGGTCACCGGCGCCCTACAGATGCGAGGTGTCGCCACCCGCTTGTCCGACGGCACCCCCCTCGCCCCCGAGACCATCCGGCGCCTCGCCTGCACCCACGGCATCATCAACGGCCTGGTCGACGACAACGGCGCCATCTTGGCGATGGGCCGCAAGGTCCGCTGCGCCACCCCCGAACAGCGCCTGGTGCTCCGGGCCATGTGGGGAGCCTGCATCAACTGCGGCGGCGACTTCGACTGGTGCGACATGCACCACATCGACCACTGGACCCCCACCGCCCCCGGGCAGAGCCCCGGAGCCACCGACACCGACCGGCTCGTCCCGATCTGCGACACCCGCTGCCACGAACTGTTCCACGAACACCGATGGCGACTCGAAACACCCGCCCCCGGTGTCGTCGACATCTACACCCCCGACGGCGCGCTCCACAAGCGGGTCACCGCCAACACCAAACCGCGACCGCAGCCGCGACCGCGTGCCGAGACCGGGCCAACCGGCGACAATTCGCCGAGTGCTACCTTGCAAGCCGCGGCTGCGCCCGAAGACGCGAGCGATCCAGCGATACGACGCACGTTCCCGACGCCGCCCATCCGCAAAGCCTCATGAACGACCCCCAGGAGGACGACCGACCATGACACGACTCAATGACCGGGTAGCGATCGTGACCGGCGCCGGCGACGGCATCGGGCGGGCGATCGCCCGGCGCTACGCCCTCGAAGGAGCCCGCGTCGTCATCGCCGAGCGCGATCGGACGACCGGCGAATTGGCGGCCGACGAGATAGGTGCCGAGAGCGGGTCCGAGGTCGTGTTCGTCCGGACCGACGTGGCGGTGCGGGCCGACAACGAGGCCGTGGTCGCCCACGCGGCCGAGCGTTGGGGTCGGCTCGACATCCTCGTGAACAACGCCTGGGGTGGCGGCAGCATCGGCCGCGTCGAGAACAAGACCGATGCGGCCATGGATGCCGGCATGCTCGTCGGCTTCCATGGGCCCCGCTGGGCGATGCAGGCTGCCTTCCCGCACATGAAGGCCGCCGGCTGGGGTCGCATCGTCAACATCTGCTCGCTCAACGGCGTCAACGCCCACATCGGCACCGCCGAGTACAACACCGCCAAGGAGGCGCTGCGCGCGCTCAGCCGAACCGCGGCCCGCGAGTGGGCCACCACCGGAGTCACCGTCAACGTGATCTGCCCCGCGGCGCTCACCGCCGCAGCCCGAGCGGTGTTCGCCGCCAACCCCGAGCTCAAGGCGCAAGCCGAGGCCACCAACCCGATGGGCCGAATGGGCAACACCGACGCCGACATCGCACCCGTCGCGCTGTTCCTGGCATCGGAGGACTCCGGCTACGTGACCGGCAACACGCTGTTCGTCGACGGCGGCGCCCACATCAACGGCGTGTCGTGGGCGCCCGCGCTCCCCGACTGATGTGAAACGGCTCGCCCGACCCCTCAACGATGACCGGGTGTCGGTCGACGGATACACATGGTCGGACCGGTCGCGCCCAAACGCGGGCGCTGGATGCTCGCTGCCGCGCTGCTCGTCGTCGCCAGTGGCCTCGCCGTCAGTCGGCTGACCGTCCCGTTCGTCACCGAGACCCGGTTCGGGTCCCCGATCGACCACGTGATCGAGTGCCCTCGCGTGGCGTGGACCATGCTCGGCGCCGACGTCGATCTGCCGTCGGTGTACTCGCCCGACCCCGGGTTCTGGAGGCTGTCGGCCAACCAGGCGTGCGGCGCCGCCGCCGGCGGTCGGGCGTCGATGGCGCTGATCGTGATGGTCGCCGCCGCGCTCGTGGCGCCCTGGCGACTCCGAACGAGAATCGACCGGCCGCGACTCGCTGCTGCGGGACTGCTCCTCACCGCGGCGTTCGTCGCCCTGGCTTCGACGCGACCGACCACGCTGCTCGACGCCCACGGCGACCAGATAACCCTGCTTCGAGTCGACTGCGACGCGGCGGCGTTCACGATGCTGGGTTCTGACGTGTCGGTCGATTTCGTCGCCGATCCACCCCAGACCGGCGCTCGCGTCTACGCGGCCGACCCAACCCTGGCGTGCCGCAACCATGCCGGGATCCAGGTGTCGCTTGCCCTCGCCATCGTCCTTGCCGCAGCCCTCGTGCGACCGACCCCCGACCAAGAGCCGGGCCTCGCGCACCAGCCTGCGTCCCGCGAAGCCCGACCCGACGAGGCGCAGCGCACCTGACCGACCCGCGACCGGGAGGCCACCCAAGTCTTGGCCGGGTAGCGTCGGCGGCACTATGAGCGAAGCGAAGCGAGCGAGTGCAGCCGAGGGAGCGCAGCTCCCCGGATGCCGATGGGGTCTGGGGGCGCGCCGCCCCCAGCGACGACCATGAGCGAAGCGAAGCGAGCGAGTGCAGCCGAGGGAGCGCAGCGACCCGGATGCCGATGGGGTCTGGGGGCGCGCCGCCCCCAGCGAGAACCATGAAGCCGCCGCCGTTCGAGTACGCCGACCCCGACTCGCTCGACGAACTCCTCGCGCTACTGGCCGAGGCCGGCGACGAGGCGGCGATCATCTCGGGCGGCCAGAGCCTGGTGCCGCTGCTAAACCTCCGCCTCGCCCGCCCGTCGCTCGTCCTCGACCCCCGACGCATCCCTGGCCTCGACCGCTATGACATTTCCGACGGCGCTCTGCGGGCCGGCGCCATGACCCGCGTCGCCGACGTCGAGGCCGACCCGGCGTGCCGGAACGTCACCGGGTTGGCCGAGTCGATCAGCCACATCGGCCACGGCCAGATCCGCGCCCGCACCACGTTCGGCGGGTCCGTCGCCCACGCCGACCCCGCCGCCGAGCTGCCGGCACTCATGCTGGCCCTCGACGGCCACGTCACCCTCGCCAGTGCGGCCCGGGGCCGACGCACCGTGGCCTCCGCCGACTTCTTCACCGGTCCGCTCATGACGGTACGCGCCGACGATGAGATGGTCGTCGAGGTCGTACTCCCCCGCTTCGACGGCCGGCTCGCCGTGAGGGAGGTCGCCAAGCGACCCGGCGACTTCGCCATCGTCGGATGCGTCGCCGGCTACGCGACCTACGGCGACGCCATCAGCGATCCACGAGTCGTGGTGTTCGGGGCCTCGCCCACCGCAGTGCGGGTCCCGGCCGCCGAAGCAGCCCTCGCCGGCCAACGCGTCGGTGGGGTCAGCTTCAGCGCCGCCGCCGACGCGGTCCGCGAGTCACTGGACCCGTCGGGTGACCTTCACGCCTCGGCCGACTTTCGGCGCCACGTCACCGCCACCCTCGTCGAACGGGCCCTCGCCGCGATCGGGGCACCGTCGTGAGTGTTCGATCGGTGAAGCTCACCGTCAACGGCATCGACCGGCACCTGACGATCGAAGCCCGCACCTTGCTCTCCGACGCCCTGCGTCACGAGCTCGGTCTCACGGGCACTCACGTCGGCTGCGAGCAGGGGGTGTGCGGGGCGTGCACCATCATCTGCGACGGGCGGGCCCAGCGGTCGTGCCTGACGCTCGC
The DNA here is from genome assembly GCA_964390555.1 of uncultured Acidimicrobiales bacterium. GTDB lineage: Bacteria > Actinomycetota > Acidimicrobiia > Acidimicrobiales > SHLQ01 > CAVTWS01. The sequence goes on along the minus strand of CAYMJU010000117.1, from coordinate 12,577 downwards.
CGTCCAGGCCGAAGGAGCCGAGATCGAGACGATCGAAGGCGTCGCGGCGGACGGAACCGATCACCCGGTGCAGATCGCGCTGCACGACGAGCACGGCCTGCAGTGCGGGTTCTGCACTCCCGGCATCGTGATGTCCCTCGTCGCCGCCCACCGCGCCGGCGTGCCAGCCGACGTCGCCAAAGGCGAGGTGCTCGACGGGCACATCTGCCGGTGCACCGGTTATGTGAACATCCGGGCCGCGGTCGATGCCGCGTGGGCGTCGATCCGGCGGGCGGTCCGCTGATGGCGCGCTACACGGGGCAGCGGGTCAAGCGGGTCAACGACCACAAGGCCCTCCACGGCACCGGCCGCTACGCCGACGACCTCGCCACCCCCGGCGTGCTTCACGCCGCCGTCCTCCGCAGCACCGTCGCCCACGGTCACCTCACCGGGATCGACGCCACCGATCTGCCGACGGGTGCGGAGCTGTTCGGGCCCGACCGGTTGGCGGCGCGCTTGGTCGCCGACCTCCCGATCCTGTGGCGGCTCGGCGACCAGACGATCATGCACACGCCGGTGGTCGACCGCCACCTGCGCTACGTCGGCCAACCGGTCGGGTTGGTCGTCGCGGCGTCGCGCTACGAGGCCGAAGACGCCATCGACGCAGTCGTGCTCGACTTCGACGAGCTCCCCGCCGTCACCGAGATCGACGCCGCGCTCGAACCGGGCGCGCCGCTGCTGTACCCCGAGACCGGCACGAACCTCCTCGCCACCTTCGAGGTCGGCGACACCGCCGACCACACCGACGCGGTGTTCGCCGCCGCCGACCGCGTGGCCCGCACCACGATCAGGATCGGGCGGGTGCACGGGCTGTCGATGGAACCCCGCGGCATCGTCGCGGTCCCCGACGGCGACCGGCTCACGGTGTTCACCTCGACCCAGGCCCCCCATTCGGTGCGCGACGCCCTGAGCGAGATCCTCGGACTCCCGCAGAGCCGGGTGCGGGTCGTGGCGCCCGACGTCGGCGGCGGCTTCGGGCTCAAAGATCACCTTTACGAGGACGAGGCGATGGTCTGCGCCGCTGCGCTCGAGCTCGGGCGGCCCGTGAAGTGGATCGAGGATCGCTTCGAGTCGCTCCTCACCACGACGCACGCCCGCGACGAGATCCACGACGTCGAGGTCGCCTACGACCTCGACGGCCGGCTACGAGGGCTGCGGGTCCAGTCGCGTCGCAACGCCGGCGGGCGGTTCGCGGTTTTCGGCGGCGGACCGCTGTTCACCGCGCTCGGCATGTTGCCGGGGCCGTACACGTGGGACGCCGTTCGCGGCGTGGGCCGGCTCGTCGCCACCACCACGATGTCGACCGGTGCGTACCGCGGCTTCGGCCAGACCCAGGCGGCCATGATCCGCGAACGCTCGGTCGAGCTGGTCGCGAGTGAGCTCGGCCAAGACCCGGTGGAGCTCCGGCTCGCCAACATGATCCAACCCACCCAGCTCCCGTACACGAGCCGCACGTTCATCCAGTTCGACAACGGCGACTACCCCCGGTCGCTGCGCCGGGCCGCCGAGCTGATGGCCGCCGCGCCTCCGCCGCCACCCGAGGACGGACGCCACCGTGGCGTCGGTTACTGCACCTACGTGCAGATGGCCGGCGTCGGGCCGAGCAACACCAACGAGTTCATCGGACTGTCGATCGGCGGGTTCGAGTCGGCCAACGTGCGCGTCGAGCCCGACGGATCCGTGCGGGTGGCATCGGGGATATCGCCCCACGGCCAGGGCCTCGAGACGACGATGGCCCAGCTCGTCGCCGACGAGCTCGGCGTCGCCCTCGACACCGTCGAGCTGGTGCACGGCGACACCGACACCACCCCGTACTCCGCCTATGGCACCGCGGCGTCACGGTCGATCGCCGTGGGCGGCGGCGCGGCGGTCGAGGCGAGCCGCAAGGTCGCGGCCAAGATCAAGGCGATCGCCGCCGAGATGCTCGAAGCCAACCCGGCCGACATCGAGCTCGGCGACGGGCGGGCCAAGGTCGTGGGCACCGAGGTCGCCGTGTCGATCCGCGACGTTGCCAAACGGGCGTGGCAGAGCTTCCGCCTCCCCGAGGGCATGGAGCCCGGGCTCGCCGCGTCGTTCGGCTACGACCCAGTGAGTGCGACGTTCTCCTACGCAACCCATGCCTGCCGGGTGGCGGTCGATACGGGGACGGGCAGTGTCGAGGTCGAGCACTACGTGGTGGTCAACGACTGCGGCACCATCGTCAACCCGACGATCGTCGAGGGCCAGATCCACGGTGGGGTCGCCCAGGGGCTCGGTGCGGCACTGATGGAGGACGCCGCGTACGACGAGCACGGCCAGCCCTTGTCGTCGACGATGCTCGACTACCACGTCCCGGTCAGCTCATCGCTGCCCGACATCGTGGTCGAGCACATCGAGATCCCCAGCCCCTACACGCCCGGCGGGATGAAGGGCATGGGCGAGGGCGGAACGAACGGCGGATACGCCGCGGTCGTGAACGCCGTGGTGAACGCCCTCCCCGCCGTCGACTGGTCGACCGTCGCCACACCGCTCACGCCGACCCGGGTGTGGGGGGCCATCCATCGTGGAAGGTGATCCCGGCGCCACCGTCGATGCGATCCTGCACCTGCTGGCGACCGTCGGTGACACCAGGTACGACGAGTCGGTCACCCAGGTCGCCCACGCCCTCCAGTGCGCCGATCGGGCCGTCGCCGACGGCGCGACCGACGAGTTGATCGCCGCCGCTCTCCTCCACGACATCGGGCACCTGCTGCTCATCGAGCAGCGTCGCCTCGGCGAGCCGGCGGCCGTCGACCTTCACCACGAAGCCGTCGGTGCCCGGTACCTCGAGCCCGCCTTCGGCCCGGCGGTCAGCCGGCCGGTGGCCCTCCACGTCCGGGCCAAGCGGTATCTGTGCGCGACCGACGCGAGTTATGAACCCGGGCTGTCGCCCGGCTCGATCCGGAGCTTGGCCATGCAGGGCGGTCCGCTCGACGGCCGGGCCGTGGCCGCGTTCGAACGCGTGCCCGGGTGGGCCGACGCCGTGCGACTACGACGCTGGGACGACGAGGCCAAGATCCTCGGCGCCACCACCACCCCCGTGGCCGACCACCGATCCCGGCTGCTGGCGCTGGTGCTCGCTCGCGGCTGATCGCCGAGACCGATGACCCACCACGACGCCAGCCGCCGGCCGTCGCAACTTCCGCCCCATCAGTCGAGGGCCTCCATGAAGCGCTCGAACTCGTCGTCGGCGATGGGCACCAGATGCTCGGGGCCGGGGTAGGTGCCGGCGTCGACATCGGCCCTGAACTCACCGAAAGCGGCCACTCGCTCGGCCTGTAGACGGGCGTACTCGGCGGCGAAGTCGCGGTAGCGCTTGGCGTGGCGGGGCACGTGGCCCTCGTTGTAGCCCAGAACGTCCTCGGCGAACAGGTACTGCGCGTCGCACCCCGTTCCGGCGCCCATCGACATGAGGACCAGGCTCGTACGCCGGGAGATCTCGGTGGCCACCCGGGCGGGCACCACCTCGATCTCGGCCCCGAAGGCACCCACCGACTCGAGTTGCTTGACGTGGCGGTACACGGCCAGCGCGCTGTCGGCGGTCTTACCTACCGCCCTCCAGCCGCCCGTCCACGTGCGCTTGGCCGGGATGAGGCCGACGTGGCCCACCACCGGGAGCCCCTCGGAGGCCAGCCGCTCGACCGTGCCCATCGAGGCCGCGCAGTAGAAGCAGTCGCCGCCGACCGCGTAGGCGTCCATGCCGGCCCGCAGATACTCGTCGGTGGTGGCGAGCTGCCCGTAGAGCAGACCCACCTGGACGAAGCAGGTCCCGGCCGCTTCGCGCATCTCGGGGGTCCACGCCGGGTCGATGATCGACAAGATGTCGATCCCCGCCGCCATCGCGGCCCGGGCCTCGTCTTGTTTGTCGACGAACAGCATCGTGAGCTGGCGCTGGCCCTTCAGGGCGCGGACATCGGCGACGGTCTTGCGGCTGCGGTCCATGGGGTCTCCTTGTCACCGGCAGTGTTGTGGGTCACCGGGCAGTGTTGTGGATCGCGCCCACTTCGGCCACTCCGGTCACGTTGCCCCTGAACCGACCGCGAGTGGCGCAGCGAACCGTCTCGCCCGCCGAGCGCGACAGGATCACCAGAGGTGGCCGCGACGGTCACCCAAACCCAGGGAGCTACCCATGTCCACACCCCACCGGCCCGGTGAACCACGGGTCCGACGCCGGATTGCCGCCGTCGCCCTCTCATTGGCCGTGGTCGCGCCACTCGCGGCATGCGGCGACGACGATGACGACGACGCGGGTGCCTCGGCATTCGCGTCGATCGACGAATGGTGCGCCTCGATCGGCGAGGTCGACGAACTGTTCCTGTCTGCGGACACCGAGGGCGCCGATTTCGCCACCCGACAGGGCCAGTACGACACCATTCGCGATCGCATCGAGGAGCTGCGATCCTCGGTCGACCTCGTCGATGCCGACGCCCGCGCGTCGGTGTCCGAGTCCCTCGACTTCGGCATCCTCATCGCAGGCGCCTTTGCCGATGCCACCGACGACGCCGCCGCAGTCGCGGCGATCGAGGAGATCTTCGGGCAGGAGGACCTGCAGATCGGCGAGGTCGGGGTGACCTGGATCCTCGACAACTGCGGCGTCGACCTCGACGGTTGAGCCGTCGGCGGGTGTCCGGCGGCCGCGCGGCGGTCACCCGGACAAGACCGTCAGAAGTCGCTGGCGAGCCCATCGCTGGCGAGCCCATCGCCGGCGGGCCCGTCGACGAGCGCGTCGAGGTACACGGCCCGCACGGCCAGGGCCTCGCGGATCTCACCGGCGATGTCGGCCCGGAACTCGGCGCGGGTCCTGGCGTCGGTGATCAACGAGACGGCGAACTGGAGGCCGGCGAAGCACGAGATGAACGTCGAGACGGCGAGCAACTGCTCGGTGAGGATGATCTCAGGCCCGAACGCCGATGTCTCCCACAACACGTCGCCCTCGATGCCGGCGGCGTCCACCACGACCCACTGCTCGATGGTGGTGGACCGCACGGCGAGCAGCCCGAACACCACGTAGAAGCCGAACACGACGAGCGCGACGAGCAGGATCACGATGCCCCGGCTCACGAAGAGCAGCAGCTCGACGTTGAGCCGGGCTCGCAGGGCGAGCGGTACGGCGTCGACCCGATCGCTGCCGGGTCGAGTGCCTACTCCACCCACCGGACCGGAGCGGCACGATTCGTAGATCTCCGACCAGGTCTCGAAATGCTCGACCGACGTCACCTCGTTGCGCAGGGACAACACGTTGGACAGCGACGCCACCCCGACCAGCATCACCGCGATGGCGACCAGGTATCGGCCCGGGAGGTCGTTGGCGACTTGCCACATCTCGGCGTTGAGGAACAGGAACGTCGAGAAGATCAACATGAGCGGCAGCGACTTGCCCACCAGGGTGCCGGCGTCGGTCAGCTGCCGGTTGAGGTTGCGCACCGCCCAGCCGATCATCGGGAGCACGCCGTAGCTCGTGGTGACGTACACCACGGCCAGAAGCACGAACTGGGCACCGAGGACCAGCGCCGCCTCGCCGCCCTCGTGGCCGGCGATGAGCGTCACGATCGGTGGGACCACGATGAACACCGCCAGCTCGAGCAGACCGACGCGATCGGGTAGCTGCAGAGTCCGGCGGCCACGCCAGCGGTTGACGGCCGCCACCGCTCCGAGCATCACGGCCACGCCGCCCAGCAACGCCACCGCCTGCTCGAACCCGTTCGCTTGGTCGCCGAACGCCAGGGACATCTCGGCGACCAGGAGGAACGCCAACGTCGGTACCGCGCGGGTCCAGATGTCGGCGCGCGCCGAGTAGCCGACGATGAAGTGCGGCAGCCCCTGGCGGAGCATCCACCGCTCGGTGTCGGCGCGGAGCTGCGCGGTCGGGATTGCTGCCACCGGCGGGGAGGCTACCGCTGCCGGACCGTCGCGTCGTGGGACCAGAGGGCTCTACGATGCCGGCATGACTTCGACCCAGCCCGCCGGCGTGGATCGGGCCCGGTTCGGCCTGCTCACCGAGATCGCCGATCAGGCCACCTACGACCGCTCGGTGGCGCGCTTTCGCGAGCAAGCGATCGTGCTCCCGACGTTCGCCCAGCTCGCCTCGCCGTCCTCGATCCCCGCCGGAGTGACCGAACGACTGGCCGGCGTCGACCCCGACGTCGCCGATCCGCTCAACCTGTTCCGGGTGCACTGGTACAACCCGCTGGCCGGGCCTGGGCGGGTCGAGGTGCCTGACCATGTCGTGCTGCCGCCTGCGCTGACCGGTGTCGAGGCCACGATCGTTGTGCTGTTCGGTAACCGCTTCCCCATGATCGGCGCCCACAAGGTCCTGGCCGCGTACGCGTGCCTGGTGCCGCGGATCGTCAGCGGCCAACTCGACCCCACCCGCCACCGGGCGGTCTGGCCGAGCACGGGCAACTACGCGAGGGGTGGCGTGGCGATCTCGCGCCTCATGGGATGTCGAGGCGTCGCCGTGCTGCCCGAGAACATGAGCCGCGAGCGCTTCGAGTGGCTCGACCGCTGGGTCGTCGATTCCGACGACGTGATCCGGACACCGGGTAGCGAGAGCAACGTCAAGGAGATCTACGACGCCTGCAACGCCCTCGCCCAGGACCCGGGCAACTTCATCCTCAACCAGTTCTCCGAATTCGCCAACCACGTCGGCCACTACCACGTGACCGGCCGAGCGCTCGGCCACGTGTTCGAAGCGGTCGCCGCGGCCCGGGGTGGCGACACCCGGCTGGCGGCCTTTGTGTCGGCGTCGGGCTCGGCGGGAACCCTCGCCGCCGGCGACTACCTCAAGGCGACCTACGGCTCCCGCATCGTCGCCGTCGAAGCGCTCGAGTGCCCGACGATGCTCTACAACGGCTTCGGCGAGCACAACATCCAGGGCATCGGCGACAAGCACATCCCGCTCATCCACAACGTCATGAACACCGACGTCGCCGTCGCCGTGTCCGACCGGGCCACCGACGGGCTCGAGCTGGCGTTCACGCAGCCGGCCGGCCACGAGGCGGTGCGGCGACGGTACCGGATAGCCGACGACGTGATCGCCGCCCTGCCCCATTTCGGGTTCTCGTCGATCTGTAACACCCTCGCCGCGATCAAGACGGCCAAGGCCCTCGACCTCTCCGCCGACGACGTGATCGTCACCGTCGCCACCGACGGCAGCGAGATGTACGCCAGCGAGACCGCGCGCGACCTGGCCCGCCACTACCCCGGCGGGTTCGACGTGGCCGATGCGTCGGCACTGCTCGCCCGGCACCTCGACGCCGCCGACACCGGTCACGTGCTCGAGCTCGACCACGCCGGTCGATCGCGCATCTTCAACCTCGGGTACTTCACCTGGGTCGAGCAGCAGGGTGTGCCCGTCAACCAGTTCGAGGCCCGCCGCGACCTCGGCTTCTGGCGCGATCTGCGGGGGCTGGCCGACGTGTGGGATGACATGATCACCGAGTTCAACGGCCGCGTCGCCGCCGTCTGATGACGCCGCACCGCGGCCAAGCGATGTTGCCCCGCCCGCCGCGCTCGGCCGGGTGGCTGGGCTCGCCTCCTGGCTCCGCGTGGGTCGACGACGGTGATCCCAACCCGTTTGTGCGGTGGCGCACGCTGCTGTGGTCCTACGCCGCCGCCCAGCGCGCCGGGTGGTCCGACTCGCGTTTTGTCGATGTCGTGCGCTCGCTCGACGACGCCGTGGCCGGGGTCGCCGGCACCGGTTTTCGCGTCACGCCTCTGTCGTGGGAGGGCGACCTGGGCGCCGCCGTTCGAGAGACCACCACAGGCTCAGCCGCGACCGCGACCAGCGCGCGGGACGCGACGCTCTCAGCCGCGACCGCGACCAGCGCGCGGGACGCGACGGGCTCACCAACGACGGTCAACCAGGCAATAGCGCTCGACCTGGCAATAAAGGACGAGACCGGCAACGTCGCGGGGTCGCACAAGGCCCGGCACCTGTTCGGGTTGCTGCTTCACCTAGCGGTCGACGACGTGCCGCTCGACCGGCCGCTCGCCATCTCGAGTTGTGGCAACGCCGCGCTCGGAGCGGCGACGGTCGCTCGCGCCGCGGGCCGGCCTCTCGACGTCTTCATCCCGACGTGGGCCGACCCTGTAGTCGTCGATCGCCTCAACGAGCTCGGGGCGCGGATCACGGTGTGCGAGCGTCGTTCGGGCGAGGCCGGCGACCCCTGCTATCTCCGGTTCCGCGATGCCGTCGCCGCCGGTGCCTACCCGTTCGGGTGCCAGGGCACCGAGAACCTGCTCACGATCGACGGCGGCCGCACCCTGGGATGGGAGCTGGCGACCCAGGTGCCCACCGCCCGGCGGCTGCTGGTGCAGGTCGGCGGTGGCGCGCTGGGCTCGAGCCTGAGCCAGGGCTGGTGCGATGCGCTCGACGCCGGCGTGGTCGATCGACTCCCGGCCGCGTACCCGATCCAGACCGAGGGCTGCGCGCCGCTCGAACGCGCGGTGAAGGCGGCGCTCGTCGAGGGCGGTTCGCCCGAGCGCGCGCTCCAGTTGGCCGCCGCCGAACCCGACCGGTTCATGACGCCCTGGCCCGACCCTCAGAGCGCGGCCACCGGGATCCTCGACGACGTGACCTACGACTGGGTGCCGCTCGCCTGGGCCGTGTGGTCGACCGACGGCGCGGCGGTGGTTGCCCCCGAGTCGGCGGTCGTCACCGCGAACGAACTGGCGGCTCGCCACACCTCGATCCCGGCCGACACCACCGGCACCGCCGGCCTGGCGGGACTGCTGAGCTGCCCCGACCTCGGCCCCGACGACACCGGCCCGACCGTCGTGCTGTTCACGGGAGCCCGACGGTAGGGGTCACGATCGCCGCCCGACTGGTACCATGCGTCGTACCACTTCGGAGGCAGTCATGGCGATCACCGCATCAGAGGCACGACGCAACCTGTTCCCGCTCATCGAGCAGGTCAACAACGATCGAGTGGCGATCGAGATCAACTCCCGCCGCGGCGACGCGGTTCTGATGTCGCGCGCCGACTACGACGCGCTCACCGAGACAGCACACCTCCTGCGATCGCCGGCCAACGCCGTGCGCCTGCTGACCAGCCTGGGCGAGGCCCACCGCGGTGACCGTAACGAGCACGCACTCGACAGATGAGGATCGTCTTCACACCGTCGGGTTGGGACGACTACGCCTTCTGGGCCACGAGCGACCGGACCATCACCAAGCGGATCAAGCGGCTCCTCGACGACGTGGTGCGAGATCCATTCGATGGCATCGGCAAGCCCGAACGTCTGCGCCACGCCTTGAGCGGGTGTTGGTCGCGCCGCATCACCGAGGAGCATCGACTCGTGCACCTCGTCGATGGCGACGACATCGTGGTGCTGCAGGCCCGCTACCACTACTGAGAACCCGCGCCAATAGGTACACGCTCGACGTCCGATCGGTCTCCGTCGCCTGCTGGCGCAGGCGAGAAATGCCACTATCACATTGGAGGGCTCGCCTATTGGCTCGCCCTCTGACGTGCCTCGTACCGGTAGTCGCGCTCGACCTTGGCGATCCGGGTGACGTAGCTCGCGTACCAGCGGTCCCGGCCGGCCTGTTGGGCGACCAGGTGCTCGGCGTGGGCCTTCCACGCCGCGATCGAGTCGAGGTCGACCCAGTACGACACCGTGATGCCCACCTCTTCCCGGGCCGACTCGACCCCGAGGAACCCGGGCTGATCGGCCGCCAACCCGACCATGCGATCCGCCGTCACGTCGTAGCCGTCGGCGCCGTTGTCATCGCCTTCGGTGCGGACGTTGGTGAAGATCACCGCCCAATACGGCGGCTCCGGCGTGTCGGCGATCGGTCCCACCCGGTCAGCATCGCGCTTTTTCGGGGGCGATCCGGGTCGGACCGTCGAGCGTCGTGATCACGAAGAGACAGTGAGCTTCCGAGTTGCTTGCCAAACCCAACCGAAGGGTGTAGACGCGAACGATCGCGCTTCACCGCGCAGATCGCGCACGGGGCACGTTGGAGGAATCATGACCGTCATAAGTGTGACGACACTCCCGACCCAGCCGGGCACTCCGTGGGCCGAGACGCTGGCCGGCCACAAGACAGCGAAGACAATCCTGGAAAGGCTGGGTGCAAAGAACGTGCGCCTCTTGGTGTCCCTCGTCGGTGCTACACCCGTAGGAACGGCACATTCCGTCTTCGAGGCGGACGACAACGCGGCGCTCGGCAAGATCACCGACGCGATCTACACGGACCCGGAGATGCTCGAGTTGATGAATGCGGGTGGGTCGAGCCCTTGGACCACCAGCGTGCTCGTGGACGTTCCACTCGGCTAGATCACACACGTCGGCGTTACCGCGGCCCTTGCCTTCGGGCAGGGGCCGCTACGCGGTACGCCTGGCGTCTACTGGGCACTCCGAGAGTCCCCACCAGGGGTCACCTGCGAGGTGAAGTAGCTGTGTGGTTCCGGTGGTGGTGCAAGGCGACGGTGTCGGCGTCGTCGCCCATGCGGGTTTGCATCTGCTTGGAGGGTTCGCGGGCCACCTCGGGCTGGGTCATTCACGGCTACGTTCCGCCAGCCACGCGTGCGCCTATTGCCGGCTGCTAGAACGCGGCGCGAACCTGTTGAGCTAGCTCTGAGCGAGCCCGCCATCGGGCGGACCGAGGTTCTGGCGGGCGTGGGTGATCTCGGTGAGCACGTACCGGACCGCGTCGGCGCGGTGCATGGCCTGGCCTTGGTCGTACAGCGCCGAGAACGCGTCGGAGCCGAACGTCACACGCAGGCGGTCGCATGCGGCCAGGTATTCGGGCACGCTCAACGGTGTCAGCGGCGATTCCGCCGCACCAGCGCTGATGGCGGCGGCGGAGCTGCGGCCGAGTCGTTCGAAGGTGACGGCGAGGTGACCCAGGAACGATCGCAGCTGGACGAGGTTGCCGAAGTCGTGGTGCATGGCGATGACCTCTTCGAACAAGTCGAGCGCGGCGGTCGCGTCGCCGTGGGCGGCTTCGAGGGGAGCCAACGGTGACGCCACGTTCGTGAGCATCCCCCGGTTGCCTGACCGGCGGACGACGTCCAGGGCTCGGCGCAGCGCCCCGAGCGCCCGCTGAGGATCAGCAGCGCGAAAGGCGATCCCGTAGCCGGTGAGCGCCAAGGCGATCGACGACGGGCTCGAGGTGGCCTCGGCGGCGGCGACAGTTTCGTCGGCGAGGGCCATGGCGTCAGACGAGCGGCCCGAGAGACTCAACGCGATGAGGAGCCCGGAGCGGGCCCAGATCTTTGGGTCACCGGTACGTTCGATGTTGGCCCGGCACAGCTCCGCCCAACGGTCCGGCCGGCCCGCGAACAGATGCGCATTACCAACAATACATTCGACGTAGTCGACCGATGCCGAGTCGCCGTCGGGGTCCTCTAGCAGGGCCAGGGCCCGGTCGCCGTAGCTGATGGCATCGTCGATCCGGCCACGCATCCCGCAATCCGTCGCGCGGACGTACAACGCGATACGGCTGCGGTGATTGGTCGATTCGGCCTGCTCTAGGAGGCTCTCGGCCCACCCGGAAATCTCGGGCGATGCATTCAATACGGCCGTCGCCATCACGATGTCGGCGGCGGAATCGAGATCGCCGTTGTCCGACGCCCAGCGAACGGCCATGCGATAATTGTGCAAATCCCTTTCGAACCGATCGAACATCTGCGGCTCGTCTCGTCCCCAGAGCTCGGCCAGGCGACCGGCTTCCACGGTGTACCAGTGCGTGTGAAGGTCGCGGGTGACACCAGCGTCGTCGCTCGCTCCGAGCTGATCCTCGGCGAACTGGCGGATGGTCTCGAGCATCGCGTACCGGGTACGGCCCGCCGATGTCACCGCGATCATGAGCGACTTGCGCACCAGAGAGTCGAGCACGTCCAACATGGCGTACTCGTCGAACGCTCCCGCACCGGCGACCGCGTCCGCAGCCGCCAAGTCGAAACCGCCTGCGAACACCGAGCACCGGTTCAACACGAGGCGCTCGTCGCCGTCGAGCAACGAGTACGACCACTGCACCGCGTGGCGCAACGTCTGATGCCGTTCGAGGCCCCGCCGGGCACCAGCGAGAAGCCGGAATCGGTCGTGGAGGCGATCGCGCACCTCGGCCGGGCTCATCGACACCATGCGCGCCGCGGCCAGCTCGATCGCCAACGGAATCCCGTCGAGGCGACGACAGATGTCCACGACCGCCGCGACGTCGGAGTCACCGGCGAGCGCGAACGCCGGCACGATCTCGCGGGCCCGATCGGTGAACAACTCGACGCTGGCCGACCCGGCGCCCTCGGCGACGCCGAGTGACGGAACCGGCCACACGTGCTCGGCACCGAGCCGTAGGCCTTCCCGGCTGGTCGCCACGACCTTCACCGTCTCGGCCCCCGACAGGATCGTCTCCACCAGAGACGCCGCCGCGTCAAGGACATGCTCGCAGTTGTCCAACACCAGCAGGCGGTGACGCCGGTCGAGCGCCGACGCGATGCTCTCGGCCAGGGTCGAACCGGCTTGCTGGGTGATGCCCAGAGCGGTCGCCACCACGTCGGGAACGGCCGAC
>CAYMJU010000116.1:0-32521 GCA_964390555.1 uncultured Acidimicrobiales bacterium | reverse complement strand
CACGTCGACCACGGCCTCGAAAACCCGGCCCCGCGCGCAGCGGAAGATCTTGACCTCGCTCGCCCCGAGACGCACGTGGATGCCCCGCAGCACCCGATGGTGCGACCGCGACTGGTTGTGCTGAACGAAGTCGTGGTGCAGGCCGTGGGCGGCCAGCACGTCACCGTCGAAGGTTCGCCCGAACCAGCCCCGTTCGTCGCGATGCACGGTGGGTTCCAGCAGGAATGCGCCGTCGATCGTGGTCGGGGTGATCTTCACGGCGACCTCGGTCAGCGCACGTGGGGCATGGGCACCGGAACGATGAAGCGGCCACCCGAGTCGCCGTAGGCCCGTTGCTGCTCGATGATCTCGTCGGCGAAGTTCCACGCCAGCAGCACCAGATCGTCGGGGCGGTCCTCGGCGAGGGCCTCGACGGGGCGGATCGGCAGCCGGCACCCGGGCATGAGCTTGCCCTGCTTGTGGGTGTTCCGGTCGACGACATAGTGGATCTGGCTGGCATCGATGCCGGAGCTGTTCAACAAGGTGGCTCCCTTGGCTGCTGCGCCGTAGGCCGCTACCTTGCGCCCGGCGGCATTCGCCGTCGACAGCAGGTCCCGCAGGGCGCTCTGGCACGAACGCACCCGGTCGCCGAATCGCTCGTAGAAGCCGAACGACGTCATGCCGTCTGTGCGCTCGCGGTCGAGGTATTGCTGGCACCGCTCGGTGCGGGCCGGCACCTTGGCGATGTGCCACCGGAGGGTACCGCCGTGCAACTTCGGGAAGTACTCGACGTCGTTGAGGTGCAATCCGTGGCGCTGCATCAAGGCGTCGACCGACGAGCATGAGTAGTAGCAGTAGTGCTCGTGGTAGATGGTGTCGAACTCGACGTGCTCGACCATGTCGCGGACGTACGGATTCTCGACCGTGAGCAGGCCGTCGTCGGCGAGCAGCTCGGCGAGACCTCCGACGAAATCGTTGAGGAACGGCACGTGCGCCATCACGTTGTTCGCCACGATGACATCGGCCCGGCCGTGCTCGGCGGCGATCCGCCGGGCGAGATCGGTGCCGAAGAAGTCCACCACCGTCGAGACGCCCACCAACTCGGCTGCGCCGGCCGGACCGGGCGACGGGTCGACGCCGAGCACCCGGACGCCGGCCTCGACGAAGTTGCGCAACAGATAGCCGTCGTTGCTGGCGACCTCGACCGCGAAGTTCCCCGAGTGGAGACCCCGTGTGGCGATCAGCTCCTCGACGTGCGTTGCCGCGTGGCGGCACAGAGCGTCGGAGAACGACGAGTAATAGGGGTATTCCTCGTCGAAGATCGCTTCGGCGGGCAGTTCCCAACCGAGTTGCACGAGGGCACAGGCACCGCAGAAAACGATCTCCAGCGGATAGGCGGGGTCCACGGCCGGAGCGTCGGCGGGGTCGACGAGCGCATTCGCGATCGGGGTCTTACCGAGTGACAACACGTCGTGTAACCGCGTGCTACCGCACGACCGGCACTCCGACACTTTCCTGGCCCCGGTCACTGCGGCTCTCCTTCGGTTCGGGATTCGGCCTCGGTCGGTCCCAGACAAGGGGACGGAGGCCGGGTTGTGAGCGAATCGTCAATGTACCCATGCGTGGCGTCGCGACGGTATGGGCGTTTCCGACCATCTGTGTCGCCGCCCGAGGTTGGGATCGGTCCCCGGACCCGTGAGACTGGTTGACCGTGAAGCCTGACATCCACCCCCCGTACCGCGAGGTCGTCTTCCTCGACCAGTCGTCGGGAACCACGTTCTTGACCCGGTCGACCATAACGACGTCGGATACGACCACGATCGACGGCGTCGAGTACCCGCTGTCCAAGCTCGAGATCTCGAGTGCCAGCCACCCGTTCTTCACCGGCCAGATGAAGATCGTCGACACGGCTGGTCGCGTCGAGCGCTTCCAGCGCCGCTACGGCGAGCGACGCAAGCCCAAGGCCTGATCCCCGACCGCGGTCTCGGGCCATCGATCCCGACCGTCTGTCCGCCCTCCGTCAGGCGAAGGTCGCCGCGCTGGCGCGCGATCACCTCGGACTCGTCGCCACCGTTGCCGGAGCCTTTCCCGGGGGTGCGGTCGCCCGTGCGGGCTCGGCGGCGTGCGTCTACCGCGCCGATCGCGCCGCCGGCGCGGCCGGCGCGATCGCCCTTTGGGCTCTGCGCCACGAAGTGACGACCCTCCATGTCGTGGTCGACGACGACTCCGCACCGGCGCTGGCTCGGCGCTTGTCTCTGCTCGCGCCGGCCGTCTCGGTGTGGCGGTCCGACGACTCAGGTTTGACTCCGGTCGCTCCGGAGCCGTTCGACGATCCCCCGACGTCACCCGAGGTCCATCCGCCGACCCTCGCGGGCGTCGAGCTGGTGGTCGAGGCCGGGATACCGCGTCTCGAGGTGCTCGGCCTCGAAATCGGTCGGTACGTACCCGAACCGGGTTCGGGACACCCCCGCCTGTCGGTCGGCATCGGCCGCTTCGACCGCGAGGCCGGCGAGCTCCTCAACGCCGGCCGGGCCCCCGAGGCCACGCTGGCGTCGGTCGTCGACCAGGTCACAGCCGTCCGTCACCCTGGCGCCGCCCCCCATGCGATCAACCGTCTGGCTCGGGACCGGTGGCTGCGCTCGGTGCTCGTGGACGATCCCGGCATGGTCGGCTGCCGCCGGCTCGCTCCGGTCGAGCCGGCCCGGGCCCGGAGCAATCTGCGCGACCCGTCGACCGCGCCGGCGGTGGGCGACTCGATGTCGGGGGAGTCGGTCCTCGTGGTGTGCGCGGTGGGCATGGATCTCGAAGCGGTGCCCGATGCCGCCGACCTGGCCACGCGCCACCACCCGGCCCGAATCGTGATCGCCGTGCCCGAACGCGACGTTGGGCCGGCACTCATCTCGCTCGCCGGTCTGCTCGATCGTCCGGCCGACGTCATCGGTCTGGCCACCCCCTGGCTGCCGTAGTCGTCGCTCACATTGGAGGGCTCGGCTATCGGCTCGCCCCCTAGGTGTACCGCCCAAGACGAGCGACAGGCCGGCGCCGTAGCCTCTGAGCCATGTCATCGCTCGACGATCGGATGGCGTCGCTCGAGCGGGAGCTCGAGGACGTCACCGTGCAGATGGCCGACCCCGCGGTGGTCGGTGATCGAGCCCGTTCCCAGGCTGTGCATCGCCGCTTCCGCGAGCTGTCCGATGTGGTCACCGCCTGGCGCGACCTGAACGGCGCCCGCGAGGACCTGGTGGTGGCGCGGGAGATGCTGGCCGAGGCGACGGGGGACGATCGGCCGTTGCTCGAGGACGAGATCGCCGAGATCACCGGGGCGATCACCGGGCACGACGACCGTCTCAAGTTGCTGTTGCTCCCGCGGGACCCCAACGACGGCAAGGACGTGATAGTCGAGATCCGGGGCGCCGAGGGTGGGGAGGAGGCCAACCTGTTCGCGCGTGACCTGTACGACATGTACGTCGCCTACGCCCGGCGCGAGGGTTGGCAGGTCGAGATGCTCGGCGCTTCGCCGAGCGAGCGTGACGGCTTCACCGAAGTGGCGTTCGTCGTCCGGGGATCCGATGCCTGGGCCCACCTGAAGCACGAAGGCGGCCCGCATCGCGTGCAGCGCGTCCCGGTGACCGAGTCGCAGGGCCGCATCCACACCTCGTCGGCGACCGTGGTCGCGTTGCCCGAGGCCGACGAGGTCGAGGTGGTGATCGACGAGAACGACCTCCAGGTCGACGTGTACCGCTCGTCGGGCCCCGGGGGTCAGTCGGTGAACACCACCGACTCCGCGGTGCGCATCACCCACAAGCCGACCGGCCTGGTCGTGTCGATGCAGGACGAGAAGAGCCAGTTGCAGAACAAGACCAAGGCGCTCCAGGTCTTGCGGGCGCGATTGCTGAAGCTGGAGCAGGATCGCCACAGCGCCGAGGCGTCGGCGAGCAAGCGGGGCCAGATCGGCGGCGGCGGCCGATCCGAGAAGATCCGCACGTACAACTTCAAGGAGAACCGGCTCACCGACCACCGGATCGGTCTCACCCTATACAAGCTCGATCGGGTCCTGGCCGGCGAGCTCGACGAGGTCAGCGACGCCCTCATGCTCGCCGAGCGCGACGAGCAGCTGCGCGACGTCGCGGGGATGTGATCGGGTTCCCGTGATCTGGCGCGAGGCGCTGGCCGAGGCGACTCGGGCCCTCTCCGGCACCGCCGAGCGGCCCGAGATCGAGGCCCGGTGGATCGTCGAGCAGGCGTCGGGTCACGAGGGTGCGGCGCTAGGCGACAGCCTCGACGACGCGGTGACCCAGAGGCTCCTCGCCTACTTCGACGCCATGGTCGCCCGCCGGGTGAACGGCGAACCGATCCAGTACGTGCTCGGCCGATGGCCGTTCCGCACGCTCGACCTGGCGGTGGACCGGCGAGTCCTGATCCCGCGGCCCGAGACCGAGGTGGTCGCCGGTCACGCCGTTGCCGCCCTCGCGGGGCACCCGGGGCCCCGGGTCGCGGACCTCGGGACCGGGAGCGGAGCGATCGCCCTGTCGGTCGCCGTCGAGTGCCCCGACGCGACGGTGTGGGCGACCGACCTGTCTCTCGACGCCCTCGCGGTCGCCCGGGCCAACCTGGCCGGGCTGGGTCGACCGGCGACGCGAGTGTCGCTCCACCACGGACCCTGGTTCGACGCTTTACCCCCGGCCCTGCGCGGCTCGCTCGACGTCGTCGTGTCGAACCCGCCGTACATCGGTGCGCACGAGCCGCTTCCGCCGTCGGTCCGCGAGTGGGAGCCCCTCGACGCCCTGGTCAGCGGCGACAGCGGCCTCGACGCCATCGAGCACCTCGTCGACGGCGCCCGGAAGTGGCTGGTGCCCGGCGGGCTGTTGATACTCGAGATCGGTTGGCAACAAGGTGCCGCCGCGGTCGAGCGGGCCGACCGGGCGGGGTACACCGACCGGCGCGTCGAACCCGACCTCGCCGGTCTCGATCGGGTGCTGATCGCCCGATCGAGCTGACCGGCCGCGGGTAGAGTCGGGCGGTGACTCGTATCGCCGTCGGAGCCGACCACGCCGGGTTCGGTCTGAAACAGCAGTTGGCCGCCCGACTCGCCGAGCGCGGCATCGACGTCGTCGATCTCGGCGCCCACGACACCGAGCGCGTCGACTACCCGGACTTCGGCGAGGCGGTCGGTCGTGCCGTAGCCGAGGGTCGAGCCGATTTGGGCGTGTGCGTGTGCGGCAGCGGCATCGGCATAGCCATGGCGGCGAACAAGGTGCATGGCGTGCGCGCCGCGACGGTGCACGACGTGACCTCGGCGCGGCTGGCCCGCCAGCACAACGACGCCAACGTGGTCTGTTTCGGAGAGCGGCTGATCGGGCCAGAGGTGGCCCGCGAGGCGCTCGATGCGTGGCTCGACGCCCACTTCGAGGGCGGTCGACACACCGCCCGGGTCGCCAAGCTCGACGCCCTCTGACGCCCGTCCCGAATGGGTCGTTCGGACCAGGGTCGATCCGGCTTGGGCCGGTACTCTCGCGGCCGTGGCGAACGACGTGATCGACCCTGCCCGGACCCCGGTTGTGATCTTGTGCGGCGGCCAGGGCACACGCATCAGGGAGGTGTCGGAGTCATTGCCGAAGCCGATGATCGATGTCGGCGGCAAACCGGTCCTGTGGCACCTGATGAAGATCTACGCCCACCACGGCTTCCGGCGCTTCGTGCTGTGCCTCGGTTACAAGGACTGGACGATCAAGCAGTTCTTCCTCAATTACCGGTACCAGCTCAGCGACTTCACGATGAACCTGCAGGACCCCGGCGAGCCGACGTTCCGCGGGGGGTTCGGCGCCGAAGACTGGGAGATCAGTCTCGTCTACACCGGTCTCGAAACGCTGACCGGCGGGCGGTTGTCCAGGGTTCGGGAGTTCCTCGACGAACCGCACTTCTGTTTGACCTATGGCGATGGTCTGGCCGACGTGGACCTCACCGATCTGCTGCGACACCACGCCGACAGCGGGCTGCTCGGCACGGTCACGACCGTCCGACCGACGTCGCGGTTCGGTGAGCTGCGCATGGAGGGGCCGCGAGTGGTTTCCTTCGCCGAGAAGCCGGAGCTGAGCGAGGGTCACATCAACGGCGGCTTCTTCGTGTTCCGGCACGACTTCCTCGACTATGTCGATGACGATTCGGGCATGCTCGAATCGAACGCCCTTCAGAAGCTGGTGGCCGACGGCCAGCTCGGCTACCAGATCCACGACGGGTTCTGGCGCGGCATGGACACCTACCGCGAGTACGTGGAGCTGAACAACCTCTGGGATAGGCGTGACGCGCCATGGCGGGTGTGGGACTGAGGCGGCTCGGCCGCGACGGTCGACCGGGTGGCGACGCGCCATGGCGGGTGTGGGACTGAGGTAGCTCGGCCGCGACGGTCGACCGGGAAGTCAGGCGCTAGCCTCGGCGGGTTCCCCCTAAGAGGAGTGCCCCTGTGCCTTGGCCCGCCGCCGACCACGAGGTATCTGCGCTGGTGGCGGCCGAGGTCGACCGTCAGAACACCACGTTGCAGCTGATCGCCAGCGAGAACTTCGCGTCGCCGGCGGTCATCGCGACGACCGGGTCGGTGCTGACCAACAAGTACAGCGAGGGCTATCCGGGCAAGCGGTATTACGGAGGCAACGAGGTCATCGACGAGATCGAGGACCTGGCCCGTCGCCGTGCCTGCGCGTTGTTCGGCGCCGAGCACGCCAACGTGCAGCCCCATTCGGGCGCCAACGCCAACGTGGCGGTCTACCTGGCATTGCTCGACGCCGGGGACACGGTGCTCGGCATGAGCCTCGATCACGGCGGCCACCTCACCCACGGTTCGCCCGTCAACGTGAGCGGGCGCCTGTACCGCTTCATTCCATACGGCGTCACGCCCAGCGACGAGCGCATCGACTACGACCAGATCCGCGACCTGGCCCGCGAGCACCGGCCCAAGTTGATCGTGGCCGGGGCCACGGCGTATCCCCGGATCATCGAGCCGGCGCCACTGCGGGAGATCGCCGATGAGGTTGGGGCCCTGGTGATGTTCGACGCCGCCCACATCGCCGGGCTCATAGCGGGCGGCACCCATCCGAACCCCGTGCCGTTCGCCGACGTCGTGACCTTCACGACCCACAAGACCCTCCGCGGCCCTCGCGGCGGCTGCATCCTCGCCCGCGCCGAGCTCGGTGCCAAGATCGACAAAGCGGTGTTCCCCGGTCTCCAGGGCGGCCCCCTCGACCACGTGATCGCCGCCAAGGCCGTGGCGTTCCACGAGGCCGCTCAGCCGGAGTTCAGCGACTACGCCCGCCGCATAGTCGCCAACGCTCAGGCGCTGGCCGGGTCGCTCGGCTCGCTCGGGTTTCGCCTGGTCTCAGGCGGAACCGACAACCACCTGATGCTCGTCGATCTGCGGACCTTCGACGCCGACCTGTCGGGCAAGGACGCCCAGGCCACCCTCGATCGGGCCGGGATCAGCCTCAACAAGAACACGGTCCCTGACGATCCGCGGTCGCCGTTCGTCACCAGCGGCGTGAGGATCGGCACCCCGGCCGTCACGACCCAGGGCATGACCATCGACGACATGGCGATCGTCGCCGAGCTGATAGGGCGGGCCCTGCGAGGTCGCGACGACGATGCCGAACTGGCCGCGGTCCGCAACGCCGTACACGCTTTGTGCGCTCGCTACACCCCGTACCCCAGCTGAACTTCGATCGTGCCTGCGGTCCGCGACTACCTGATCGTGATGGGAGTGGCGGCCGCGGTCACGTTCGTCCTCACGCCGGTCGTTCGGCGCACGGCGGTCCGTTTCGGAGCGGTCGTGATTCCCAACGACCGGCACGTGCACACCGCGCCCGTTCCCGCCGTCGGTGGCGCGGCGATGTTCGTCGGCCTGCTCGTCGCCTTGGTCGTCGCGTGGCGGCTCCCGGCGTTCGATGAGCTATTCGTCACGCCGACCGATCTGATCGGCCTGGCCGTGGCATCGGCGGTCATGTTCTCGGTCGGGCTCCTCGACGACCTGCGGCCGGTGTCAGCTCCGGCGAAGACGGCCGGCATGGTGCTGGCGGCGAGCGTGCTGTCGGTCGCCGGCGTGAGCCTCCTCTACTTCCGCATCCCGTTCGTCGAGCTGGTGTGGCTGTCGCCAGAGGACTCGGCGTTGCTCACCGTCGTGTGGGTCGTGGTCATCGCCAACGCGGTCAACCTGATCGACGGGCTCGACGGTCTCGCCGCGGGCATCGTGGCCATTGCCGCCACGACGTTCTGGATCTACACCATGAAGCTGCTCGACGAGGACGTGCTGCTCGCCGGGAACCCGGGCGCGCTGATCGCCGCTGTGACCATCGGGTTGTGCGCCGGTTTCCTTCCGCACAACTTCCACCCAGCGCGGATCTTCATGGGCGACGGGGGTTCGCTGCTGCTCGGGCTGCTCATGGCGGCATCGACGATCTCGGTGGGGGGCCGCTCGGAGAACGACTTCAGCGGCCAGTCGTTCTTCTTCTTCGCCCCGATCGCCATCCCCCTCGTGTTGCTCGGGGTGCCGCTGCTCGACCTGGTGTTCGCGATCGCGCGGCGAGCCGTGCGTCGGCGTGGCGTGGCGACACCCGATCGTGAGCACCTGCACCACCGGCTCATGCGCCTCGGTCACGGCCATCTGCGCACGGTGTTGATCCTGTGGACGTGGACCGCGCTGTTGTCGGCGCTGGTCTTGTTTCCGATCTTCTCCGGCGAGAGCGACGCGTTCGTGCCGGCTGCCATCGCGGCGTTGGCCTTGATGCTGTTCACCTTGTTCCTGCCCGGCGTGACCCTCCGGCGCGGTCGCAACGGATTGGGTGCGTCCGAGCGAGGCGGAGCATCTCGGTGATCGGCGGCTCGGCACGACCACAATGGGTCGGTCGTCCCTGTCGAAACGGTCGGGGCGATCCCTACCGTGGGTGCGATGACGCAACGAGCGTCTCGGCGGCGCCGACCAGTCGAGGTACGACACCGATGAAGCCCCACATGGCAACGTGTCCCGTGCATCGCGTCCGCTCCGCCCGAGTCGCCGAACGGGTACCGCTCCCGGCCACCGCGTGCGCGCCGTGAGCGGCATCGTGCCGCAACCCGATGTCGTCGCTCGGACTGCGGGGGTCGTCCTCGCGGCCGGGTCGGGCAGTCGGTTCGGGCTACCCAAGCAGTTCGAGCGCCTCGGCGGGTGCCGGCTCGTCGATCGGGCGATCGACTTGATCGCTCCCTGGTGTTCAACCGTCGTGGTGGTCGTGCCGGCGGGTCACCACTGGACGGGCGCCGACTTCGTGACGGCCGTGACCGGATCCGACAGCCGGGTGGGGTCGGTCGCCCGCGGTCTCGAGGCTGTGCCCTCGCACCATGACGTCGTGATCGTGCACGACTCGGTCCGCCCGCTCGCCACGCCAAGTGTCGTCGGCTCCGTCGTCGCGGCGGTCTTGGCGGGTGCCGACGGCGCGTTGCCGGTGTGGGAGACCCCCGACACGATCAAGCGTGTCGTCGATGGTCGCCTCGAGCACCTGGGTCGCGAGGGTATGGGCATCGCCCAATCGCCGTTCGCCTTTCGTGCCTCGGCTCTGAGGAGCGCGATCGCCGGGGTAGGAGCCGCCTACGTCGAAGAGACGCTCGCGGTACAGGCCGAGGGCGGGCGGGTGGTCGCGGTTGCGGGTGACCGGTGGTCCATCCACATCGTCGAACCCCGGGATCTGGTGTTGGCCGACCGGCTCCTCGACGCCATGGATCTTCCGCGCAGCGATGCGCAATCCCCCAGCAAAGTGAGGCACTGACATGGCGCACAAGGCGTCGCTATCCCAGCTCCAGACCCCATCCGTGGCCTATGCGGACGGGGGCATCCAGCCATACGCGGACATCAAGATCCACATTTCGGCCGAAGCGCTGACGCGCGGCCTCAGCATCTTCGAGGGCCTGAAGGGTTACTGGGACGACGACGGCGCGGAGTTCGCGCTGCGGGTACCCGAGCTGCACTACCGGCGGTTGTGCCGCTCGGCTCGGCTGCTCGAGATCCCGATCGAGTTCGACTACGCGCACTACCTCGGGGCCTGCTCCGAGCTGGCCTCGCACCTGCTCGTGCCCGAAGCGGATCTGTGGCTTCGGACCACTCTCTACGTCATCGACGGTCACTGGGGCGAGGGGACCCGCGCGGACCTGATCATCACCGCCTTCAAGCAGACCAAAGGTCGTCCGGAGCCCATGCGCCTCGGGGTTTCGACGTGGCGTCGCAGCGAAGATGTGTCGCTGCCGTATCGAGCCAAGTCGACCGCGAACTACTCGGTGGCGCGGCTGGCCCGGATCGAAGGCAACCGCCGGGGGTATGACGACATGGTGTTGCTCAACAGCGCCGGGCGGGTGGCGGAAGGAACCGGGTCGGCGATCTTGATGGTGCGCGACGGTGGGGTGGTCACGCCTCCGGCGAGCGAAGGCACGCTCGAAAGTCTCACCATCGACGTGATCGAGGGCATCTGCCGGCGCGACGGCATCGCCTTCGAGCGGCGTCCCATCGACCGAAGCGAGTTGCTCGTGGCTGACGAATGCGGCCTGGCCGGGACGATCTCTGACCTCACGCCGGTGGCCGAGATCGACGGTTTCGGGTTCGAGGTCAACGGCCTGTTGGCGGAGCTGGCGAAGGAGTACGAGTCGGTCATGCGGCGGCGGGCGGTGCTCGAGGCCTTCCCGATGGTCACCATCGCCACGTCGATGCGCTGACGGGTGCGTTTCGGCGCGGGTGCAGGGTCGCCATGCCCATAGCGAATGGTGGGATCGCTTGCGAGAATGTGCCGGTGCGGAATGCAGGAACCGACCCCAGCATCGTCGTGATCTCGCGCCGTGGCTCGAGCGCTGAGCCGTTCCGGTGCGGCGGCTACGAGTTCGAGGACGTCGTGGCCGAGGTGAGCGCGGCGACGATGGTGCTGCCGGAACGAGGCCGATTCGGCGCTGGGCTGCAGCGAATCGGCAGTCTCGTCCAGCGCCGGACCGGGGGTCGTCTGGCCGGGCCGCGGTCCTACCGACGCCCGACCCGCGCGACGGACCGTGCCGACCTGCTGATCGTGCGCTGCCAGCTCCCGCAGGACGTGAACGTCGTGTTGTCGCTCGGCGACTTGTCGAGGTGGGCGGACAAGTCGATCTGCTATCTCGAAGAGCTGTACATCGACCATTTCGACCACTTTGCCGGTGTCGTCTCGCTGTTCGATCGCTTCGATGCCGTATTCCTCGGAATGGAGGACACGGCCCTGGCATGGCAGAGCTCGTTGCGGGTACCGGTGACCTATTTGCCGTTCTCGGTCGACGCTCTGCGGTTCGCGCCCAAGGTCGTCGGTGGGCCGCGGCCGATCGCGGTGATGAACATCGGTCGCCGTTCCGAAGTCACCCACCAGGCGCTCTACGACTGGTCCCGGAGGACGTCGCGGCTCTACTACTTCGACTCGATGAAGCCGGGACCGGTCAGAGACTTCGGTCAACACCGCTCGCTGATGGCGGACATGCTCGGGCATTCGTCGATCGCCATCAGCAATAGGGGTGTCGGGAGCGACCCGGCCGAGACCTCGTTCCAATACTCGACGCCGCCCCGCTACTTCGAGGCGGCGGCAGCGGGAGCGGTCCTGGTCGGGCTCGAATCCGAACTCCCGGGCATGGAAGCGAACTTCGGCTGGGCCGACTCGCACATATCTATGTCGCTCGACGAGCCCGATGCCGGCCAGATCGTGCAGGACCTGCTGGATCAGCCCGACCGTCTAGCGGCCGCGTCGCGGCGAAACGTGGTCGAGTCGCTCCGTCGCCACGATCACCTGCACCGCATCGACACCATCCTCGAGGCGGTCGGACTCGCGGCCGGCCCGCGGGCCGAGCCTCGGCGACAGCGCCTCGCCGAGGTCGCCCGCCACCACGAAACGGCGCCGGTGGGGACGATCGTGCCCTACGAGTACGGCCCGTGACGGCGTCGGAGGTCTCGCGCCACGACACCGAGCGGTCCGGCCGGGGTCACCTCAGGGCGATCGGGTGGTCGTTCTTCTCCGACGGCAGCCGGATCCTCAGCGGTCTCGGTGTGGTCTTCCTCGTCGCCGCCATGGTCGGGCGGGAGGAGTTCGGCGAGGTCACCCTCGCCATACAGTTCATAATTCTGGCCGAGCTCGTCCAGAAACAGGGGCTCGAGGCGGCGATCATCCAGCGGCCGATCCTGACCGAGCCCGAAGTTCGCTCGGCGTTCTGGCTGCTCAACGGATTCTCGATAGCGACCGCGCTCGTAATGTTCGTGCTCGCGCCGTTCCTCGCCGACCTCAACGACGCTCCCGCGATCGAGAACCAACTGCGCGCCTTGTGCCTGGTGCTCGTGCTGCGGGGCGTGAGCCTCGTGCCCGATGCGCTTCTCCGGCGCGAAATGCGATTCCGCGAGCTCGGCCTGCGGACCTCGGCGACGATCCTTATCGCGTCGGTCGTGGCCGTCGTGATGGCCTTGACCGGGGCGGGGGCGTGGGCGCTCGTCGTTCAGCAGCTTCTGATCGCCGGGCTCGACAGCGTGCTCGTGTGGCGCATCACCACGTGGCGGCCGTCGCGCGGCATCACCCGCCAGGCCGTCAGAAGTCTCCTCGGTTTCTCGGCGGGTACGTTCCTCGCGTCCCTCACGACATTCGTGTACCTGCGGATCGAAACGCCGGTGATGGGAGCGGTGCTCGGGATCGCGGCGGTGGGTGTGTTCCAGGCCGCGTCGCGCCTTATCGACCAAGGCGTCACGATCGCGGTGACCGGCATCCAGGCCGTGAGCCTTCCGGCGCTGTCGGCGCTGCACGACGACCGGCAGGGGTTTCTCCTGCGATTCGAGTGGTTCCTCCGAATTATCGCCATGGTCGGCGCGGCCGTGGCCGGCGTGGGCGCCATCGTCGCCCCCGACATCGCCGCGCTGTTAGGCGAGGACTTCGAGGCGGCCGTGCCGGCCATCCGCGTGCTGTGTATCACGGCGCTGTTCCGGCCGCTCGGGTTGATGGTGACCCCAACGCTGCAGGCGACCGGTAAGCCGTTCCGGCTAGCGGCGCTCACGCTCTACGCGGCTTTGGGCGCGATCGCCGCGGTGGCGATCGGCCTACCGCTCGGGGTGGGCCAAAGCGTCGAGCACAAGGCGCTCATCGTGGCGTTCGTTCGGCTCGCCATCGAGGTGCTGGTGATGGCGCCGCTGTCGCTAGCGTTCCTCCATCGCTACGCCGACGTGCCGATCCGGCGGGCGCTTAGCCCGGTCGGGTACGGGATGATCATGGGCTCCCTGATCTTCGGCGCGGCATCCGCGGTCAGATGGACGACCGGCGACCTCGTCGAGAGCTCGCTTCTTCGGGTCGCGATCTGGGGCTCGATCGGCTCGGTGATCGCCGGCGTCGTGGTGGTGGCGACCGACTCCACGATTCGGGCGCTGCTTCTCGACAAGCTGGCCGAGAAGCGGCCGGCGGGGCGGTCAGCACGCGAGACGACGACGTGAGCGAGCTTTCCGACGGCCCCCCTCCGGCCCTCGCGGTCGCCGCCGGTCTGGCCCGTCGCGGGGTGTACGTCGTGCCGGTCCTCGTGGCGGTCGGTGCTGCGCTCTGGGGTACCGACGGCGCCCTGTCGGTCGGCTACGGCCTCGCCATCGTCGTCGTGAACACGGTGCTGGCGGCGGGAATGATCGACCGAGCGGCCCGACGCTCGGCGGGCCTCGTGGGCGCGGCGGTGCTGTTCGGGTTCCTCGTCCGGCTCGGCGTGATTCTCGTCGCCGTCACGTTGGTCCGGGACCGGAACTGGATCGACCTCGTCCCGCTCGGGCTCACCATCATCCTCAGCCATCTCGGGCTGCTGGTCTGGGAATCGTGGTCCGTGGCACGGTCCCTGGCCCGCCTCGGGTTCCAAGGTGCCGGGTCGTCCGCCCGTAGCGGCCGGTCGGGCCCCGAGACGAATGGCGGCGACGGGTGACCCGGTGCCGGACAGGCGTCACATCGGCACCCCTCAGGTTGGCTGGCCGCATCCGCGGCGCCTAGAGTGCGCCCCGATATTCAGCGGCCGCGCGTGAGCGGTGTGCTGGGCCCGACAGGTTGTCCGTGCAGCTCTCTCCTCCTAAGTCCCCGACCTCCACGCCCGCGGGTGGGTCGAGCGCGGCCAAAGGGCTCGAGTTCGCCGGCGTCGTCGTGGTGTTCATGCTGTCGGGTTGGATGCTCGACGGCGTGGCCGGCACGACGCCCTGGCTGCTGATCGTCTTCGTGGTGCTCGGTTTCGTGGGCCAGTTCGCCCGGGCCTGGTACGCATTCGACGCCGCCGTACGCGAGCACCAGTCCCAGAGCGAACGAATCCGATGACCACGCTCGCCCCTGTGCATCTCGACGGTCCGTCGCCGGAGAGCGAGATCTCCCGCGACCTGGCCCGCCGGGGGCTCATGGTCTCGCCACTGTTGGTGGGCGTCTGCGCCATGGTGTGGGGCTGGTCCGGGGCGGCTGGTGCGGGCTACGGCTTGGTCCTAGTGCTCGTCAACTTCGCCCTGTCGGCCGCTTTGTTGACGTGGTCGGCGCGCATCTCGCTCGGGCTGATGATGGGCGCGGTCCTCTTCGGCTACCTCGCGCGACTGGCGCTGATCATGGCGGCGGTGCTCGTCGTGAGCGACGCTTCGTGGATCTCGCGTCCGGCGCTCGGCGCCGCGATCATCGCGACCCACCTCGGGCTCCTGATCTGGGAGATCCGCTACGTGTCCGCCTCCTTGGCCTTCCCGGGCCTGAAACCCAATCGAGTCCCGATCAACCGAGGAATCAAAGACGATGCTCGCTCTTGAATTTCCGCCGATCAACGAGTTGATCCGGTGGCGTGACGTCTTCACCAGCTTCAACAAGATCGGCATCATCGCGTGCCTGGCCGCCGTCATCGGGTCGGCCATCTTCCTGCTGGCGTTGCGGAAGGATCCGCTGAAGGCACCGACCGGCGTCCGCAACCTGGCCGAGACCGGCGTCGAGTTCGTCGAGAATCAGATCGTCCTGCCCACCATGGGACCGTCGGGCCTCGGCTGGTCGCCGTTCTTGTTGTCGTTGTTCGTCTTCATCTACCTCTGCAACTTGCCCGGCATCATTCCCATCCTCCAGATGCCCGCCACCGCCCGCATGGCCATTCCCTTTTTCCTGGCCCTGGTGGTCTGGGTGATGTACAACGTGGCCGGCTTCAAGCACAACGGCATCAAATACATCACCGGCATGATCTGGCCGCACAGCGTGCCGATCGGTTTGCGCCCGCTCGTGGGGCTGATCGAGTTCTTGTCGAACATCGTGTTGCGGCCCTTCTCGCTCGCCGTGCGTCTCTTCGCCAACATGCTCGCCGGCCACATGCTGCTCGTGACCTTCGCGCTGCTGTCGAACGCGTTGCTCTTCGCCGAGACCAAGCAACTGATGCTCAAGCCTCTGACGATCCTCCCGTTCTTCATGCTGGTGTTCCTGACCGCCTTCGAGGTGCTCGTCGGCTTGTTGCAGGCCTACATCTTCACGATCCTCACTTCGGTGTTCATCGGCGCAGCCACGCACCCCGAGCACTGATCATCCCCCCTCTGATCCAGACCCCCTCCTAACCATCTCCAACCCGACACCACCAGGGAGAACCACAACATCATGCAAACGATCGCGCGAATCCTCGCTCAGGCCGAAGAGGCCGGAGTCACCGCCGATGACCAAAAGGCCGCCAACGCGGCGATCGGCGCCGGTTTCGCCTACGGCCTGGCCGCGATCGGCCCGGGCATCGGCATCGGCTACGTGGTGGGCAAGGCCATCGAGGCCATGGCCCGCCAGCCCGAGTCGGCCGGCATGGTCCGCACGACCATGTTCCTCGGCATCGCGTTCACCGAAGCCCTGGCCCTCATCGGCTTCGTCGTCTTCATCCTGCTCGGCCTGTAGGAGGTACCCATGAACACCGTCATCGTCACCCGTACGGGTGCGGACGGCCTCGTGGTGCGCCTCGCTCAAGCCGAAGAGGGCGACACCCACGAGGAGGTCCTCGACGAAGGCCCGAGCCCGATCGCGCCCGAAGTCAAAGAGATGGCATGGGGTGCCGGCGCGTTCGTCGTGTTCGCCGTGCTCATGAGGCTGGTGCTCTACCCGCGCATGAAGCAGGGCATGGACGCCCGGTACAGCAAGATCCGCGGGGACATCGAGCGCGCCGACGACGTGCGGGCCTCGGCCCAAGCCGAGGTCGCCGAGTACCAGACCGCAGTCTCGGGCATCAAGGCCGAGGCCGCGATCAGGGTCGACGCGGCCCGCCAGACCGTCGAGGCCGAGCGGACCGCGGCCGTTGCCGCCGCGAACTCCCGGATCGGCGAGCGCCGCAATGCCGCCCTGGCCGAGGCCGCCGCGGCGATGGCCGCGGCGCGCGGCCAGATCGAAGCGGCGGTCGGTGAGGTAGCCGGCCGAGCGACCGAGCTGGCCATCGAACGCTCGCCTTCGGCGGATTCGGTGGCGCGCGCAGTGTCGAGCGCCATGACCGTGGGAGCGGGCACATGAGATTGCTCGCCCCCATCCTGGCGGCCGAGGATCCTTCGCGGACGCACTCGTGGATCTGGCCCGAGGGCTACGAGATCTACTTCGGTGGCCTGGCCTCGATCATCGTCTTCAGCCTCCTGTTCTGGAAGGCCGGTCCGTTCGTAAAGAAGGCCATGGCCGACCGAACTGCCCGCATCCAAAAGCAGCTCGACGATGCGTCGGGTGCCCTGGAACTAGCCGATGCCGACGCGGCACAGATCCGTGGAGCCAAAGGCGACATCGACGGCGAGCGCACCCGTCTGCTCGCCGACGCCGACGCATCTGCGGAGCACGTGCTCAGCGACGGTCGGTCGCGACTGCTTGCCGACATCGCTGACCTCGAAGCCAAGGCCGAGACGGACTTGGCTCTCATAGCGAGCCGTTCAGGCGATGATCTGCGCGCCGAGATCGCCCGGGTGTCGGTGGCCACGATGGACGCGCTCGTGGCCGAGCACCTCGACGCCCCCACCCACCAGGCGCTCATCGAGTCCTTCATCGAGAAGGTCGGCCGGGCATCATCGACAGGGAAGCGGTGACGAAGTGAGTGCAGATCGCATCGACGGATACGCCCGGGCGCTGTTCGAGATCGCTCGAGCCGAGGGGACCCTCGACGAGGTCGAAGACGAGCTGTTCCGGTTCGCTCGAAGCCTCGAGGGCTCCGACGCGCTATCCGACGCTCTCAGCGACGAGTTGATCCCGGCGTCTCGCCGGCAGGCCATCGTCGAGGACCTGCTCGGCGACAAGACCACGTCGACCACCGCGCAACTCGTCTCGTTGGTCGTGGGTTCGGGCCGCGGCCGTGACCTGCCGGCGATCATCGATCGCCTGGTGCAGCGCGCCTCGAACTCCAAGCACCTCGAGGTCGCCGAGGTCCGCGCCGCGGTCGAGCTCAGCGACGATCAGAAGACCCGTCTGGCGGCCGCCTTGGCGAACGCCACGGGCAAGCAAGTGAACCTCAAGGTGGTCGTCG
Source organism: uncultured Acidimicrobiales bacterium (assembly GCA_964390555.1). Lineage (GTDB taxonomy): Bacteria > Actinomycetota > Acidimicrobiia > Acidimicrobiales > SHLQ01 > CAVTWS01. The sequence goes on along the minus strand of CAYMJU010000116.1, from coordinate 15,058 downwards.
ATCCCTCGGTGCTCGGGGGAATCGTCGCCACGGTCGGCGACACCGTCATCGACGGCAGCGTCCGCACCAGACTCGCCCAACTCAAGGCCCGGCTCTAGGGACCACGGAGAGGACCATGGCTGAAATAACGTTCTCCGCCGCTGACATCGCGGCGGTCCTGAAGAAAAACCTGGACGGCTTCGAACCGTCGCTCGAAGCGCGCACCGTCGGGCGGGTGAAAGAGGTCGGCGACGGCATCGCCCGTATCTCGGGCCTCCCCGATTGCGCGGTGAACGAGGTGATGGAGTTCGAGGACGGCACGGTCGGGCTCGCCCTCAACCTCGACGAGGACTCGATCGGCGCGGTCGTGCTCGGCGAGGTGCACGGCATCGCCGAGGGTCAAGCGGTCAAAGCGACCGGACGGATCCTGTCGGTGCCGGTCGGCGATGGCCTGCTCGGCCGGGTCGTCAACCCGCTCGGCGAGCCGATCGACGGCAAGGGACCGCTGGTCAACGTCCAACCCCGCCGCATGGAGATCCAGGCCCCTGGCATCACCGGTCGCCAGCCGGTGCACGAGCCCATGCAGACCGGCATCAAGGCCATCGACGCCCTCATCCCAGTGGGACGCGGTCAGCGCGAGCTCATCATCGGCGACCGCAAGACCGGCAAGACCACTGTCGCCATCGACACCATCATCAACCAGGCCGGCCAAGGCGTGAACTGCATCTATGTGGCGATCGGGCAGAAGGCCTCGACCGTCGCGCAGACCGTCGCCACCCTCGAACAGCACGGCGCCATGGAATACACCGTGGTCGTGGTGGCCCCGGCCTCGGATCCGGCTCCGTTCAAGTACATCGCTCCCTACGCCGGCTGCGCCATGGGTCAGCACTGGATGGAGAACGGCGGCCACGCGCTCGCCATCTACGACGACTTGTCCAAGCAAGCCGAGGCCTACCGGCAGATGTCGCTGTTGTTACGCCGCCCGCCCGGGCGCGAGGCCTACCCGGGCGACGTGTTCTACCTCCACAGCCGCCTGCTCGAGCGCGCCGCCAAACTCAACGATGAGCGCGGGGCGGGGTCGCTCACCGCCTTGCCGATCATCGAGACCAAAGCGGGCGACGTCTCGGCCTACATCCCCACCAACGTGATCTCGATCACCGATGTGCAGATCTTCCTCCAGGACGACCTGTTCAAGTCCGGTGTGCGACCGGCGATCGATGTCGGCATCTCGGTGTCACGTGTCGGGTCGGCGGCCCAGATCAAGGCCATGAAGTCGGCGGTGGGCACGCTCAAAGCCGATCTTCAGCAGTTCCGTGAGCTCCAGGCCTTCGCCGCCTTCGGTTCGGACCTCGACGCGCTGTCGAAAGCCCAACTCGAGCGCGGCCTGCGCCTGACCGAGTTGCTCAAGCAGGGCGTCAACACGCCCATGAAGGTCCAGCATCAGGTGGTATCGATCTTCGCCGGAACCCGCGGCTACCTCGACCGCGTGCCGATCGAGGACGTTCAGCGCTTCGAGCGCGAGCTGCTCGAGTGGGTCCAGACCCGTCACGGCGACCTGCTCGACGGCATCGTCTCCAAGGGTGTCATCAGCGACGAGGACGCCTTCGCAGGCGCCATCAGAGCCTTTACCGAGCAGTTCACGACCAGTCGCGGCGACGCGGCCGAACCCGAAGCCTCCGATCCCGGTGGGACGTCGATGACGTTGGTCGACAGCGATGTCACGTTGCCCGAGGAAGACATCACGACCGGCGACCATTGAGTCGCGGCCGTCGATGACGCTGGCAGGACAAGGACGAGTTGACGTGAGCCCCACGGCCCCAACCACAGAAGTGAACGGCTGATGCCGGGCGCCAAGGAGAGAACGCTTCGGCGACGCATCACCAGCGTGCAGTCGACGAAGAAGATCACCCGGGCCATGGAGCTGATCGCCGCCACCCGCGTCGTCAAGGCGCAACAACGCGCCAGCGAGGCCCGGCCCTACGCCCGCCAGATCACCGCGGTCATCGAGAACCTCGCCGCGGCTGGCGCCAACGTCGACCATCCACTGTTGCGGACCGCGCCCAAGGTCGAGCGCGTCGGCGTGCTGGCCCTGACGTCTGACCGAGGCCTGGCGGGACCGTTCAACACCAACGTGATCCGGGCCGCCGAACGCCAGATCAATGCCGCTCAGACCCATGAGGGCGCCGACTACTCGCTCATCCTCATCGGGCGCAAGGCCAAGGACTACTTCAAGTTCCGCGGCTACCGCATCGACTCGTCCTACGAGGGGATGAGCGACACGCCGACGTATGAGAACGCCCGGCTGGTAGCCGAAGACGTCATCGCCCGCTTCTCGGCTGGCGAGCTCGACCGGATCGAGTTGATCTACACCGAGTACATCTCGATGGGCACCCAGCGTGTCGCGGTGCGCCGATTCCTACCCTTGGAGCGCACCGAGACCATCGCGGAACGAGGCCACGGCGATGCCACGGCGATTGCGAGCTTCGAGTTCGAGCCCAGTCCCGAAGCGGTGCTGCAAGCGCTGCTGCCCCGCTACGTCGAAGCTCGGCTCTTCGGAGCGCTGCTCGAATCGGCAGCATCTGAGCACGCCAGCCGGCAGCGGGCCATGAAAGCGGCCACGGACAACGCCGAAGAGCTGATCACCAAGTACAGCCGCCAGATGAACCAGGCTCGCCAGGACGCCATCACCACCGAGATCATGGAGATCGTCGGTGGTGCCGAAGCGCTGAACGCCGGGTCCGGACCCGAGGTGCTGAGCCAGTTCCTCGAATCGGTCGAGGCGGCCTCGTGACCGTCACACCGCTCGACCGCGCCCCGGTCACGTACGCCCACGTCGTCGATGACGCACCAGTAACCCCAGGAGACACCACGCCATGAGCGCCACCGCTACCGAGCTGAAGGACGGGCGGGTCGTCGGCATCGCCGGCCCGGTGGTCGACGTCGAGTTCCCGCCCGGGAACCTGCCCGAGATCAACACCGAGGTCCGCTTCTCGTTCTCCGTCGACGGCCAGCAGGTCGAAGTGCCCGCTGAAGTCGCCCAGCAGATCGGTGATAGCCGCATCCGGGCCATCGCCATGAAGCCGACCGACGGCCTGACCCGCGGCACGGTGGTGCACAACACCGGTCACGGCATCGAGGTACCGGTCGGTGACGTGACGCTCGGTCACGTGTGGAACGTGATGGGCGCGTGCCTCGACGCTCCGGACACCGTGGTCGAGACCCGCTGGGGGATACATCGCCCGGCACCGTCGTTCGACTCCCTCGAGCCGAGCACCGTGATGTTCGAGACCGGCATCAAGGTCATCGACCTGCTGACCCCCTACAAGCAGGGCGGCAAGATCGGCCTGTTCGGTGGAGCCGGTGTGGGCAAGACGGTGCTCATCACCGAGATGATCACCCGCGTGGCCACGAACCACGGCGGGGTGTCGGTGTTCGCCGGCGTGGGTGAGCGCACCCGCGAGGGCACCGACTTGTTCAAGGAGATGGGCGAGACCGTCATGGGCGACGGCGTCACGCCGGTGCTGTCCAAGGCCGCTCTCGTGTTCGGCCAGATGGACGAGCCGCCCGGCGTGCGCCTCCGTGTGGGTCTGTGCGGCGTCACCATGGCCGAGTACTTCCGGGACGTCCAGAACCAGGACGTGCTGTTGTTCATCGACAACATCTTCCGGTTCGTCCAGGCCGGCTCCGAAGTCTCCACGTTGCTCGGCCGCATGCCGTCGGCGGTGGGTTACCAACCCACGCTGGCCGATGAGATGGGCCAGCTCCAAGAGCGCATCACGTCGACTCGGGGTCGCTCGATCACGTCGCTCCAGGCCGTTTACGTGCCGGCCGACGACTACACCGACCCGGCCCCGTTCACGTCGTTCACCCACTTCGACGGGACCACCGAGCTGTCGCGCGACATCGCTGCGCTCGGCATCTATCCGGCGGTCGACCCGCTGGCGTCGACGTCGACCATCCTCGCCGCCGAGGTCGTCGGCGCCCGCCACTACAACGTCGCCCGGAGGGTTCAGGAGATCCTGCAGCGCTACAAGGAGCTGCAGGACATCATCGCCATCTTGGGTCTCGATGAACTCTCCGAGATCGACCGCATCACGGTGTCCCGGGCTCGCAAGATCCAGCGGTTCTTGTCGCAGCCGATGTTCGTGGCCCAGGTGTTCACCGGGTTGCCCGGCGTGTTCACCCCCATGGACGAAACCGTCGACTCGTTCGAGAAGCTCGTCGAGGGTGAGCTCGATCACCTGCCCGAGCAGGCGTTCTTCATGGTCGGCGGCGCGGACGACGCCATCCGCAAAGCCAAAGACCTCCAGGCGTAAACCTGGAGGTCGCCCTTCGCCGAACGCCGCGAGCAGAAGGCAAACCAGGATTGGATCGCCGAACGCCGCGAGCGAGAAGGCGAACCAGATTTAGATCGCCGAACGCCGCGAGCGAGAAGGCGAGCAACAGTCAACGCGAACGGAGGTCGTATGGGAGTCCTGCAGGTCGAGGTGGTGTCGCCCGAAGCGATCAGCTACTCGGGTGAGGCCGACATGGTGGTCGTGCGTACCGTCGAGGGCGGCGACATCGCGTTCCAGCCCGGTCACGTCCCGTTCATCGGGTTGCTCCAGGTGTGGGAAGCCCGCGTCCTGAGGTCCGACGGTGCCGACGTATTCGCTGTGCACCGCGGCTTCGTGCAGGTGTCGGGGGACAAGGTGACGATCCTGTCCGACGTGTCGGAGCGGGTCGGGGACATCGACGTCGACCGAGCGACCGCGGCGCGCGACGCCGCCCAGGCCGCTCTCGCCACCAACCCTGAAGACGTGGTGGCTGCGGGAGCGCTCGACCGGGCCACGCTTCGGCTGCGCGTCGCCGGCGGACCAGCTGCTGGCGCGGCGACCGGCACCGGCGCTGGCCACTGACCCGCGCCGAGCGGCCTCAGTCGGGTATCACCAAGCCGGATAGGTCCCCGTCGGGCTCGGGATAGGACATGTCCAGGCCCTCGAGCGTGTCGACGAGGATCTGGGACACCACGAGGTTGCGGTACCAATTCTTGTCGGCGGGGATCACGTACCAGGGCGCCCAAGCGGTGCTGGTCTCCCGGATGGCGTCTTCGTACGCATCCTGGTAGTCGTCCCATCGCTCCCGAACCGCCAGATCGCCGTGCGAGAACTTCCACTGCTTGGTCGGGTCCGATAGCCGGTCCTCGAACCGCTTCTTCTGCTCGACTCTGGAGATGTGCAGGAAGAGCTTGACGATCGTGGTGCCCTCGTCGGCCAGCAGTCGCTCGAAGTCCACGATGTGGCGGTAGCGCTTTTTCCAGCGCCCGGCGGGCACCAGCTCGTCGACGCGGACGATGAGCACGTCCTCGTAGTGCGACCGGTTGAATATCACCAGCTCGCCCGAGCCGGGGACGTGGGAGTGGACTCGCCACAGGTAGTCGTGGGCGAGCTCGGCGGGAGTCGGCTGCTTGAAACTCGCCACACGGACACCGGCGGGGTTGACCCCGTCGAAGACGTGACGGATCGTGCCGTCCTTGCCGCCGGCATCCATGGCCTGCAGGACGACGAGCACGCGATGCCGGCTCTCCGCGTAGAGCAGTTCCTGTAGCCGTTCGAGGTGCCCGTTGAGTTCGGCTGTTGCCTTCTCGGCCTCGTGGCGTTCGAGCTCGCCGTGATCATCGGTCTTGCGCTCGCCCAGCCTGACCTCCGAACCCGGAGCGATACGAAAGTCGTCGGTATCCACACGCGGATTGTTACATCAATGTCGTCGCTGGGGGCTACGCGCCCCCAGACCCCGTCGGCATCCGGGGAGCTGCGCTCCCTCGTCAAATGGAGAACGTGCGCCGGAAAGTGGAGGGAGGGCCTCGGGGATCGACTTCGGTGCGTGGTACATTCCGGTTGTGCCGTCCCTCACCGATGTCCCAGGCCGGCGCCGCGAGCCGCGGACCGATGGCTGAACGATCGCCGGTCGCGGTAGCGGTCACGTTCAACTCGGCTCGTCATCTTCCGGAGTTCCTTCCGGCGATGCGAGCCGCGCTGGAGCCGGTCGGCGGGCGGCTCGTCATCGCCGACAACGCGTCGTCCGATGACTCGACGCAGATCGTTCGCGACGAGGCCCCGTGGGCCGAGTTGGTCGAGTGCGGAGGCAACCGGGGCTACGCCGGCGCCTTCAACTGTGCGATCGACAAGGTCGGAGCCGATGGGCCGGCCCTCATCGTCAACCCGGACTGCCGGCCTCGTCCCGACGCGGTCGCCGTGCTACTCCACGCCCTCGAGGATCCCACTGTCGGTGTCGTCGTACCGAAGTTTCTCGAGGGCGACGGAACCCTCAACCACTCGCTACGTCGGCACCCGACCTTCCTGCGCCAAGCCGCCGAGGCGACGTTGGGCCAGCGTTTCACGGCCCGTTCGTCGGCGCTCAGCGAGATCATCCACGACCCGAGCGAGTACGACCGAGACGCCGACGTCGTGTGGGGGACCGGAGCCTTCGTAGCGATGAGCGGCGATTGCCTCCAACGCGTCGGTCGATGGGCCGAGCACCTGTTTCTGTACGTCGAAGAGACCGACTATCAACTTCGCGTGATCGACGCCGGGCTTCGAGTCCGCTACGTGGCGGCGGCCGAGGTTGTACACGAGGGTGGCGAGCTGCACTCGAACCACCGGCTGTACTCGCTGCTGGTGCGCAACATCGTCGAGCTCGAGCGAATGCGCCACGGCGCGGCCCGCGCCCAAGCGCTTCGGGGCGTGCTGCTGGTCGGCGCCTTGTTGAGAGTGATACCGAACGGGCGCTTGGCCCTGGCGGCCATTCGGTCGCTGCTCGGTTCCCAGCAGGCGGCAGTGTGCCGGGCTGGTGGTTCGGCGGTCGCCGGCCCCGGACCGGCAACCCGAGCGCCCCGTCCCGGCTGGTAACGCGGGGAGTCGCCCGTGGACCCGGTGTCCGTCGCCGATCGATTCGCCACCGACATCGAGACGCTGGTGAGCACAACGTCCGCGAGGGTGCTCCGAGTGGTCGAGAGGTCGGCGCCCACCGTCGACTACCTCCGCAAGCTCGGCGACGCGCTCCTTGGCGCCGCTCGCGATCCCGCCCGAGCCCATGAGGTCGATCCCGATCGGCTGTGGCACGAGAACCTGTGGCCGCGCGCCTTGGCGACCACCGGCGACGCGGTCGACGAGCTGGCGCTCGGAGTCGGCGAGGTCGCAGGCCGCGTGAGACAGCTCGAATCCGAGCTCGAGGGCTGGGTTCGCCAGGAGGTGTGGGGCGCTGGGTCCGCCGCGGCGGCCGAGCCCGTCGCGCGTTCGGCCATGATCGAACAGCTGGCCGGGAGGCTCGATGCCGCGCACCAGGTGGTGGCCACGTTCGCCCGCACGGCGCCGTCGGTCGCGACGGTCGAGGGTGTCGAGTCAACCCTCGCCGAACATCGCCGACGCAGAGCCGGCGACGACGTGAGGCGAGATCGCAAGGCCTGGCTGGCGGAGGCCGGCGGCGACGCTCAGCACCAGCGACTCGCGGAGCTCCAGTGGGAGACGAGCCTGCCCGAACGCGTCGCGTATCGCGACAACGAGCTGCGTGCCGAGATGCCGTGGCGCCACCAGGAGCTGGCGCTCGCTGCTCACCGGCAGGCACTCTCGGCAATCGCGGCCCGATCGTCAGCCATGGCCGAGCACGCCGCCGAGCCGCTGTTCGGGATAGGTGAGCGACTGGTGAGGTTGTACGACGACCTCGTCGTTGGCCGCGTGCGGTGACGCCTCACGACTCGCGCTCCCGGGCGCTGTCAGGCGTCGAACTTCTCGGGCCGATGGTGGGCTTCGACGACCCGGACCGTCCCTGACCGTGACCGCATGACGAGCGAATAGGTCGTGATTCCAGCGGCCGAGTAGTGCACGCCTTTCAGCAACTCGCCGTCGGTGATGCCGGTGGCGGCGAAGAAGCAGTTGTCGGTGGCCACCAGGTCGTCGGCCTCGAGCGTCCGGCCGAGGTCGTAGCCCTCGGCGGTAGCTGCCGCCCTCTCGGCATCGTTTCGTGGCCAGAGGCGGCCCTGGAGCTCACCGCCCATGCACTTCAGCGCCGCGGCCGCGATCACGCCCTCGGGGGTACCACCGATGCCGAACATGATGTCGGCGCCACTGTCGGGCCACGCGGTCGAGATGGCCCCGGCTACGTCGCCGTCGGGGATCAGCCGGATGCGGGCGCCGACCGACCGGACCTCGGCGATGATCTCGGCGTGGCGATCCCGGTCCAGGATGACCGCAGTGAGGTCGCGCACGACGACGCCCTTGGCGGCGGCGAGGGCGCGAAGGTTCTCGGTGACCGAGAGGTCGATCGACACCACTCCGCGCCCCTCAGGACCGACCGCCAGCTTGTCCATGTAGACGCACGGGCCGGGATTGAACATCGAACCGCGGTCGGCGATGGCTATGACCGAGAGCGCGTTGCCACGGCCGAGCGAGGTGAGCGTCGTGCCGTCGATGGGGTCGACGGCGATGTCGCACAGCGGCGGCTGGCCGTTCCCGATGCGTTCGCCGTTGTAGAGCATCGGCGCTTCGTCCTTCTCGCCCTCGCCGATGACCACCACGCCGTCCATGGCGACCGACCCCAGAACGCGCCGCATGGCGTCCACGGCTGCCCCATCGGCCCCGTTCTTGTCGCCCCGACCCATCCACCTCGATGCCGCCATTGCGGCCGCTTCGGTGACGCGCACGAGTTCGAGGGCCAGGTTGCGATCGGGGGTCTCTGGTTCGGTCATGAAAGCCGAGGGTACCCGCCCTCGGCAGAACACGTGATGCCGTGCGACGATGGAGCTGTGCGTTACTGCTTCCAGTGCCAAAGCGAGTTCGAGGACGAGGTGTCGTCGTGCGTCGAGTGCGGCGTCCCGCTCGTCGATGCCATCCCCGTGGCCCCCGACGATGTCGGTGATCCCGACGAGGACCAGGTCGCCTACGAGCTCCACGAGTGGTCCGGCGAAGGTCGTCAGCACCTCGACCAGCTGCTGTCTGGTGCGGGGGTCGTGCACGGCTGGCAAGGAGCGACGCTGTTCGTGCGCGCCGACGACGAGGCCGAGGTCGACGCCCTCGTCGAGGAGGTCGAAGCCGCACTCCTACCGACGCTCGACCCCGAGGTCGAACACGTCGTGTACGAGCTCGACGAGTGGGACGCGACCCAGACCATGGCGCTCACCAACCGGCTGAGCCTGGCATCGATCGCCCACCAGTTCGACGCTGACGGCAACCTCGTGGCGCACGCCAGCGACGAGGACGAGATCGACCGCATCGTCGATGTCGTCCGAACGGCGGTAGCGGTCCCCGAGCGCGGAACGACGACGCTCGAGGGCGTGGAGCTCCACGAGCTCATGACCAATCTGTTCGTCGCCGCGTCGGATCTGGCCCGAAATCCCAACGATCCCGACGCCGTGCTCGCCGCCAACGAGCTGGGGACCACCCTGCTCGACGTGCGCACGCCGTTCGGGTTCGAGGCCATGACCTGGTCCGGACTGGGCGACGCCGCCCAGTCGGTCATCGATTCTCTGGTCGACGAGGACGCCTCCGATCACGAGGTGACCGACGCCGCGGCGGCGCTTCGCGATCTTCTCCGCGCCACGGTCTGATCGTGCCGGCACCACCGGCCGGCCTGGTGCTGTTCCACGGTGCGGGTAGCGACCGCGATCACCACACCTTGGTGGCGATCGAAGCGGCGCTGCCCATGCCGGTGCGCAGGGTGAACTTTTCCTACCGGCAACGGGAGGGGAAGCGCCCACCCGACCGCCAGCCGGTGCTGATCGAGGCGGTCGTGACCGCCGCCGCCGAGTTCGCCGACGAGCTCGGTGTCGAAACGGGTTCTATCGCCCTGGGTGGACGATCGATGGGCGGGCGAATGTGTTCGATCGCCGTGGCCGACGGCCTCCCGGCCGCCGGTTTGGTCCTGCTGTCCTACCCGCTTCACCCGCCTGGCAAGCCCGACCGGCTGCGGGTCGAGCACTTCTCGCGCCTCGGCGTGCCGTGCCTATTTCTCGGAGGGGAGCGCGACCCGTTCGGCTCGCCCGCCGAGTTCGAACGCGAGGTGCCGGCGATCCCGGGACCCGTGAGCCTCGAATGGGTGAGAGGCGCGCACGACCCGAAGGTGCCCGACGCCGACATCGTGATCGCGGTAGCAGCCTGGATCGGCTCCACGTTCGCCTGACAGCCCCAACTACCCGAACGGCGCAGTGACGGGGGCAGGGGCTGGGGCTGGGGCTAGGCGATGATCTCGACGGGGGTGCCGAGGGGTAGGTACCGGACGATCTGCTCGATGTCCTCGTTGCGGAGGCGCACGCATCCCGAGCTGACCTGCTGGCCGATCGTCGACGGGTCGTTCGTGCCGTGGATGCCGAGCTGACCGGCGCCGCCGTTGAACGTCTCGAACACGTCGCTGTACCCCGACAAGCCGTAGGCGAAGGTGCCGTAGGGCGAATCGGGCTCGGGGGGCTGCAACAGCTCGGTGACGTAGTAGCGACCGCCGGGGGTTGGAGCGTTGTCTCGGGCGACGCCGACGGTGGCCGAGAAGACCGGCTCGCCGCCCTGGTACACGTCGAGCCGGAACTCGGCCAGGTGGACCTCGATCCGGAACTGGTGCTGGGTCAGGGTCGCGTCGGACGCCCTGATCCAGCCCGTCGAGCCGTTCGGGCGGAGCGGCAGCAGCACCTCGATCCAGCCCTCGATCTGCTCGTCGACGAGGAAGACCAGCGGCCCACCCGACGCGATCGGGTTGGCGAGACTCAGACGGGAAGTGGGCGAGTCGGGCGTGTCGTAGACCGCCACCTCCGGCACGACGGCCGCCGCCACCAGGCTGACATCGAGAAGCGTCGCTGCTGTAATGGTCGTGATCCCGGCGGCGAGGGTGGTCGACGGGACCACGACGTCTTTGGTCGTGTCAGGCGAGGCCAGTTCGGGACGGCTGTCGTCGTCGGCGCACGCGGCCGCCGCGAGGGCGAGCGATACGAGAACGACGAACAGCCCTCGACCCCCGAGGCGGTGCACCCGCATGGGGTTCGACGCTACCCCCTCTTGGGATCGGGCGAGCGATCGGCGGGGTTGAGCTCCTCGAGCTCGACCCCGCTAGTCTCGGGGTAGCGGGTGACCACGAGCACCGCCACGGCGAGTGGCGCCAGGCCGGCTAGCAGGAAGGCCTCGCCGAGGCTGCCGAAGGTGTCGGACATCGCTCCGACGAACAGCAGGCCCGACGAACTGCCGACCACGCCGATGAGGGTGACCAGCCCGTTGGCACGAGCGCGCGACCGCGTTCCGAACAGCTCGGGGCCGTAGACGCCGAGCGCCGGCACGAGCAGGCCTCCGATAGCCGACCGCAGCGTTGCCGCCACCCACACCACCCACCCCGAGCTCAGGTACGAGACGATCGTGAACACGGTCACGCCGACCAGCCCGACTGCCGCGATCGTGCGACGACCGTGCCGATCGGCGATGCGGCCTCCGAAGAACACCGCGATGCTCGCCGGGGTGGTGGTGAGCAGAACGAAAGCCGTGATGGTGGCCCCCGAGAAGCCGCGCTCGTCACGCAGGAACTCGTTCTGGAACTGGCTGGCCGGGGCCAGGAAGAACAACGCCATCAGGTTCGTGGCGCCGAGCAGCACGAGCCGACGCCGGTTGATGCCGCGGCCCTCGGGGATCAGGTCGTGGCGCGCCGTCGCCGCAATGAATCGAGCCGTCTCGGGCAGAGCCCGCAGCCCCCACGCGATCATGGGAAGGAAAAGGATCGGGGCGAGGTAGATGATCCGCCATGCCCTCGGGTCCAGGTCGGCGAGCGGCAACAGCCACAGCACCATGCCCGATCCGAGACCGGCCGCCATGGCCGTAACGCTCACACCGTAGGCCCGGCTGCCGGCAGGGAGCGTCTCGGCCACGACGACCCCCAACAAGACACCCATCCCCGTCGCCAGACCACGGGCCACCGTCTGGGTGACCCCGAGTGAGACCAGCCCGGGGCTCATGGCCCCGATAGCGGTAGCCGCGATCGATCCGATCAGGCAGGCCGCAGCGAGCGGTCGACGTCCTCTGCGGTCGGCCATGATCGTGGCGGCGACGCTGGCCAGCGCACCGACCCGCACGGCGGCCAACAAGATCCCCTGGTCGCCGTCGTCCGCGCCGAACTCGTCGGCGGCGAAGGTAAGGGTCTGGCCGATGACCGTGCCCAGGTACCCGGTGGTCACCGCGAGGGTGCACACCACGCCGAGGGTGCGTGCGGTAGCGGCGTCGAAACGGTCGGGCGGCCCCCACCAGGGCTGAGTTCCGCTCCGTGGGGGGCGTCTCAGCGCCCGGTTCAGTGGCCATCGAAAGAGCAGGCCCCACCAGGGTGCAATGGCGAGGCGGTATTCGAAGCTCTCCTCGACGTCGATTTCGGCGCCGGTCTGCTCGACGACTGTCACGGTTCGCCGGTACGAGTTGAACGGCCCGTGAACCAGCTCGAATCCGCCGACGTCGTCGGCCCGTTCCCCCACGACGTCGTTGCGTGGTTCCTGGAGCTTGGCAAGCCCGGCCGGGTCGACGATGAGGCGGTGTGCTAGCCGGGTCACGGTGAGTGGGCGCCGGGCGCGCACGGCACGGCTAGCCGAGCATACTGACGCTCATGAGCGAAGCGGAGCGAGCGAGTGCAGCCGAGGGAGCGCAGCTCCCCGGATGCCGATGGGGTCTGGGGGCGCGTAGCCCCCAGCGACGACGATGAGGGACCGAGTGGCAGCCGGGGAATCGCAGCGACCGAGTGCGTTCGTCGTGCGCCCGTCGGGTCCGCTGCACGGCGAGGTGGAGATCGCCGGCGCCAAGAACTCCGTCCTCAAGCTGATGGCGGCGACGCTGTTGGCCCCGGGCCGCTACCTCCTTCACAACGTTCCCGACATCACCGACGTAGCGCTCATGGCCGAGCTGCTCGAGTCGATGGGCGTCTCGGTGGGCCGGCACGCATCGACGCTGATCATCGACGTTCCCGTCGACCTCGTGCCCGAGGCGCCTTACGACCTGGTCGAGCAGATGCGGGCGTCGATAGTGGTGCTCGGACCGCTGCTCGCTCGGTTCGGTGAGGCCCGCGTCGCCCTCCCGGGCGGCGACGATTTCGGCCCCCGGCCCATCGATCTGCACGTCAGAGGTCTCGAGGCCCTTGGAGTCACCTTTCACACGTCGCACGGCTTCATCGAAGCCCGAGCCGAGAACCTCACCGGTACGACGATCCTGCTCGAATTCCCGAGCGTCGGCGCGACCGAGAACGTACTGATGGCTGCGGTCCTCGCCAAGGGCACGACCGTCATCGACAACGCGGCGCGCGAACCCGAGATCGTCGACTTGGCAGCGTTCTTGAATTGCATGGGCGCCCGAGTCTTCGGTGCCGGGACTTCGACGATCATCGTCGATGGGGTCGACGATCTGGCTCCGACCGAGCACACCGTGGTGCCTGACCGCATCGAAGCGGCAACGTATCTCGCGGCCGTGGGGGCGGCGGGGGGTGAGGTCACCCTTGTCGGGGCCCGGCACGAGCACATGGACCTGTTGTGTCAGAAGCTGGGCGAGATGGGCATGCGGATTTCGCCCGACCCGCGTGGGGTGTGGGTCATGCGCAATCGCCAGCTCGACAGCATCGATGTCGCGACCTTGCCGTACCCGGGTGTATCGACGGACTACAAACCGCTGCTCGTCGCGGTGCTCGCCACAGCCGGGGGCGTCGGAATCGTGACCGAGAACCTGTTCGCCGGCCGCTTCCGCTACATCGACGAGCTGGTCCGCATGGGTGCCGACATCCGTACTGAAGGTCACCATGCGGTGATCCGGGGCGTCGAGAGGCTCTCTGGCGCGCCGGTCAAGGCGACCGACATCCGGGCCGGCGCGGCCTTGGTGATCGCCGCGCTCGGAGCCGACGGCGAGACCGTCGTCTCGGGGGCCGACCACATCGACCGGGGCTACGAGCGCTTCGACGAGAAGCTACGGGCCATCGGGGTCGATATCGAGCGGGTCCTCTGAGGGGCTCACTCTCGCGACGTCTGTCGCGTTGAGGCGGCCGGCCCGTCGGTTGGCGACCACGAGGAGCGCGGCGACGATCACGAGCGGCACGGCCACGAACAGGGCCTCGTCCCAACCGCTTCCGTGCGCGAGGACCATCACCACCAGACGAGCCTAGAGGGCGAGCCAATAGGCACGGGTTCTTCGGAGACCGCGGTTCGTGCCGGTGCCTCGGCGCCCGCTACCTTCGGACGCCGATGAGTGACCCCCTTGACCTCGTGCTCCTCGACCGGCGTGACGACGGAGTTGCCGTCGTCACCCTCAACCGCCCCAAAGTCAACGCCTTGTCGAGCGACCTGATCGTCGCGCTGGCCGGCGTGCTCGACCAGCTCGAAGCCGATCTGCCCGGAGCGGTGGTGCTCACCGGCGGCCCGAAGCTCTTCGCCGCCGGGGCTGACATCGTCGAGTTCACCGGTGGACCGGAGAGAGCCAAGGCCATGGTGGCGTCGTTCCACCCCCAGTTCGACCGCCTGGCCGCCCTCCCACGTGTCACCATCGCCGCCATCTCCGGCTTCGCGCTCGGCGGCGGGCTCGAGCTGGCGCTGGCCTGCGACCTGCGTATCGCGTCGGATCGGGCCCGGCTCGGCTTCCCGGAGGCTCTCCTCGGCCTGTTCCCGGGCGGCGGGGGCACTCAGCGGGTACCGAGGCTGATCGGCCTCGCCAAGGCCCGCGACCTGATCTTCAGCGGGCGCCAGGTCGATGCCGCCGAGGCCCTTGGCATGGGTCTGGTCGACGAGGTCGTCGAGCATGACCTCGTCCACGACCGGGCCTTGTCGCGGGCCGCCGAGTTCGCCGCCGGGCCACTCGTCGCGCTGGGTCTGGCCAAGGCGTGCCTCGCCGATGCGACGGATCTGCCGCTGGCCGACGGCCTCCACAACGAGATCGAGCGCTTCGGCGAGTTGTTCTTCAGCGACGACGCCGGCATCGGTGTGCGGTCGTTCCTCGAGCACGGCCCCGGGCACGCCCGCTTCACCGGCCGCTGAGCGACCGCGTCAGGCGGCCCAATCGGGCGGCCCAATCAGGCGGCCCAATCAGGCGGCCCAATCAGGCGGAGAGGAACTCGATGATCG
>CAYMJU010000115.1:0-61438 GCA_964390555.1 uncultured Acidimicrobiales bacterium | reverse complement strand
AGATGTCGAGCGGCAAGCTCTACTGGTCGAACTGGCACCGCGATCTCGGCGAGCTGATGATGACGGTCCGGGGCACGGCGGCGATGGTGGCGGGTGCCGGCGCCCTCGGCAACGAGCATCCCGAGACCGCCGACTACCTGCTCGACCCGATGCAGCGCACGTTCCTGTACACCCGTGCACACACGATCTACGCCGGATCCAACGAGATCCAGCGCAACATCCTCGGCGAGCGCGTGCTCGGCCTCCCGCGCGAGCCGCGCTGACGAGGGCGCCCGGACGCTTCGGCAAGGTGCGACGGGCCGCCGAGCGGTCCTACGGCTGGGCACGCACCCCGGACACCCCCCGACCGTCGCGGTCGTCTCAGTCCTTCAGAAACCGCAACCTGACCGAACCCCTGGCCGAAAAGCGGATCACCCCCACCGCACGCGCGAATCCTCTAAAGAGGAGACTCATCTATCGAAGGGGCTACGCATGGCCCGACTCCGTGAGGATCCGACGCTGATCGACGGCGCGGTCGAGGAGTTGCTGCGGTTCACCAGCCCGGTGCCGTGCGGGGTGACGCGGATCACCCTCGACGACATCGAGATCGCCGGCGAGACGATCCCCGCCGGCAGCCACGTGATGGGCATGATCATCTCGGCCAACCGCGACGAGACGAAGTTCGACGATCCAGATGTCCTCGACCTGTCCCGGGATCCGAACCGCCATCTGACCTTCGCCTTCGGCAGTCATTTCTGCCTCGGCAACCAGTTGGCACGGCTCGAGGGCCGTGCCGCGCTCCGCGCCCTGGTGCAGCGGTTCGATCAGATCGAGTTGACCATTCCGCCCGGTCAGTTGCGCTACAAGAACACCCCGACGCTACGCGGGTTCCGCGAACTGCCGCTCCGCCTACGCTGAGCCGGCTCTCGCCTTCTGGGCCGCCCAGACGGAACGGGCGAAGTAGCTCTGGTCCTCACCCCAGCCCTGGTGCCCGTCGTGCCACTGCCAGTTCATCAACGTGTCACCCCCGAGGCCCTTCCAGTGGCGACTGACCGCGATGCCGACCGCGTCGAGGCGGCGGCCGTGATCGTCGAATGCCTCGATCTCGATCCGGATCGGCCAGCCGGTCCCGGGGTCGACGTCGACGTGGCGGCGACCGGTGAGGAAGTGACCGTACTCACCGTCCCTCAGCAAGAAGCCACACACCACGGGATCGTCGTCCTCGGTCGGCGCGGAATAGGTCAGCCAGGCATCGGCCGGTCCTTCGGTACCGAACGAGTAGCCCACGCCTCCGAAGACCGGCTGGGGCCGCGTGTCGTCCGCGGGTCGAGGCCGGCGGCGTCCGGCCGGGCGGGGCCCCCAGGATCGATCACGCACCGAGTAGCAGTCGATCGGGATCCGTTCACCGTGCAGCACCATCTCGCCGGTGAGATGGCCGGGCTGATCGAAGTGGGTTCCATTGAAGAAGGGGGACACGCCGACCGGATGGGGATTCGGGGGGATCAGGGCGTCGAACACGAGGTGGAGCTCGAGCGCGCCCGGATCCTCGTAGTCGATGCGGTACTTCTGCAACGATTCCAGAGTCGCGACGTGCACACCGTTGGGCCACTCGAAGTCGCGCATGTCCCGCTCGGCTCGTTCGACGAGACGAAGGCCTGAGTACTCGGCGTGGTAGCGGAGATCCCACGAGTAGGCGCCGCTGTCGTCCCAGACCCAGGCGCCGCCGTTGCAGATGTTGGCGTTGGGACGAGCCTGGCAGTAGGTCCAGCCCCCCAGGCGACGCTCGGGGACGTTCCAGGAGAACCAGTTCGTCTCCGTCTCCCACCAGCGGTCGCTGAGCACCTCGTCGTGGAAGTCGTCATCTTCGGGCCCGAAGGTCGGATAGCGGCGGGATGCGGCGAGCTCGGCGAGATCGACGTCGGTCATCGGGCCTCCTCCTGGGAGTGGCGGCTCATACGAGCGGGGGCCAGTGGCGGTCGGCCAGCACACCCATGGCGGGGCGAGCCAACTCCGTCTCCCGGGCGGACCGACGCCACAGGTAGCGGAGGTACTCGGCATCGCCGATGGCGCCGGCCCTCACGGAGTCGGCAATCGCCTTGCGGCCCGCGCCGACGGTCTCGGGTCGGTGGCCAAGGAGGGCCGTGAGATCGTCCAGTTCGCATTCCTCGAAGAAGGCGCCGTGCGCGTCGATCGCCGCCAGGTACTTGACGATGCGGGCCAGGCCCTTGGCACGGGTCGACGCGAGGGGGTCGGTGATGCGAGGCACGATCACGTGGCGGAGCTGGTCGAGCACCACGCCGTACAGCCAGTCGTGATCGCGACGTTCCCCCTCGGGAGGAACCTCGGCCTGCGTCTGCTCGAGCCCCACGGCATCGGCGAGAGCTTCGAACCACAGCCGCTGGTGCAACAAGCCGTAGATCAGTCCGTTGCCGACGTCACCTCCCCCACCACCTCCCCCACCGCCTGCGCCGGACGTAACCGGGGGTCGGTGCCGCATCACCTGCAGCTTCGTCTCCGCCATCACCCGGTAGTAATTGACCCGGTCGACATCTATGGGGTTCCCGGAGAGCGCCTCGTACTCCCGAAGCCGAGCGGGGAAGTCGGGCAGCTCCTCCTGGGTGGCTCGCAGCGACAGCCACCCGATGTCGTCCATGGGGTCGCCGAGGTGGGCCAGCTCCCAGTCGACCACCGCGATCACCCGACCATCGGCGTACATGAAGTTCCCGGGACCGGTGTCGCCCTGCACGAGGACGACCGGGCCGTCGTACGCCGGGATGTTGCGCCGGAGCCATTTGAGGCTGAACTCGAGCGCGGGATCGGCGCCGCCGCCTCGCTGTTCGATGATGCGATCCCACTCGTCGAGCTCGTGCCGGACGGCGTCGGCCACCGTGCTCGGAGCGGGAAAGCTCGGAAGCTCCAGGTCGGAAGGGTCGATGCGGTGGAGGGCGGCGAGTTGCTCCATGAAATGGCGAGCCGTGGCCAGTGCCTCGTCGGGATCGGTGATCCGGGCGAACCAATTCCCGCCGCGCACCCGTTGGGACAACATGGCCTGATGCACGGGGTGCACCGCGTAGACACGGGGCACCAGCACCTCGGTCGTCTGGAGCGCCACGTACACCTCGGCTTCGCGGTGGACGGTCCACGGGTCGGCCGTCAGCTTCGGATCGCTGCGGTCGTAGCGCAGGAAGAGCTCGTCCACTGATCCGTCGGCCTGTTCGACATCGACGAACCACGCCTCCTTGCGTCCTCCGCCCACCTGTCGGTCGACGCGCACCACCCGACCGCCGGCGTGGTCGGCGATCCACTCGACCACCTCGTCGGGAAGGGTGACGCCGGTGTCCGTCATGCCTGACATGTCCTCGACCCGAGATAGGCGGCCTCGAGCGCGGCCTGGTCGGCCCTCAGCTCGGACGGGGAGCCGGAGAGGGTCACGTCACCATGAAACATCACCATCGCATGATCGGCCACCTCGAGCGCCAGGTGCACATGCTGCTCGACGAGGACGACACCGGCCCCCGCCTCGTCGGCCACCCCGCGGATGAGCGGCATGAGATGCTCCACGATGATCGGGGCGAGTCCCATGCTCATCTCGTCGATGAGCAGCACCCGCGGGCGCTGGACCAGCGCCCGTCCGACCGCGAGCATCTGCTGCTCTCCGCCCGAGAGCATCCCGGTCGCCAGCCGAAGTCGCGCTCGCAGGCTCGGGAAGATGTCGAGCACCTCGTCGACCGCCTTCCTGCCGGTGTCCCTCGGGGATCGTCGAGCGGCCAAGGTCAGGTTCTCGAGCGGCGTGAGGTTCATGAACAGCGCACGCGAATCAGGGACCAGCACCACGCCGGCGGCGTTCATCCGTCCGGGCCCCGGCCGACGCACGACCTCGCCGTCGAGCAGCACCGAACCGCCGATGGGAGCAAGGAATCCGGCGAGCGTGAGGAGCAGGGTGGTCTTGCCCGCCCCGTTGGGGCCGAGCACGGCGATGATCTGCTTCGGACCGACCGAGAGGTCGACTCCACGGGCGACTGCGAGCCCCGCGTAGCCGGCGGACAGGCCGGTGCATGCGAGGGTCATGGCGCGGTCACCTCGTCGGCATGGGTCGACCCGAGGTAGGCCTCGGCGACTCGTCGGCTCGCTCTGATCTCGGCCGGAGACCCGTCGGCGATGGTCTCACCGAAGTCGAGCACCAGGATCTCCTCGCACAGCCCGAGCACGAACGACATGTCGTGATCGACCAGGACGATGGCGACGCCGCTGTCGCGCACGCCTCGCAGTCGGTCCGCCAGCCATTCGCTCTCGGTCGGGTCGAGCCCGGCGGCCGGCTCGTCCAACAGGAGCAGCCGCGGCGCGGCGGCCACGGCGCGGGCGATCGAGACGAGTTGCCGCTGTCCCTGCGAGAGCTCCCGCACTTGCCGGACTCGGAGGTCGTCGAGCCCGAGCGCCTCGAGCAGATCGTGGAGATCGGGGGCATCGGCGCCGATCGCGTACTGCCCCGCCGCGATGTTCTCTTCGACGGTCAGGTCCTCGTAGAGGTGTGCGCCCTGGAACGTCCTTCCCAAGCCGCGCCGCGCCCGCCGGTGGGGCGGGAGCGAAGCGATCGATTCGCCGGCCAGGCCGCAGAACGTTCGTCGGCCTTCACCCGCCAGCATCGCCGATCCGAGCCGACTCATGCGCAGCTTGGCCACGCCGACGGCGACAAGGGCCAGGGTGCCGAGGCAGAGGAGACCGAACTCGGCACGGGGGAACGCGAGACCCGTGCCGATGCCGAGATCGATGCCGAACAGCTCGGGGTTCGGGATCGGCGAGCCTTGCGTGCCGCCGTTCCAATCCGGATTGCGAAACCACATCGCTTCCAGCGCGACTGCGAGAGTCAAGGTGACGACGGCGACGAGCATCCCCCGGATGCGCAACGCCGGAAGCCCGACCAGCACGCCGATGACGGTGGCCACGAGTGCGGCCATGAGCGGCGAGATCGGGAACGGGATGCCCCAGTCATCGCTGAGCGTGCTCAACATGAACGCCGCCGACCCGGCGAAGGTCATCTGGGCCAGCGAGATCTGACCGACGTAGCCGGGGACGACGACCAACGAAAGCGAGATGATGGCGTAGATGAAGGTGATCATCAGGGCACTGCGATAGCTGTCGTCGGCGAGATAGATCGCGGCGATGCCGATCGGCAACCCGACGGCGAGCGGCATCACGACCGAGTGGGGCCGGGGCGCCCGCCCGAGCGTCCGTTCGATCAGCATGCCGCGAGTGGGGAGCGGCTTTCCGCGAACGAGCAGGACGAAGAGCACGATGATCAGCGGAATGAGCTCGGAGACGCCGCTGCTCGGGAACCAGTCGTGACGAGTCTCGAGGAAGACCGCCTCGGATTGGAGCATGCCGATGGCCAGGCCGCCGAACACCGCAGGCCCGAGAAGCGAGAATCGACCCAGCACCGCAGCCGCGAGCGCTGGCACGATGAACAGGGTGTAGAAGCCCGGTACGAGTGGGACGAGCGGGGAGATCAGCACACCAGCGAGGCCGGCGACCATCGCCCCCAGGGCCCAATTGGCGAGGGCGAGGCGCTCCGGAGCCAGTCCGCTCACGTACGCGCCGACCTCGGTCTCGGCCGCGGCGCGGGTCGCAACCCCGAAATGGGTGAAGCGATACACGACACCGAGCCCCCCGGCCAGGGCGAGGATTATCGCGACGAACCATATGCGATCGAACAGGAGCCGGATGTCGCCCAGCATCCAGGTCTCTCGGGGAAGGATGGGCGGCACGATGATCTGGTCGCCGCCGACCTGGTGGAGCATCGCCGCGGAGAACAGGGCCATGACCCCGAGCGACGCAACCGCCTTGGCAACCGGCAGGTGGTTGCGCAGCGGCCGGAACACGAGCACGTAAAGCAGAACCCCGACCACCGCTTCCATGTCCAGGGTGATGATGAGCGACGGCACGAAGGCCAGCGGCCCACCGAGATCGACCGTCTACGGGAGGCCGGGGACCGGTATGAGCAGCTCGCCCCTCCGGAGGAAGGCATAGGTGTAGGCGGCGTGGAGGGCCAACGATCCTGCCGCGAAGTTGAGGACACCCGAGCTCCGGTAGGTCACGACGAGGGTCATCGCCAGGGCCGCGAACACCGCCCCGTTGCCCAGCCCGAGAATGATGAAGTTCAGGTGATCGATCATCGCCAGGCCACCACGCCTACCACCGAAAGCTCATCCGACAAAGAGCATACCGATAACGTCCGGGCCAGGAAGTCCGTCCGTCGCCCCCGTCGCAGGATCGAGGTCGTCGAGAGAATCCTGCCAGTTACACCCACGACAAGTTGCTCGCCCACGACAGAGCGCAGGTCGAGAGCTGGATCGATGAGGGCCCGACGATCGTAGACATCGGACCTGAGCCGGGACGCGCGCAATACCCGATGGAGACAAGCCCGAACTACGCGATGGAACACAACGTAGTCCGCGGCTACCCCGGCTACGAGCCGACGGTCGTTCCGAGCGAGTCCAACTGGATCGTCTCCTATGCCCGTTGATGTGACCTACGAAGGTGGTCGATACCAGCCAATCTGAGTCCACCGCACGAGGCGCAGTGGACGTCTGCCGGTCTAACGGCCACGGACGTGCTTGAAGAGCTGTCGTCTCGAAGTTGTCATTCGACATCGATCACCGATGCGCTGTTCGCGGCGAACCCGGAATGGCCCAAAGCCCATGACCCCGAGGTGCGCCGACGTCGAGAACTTGACCTCCAGGCGATCCTGGACGAAGGACGCGACGCAGACCGCCCCCCCGTCGAGGACGAATAGGGACGTGCTCCTTCCTACGGTTGTGTTGGCCGTCGTGACGATCTTCATAGCCATCGCTCTGTCCCGGTGACGAGGGCGCCCTATCGTGGGGGCAGCTGACCAGGAGGTACCCGGGGATGGGTGAGGCCTACATCATCGACGCTGTCCGCACGCCGGTCGGGCGGCGCAACGGGGGACTCGCCGGCGCGCACCCCGCCGACATGGGTGCCCATGTGCTCAAGGAGCTGATGGCCCGCACGGGCGTCGACCCGGGCGCCGTCGAGGACGTCGTGTTCGGCTGCCTCGACAACGTCGGCCACCAGGCCGGCGACATCGCTCGAACCTGTTGGCTGGCCGCCGGTCTGCCCGAGCACGTTCCCGGCGTGACCATCGACCGCCAGTGCGGATCGAGCCAGCAGGCCGTGCACTTCGCGGCGACCGGGGTGATGGCCGGAGTCAACGACGTCGTAGTCGCCGGCGGCGTGCAGAACATGAGCCAGGTGCCGATCAGCTACGCCATGCTCGCCGCCGAGCCGCTCGGCATCCCCGACCCTTTCAGCGGCTCAGAGGGTTGGGTAGCCCGCTACGGAACCCAGGAGGTCAGCCAGTTCCGGGGCGCCGAGATGATCGCCGAGAAGTGGGACATCTCGCGCGACGCCATGGAGGCGTTCGCCTACGAGAGCCACCAGCGCGCCATCCGGGCCGCGGCCGAGGGGCGTTTCGAGCGCGAGATCTCGCCCTATCTCGGCGTGACTTCGGACGAGGGGCCACGACCCGATACCACCCGCGAGAAGATGGCGTCGTTGCGTACCCTCGTCGAAGGCGGCCGGCTGACCGCGGCGGTGGCCAGCCAGATCTCCGACGGCGCGGCCGCCATCCTCATCGCCAGCGAACAGGCCGTGGAGGACCACGGCCTGACGCCGAGGGCGCGGATCCACCACCTCTCCGTTCGCGGTGCCGATCCGATCTACATGCTGACCGGGCCGATCCCGGCGACGGCCTACGCGCTCGAGAAGTCGGGCATGTCGATCGGCGACATCGATCTGTTCGAATGCAACGAAGCGTTCGCGTCGGTGCCCCTGGCATGGATGCACGAGCACGGCATCCCCCACGAGAAGGTCAACGTCAACGGCGGAGCCATCGCGCTCGGGCACCCGCTCGGCTGCACCGGCGCCCGGCTCATGACGACGCTGCTCAACGAGCTCGAGCGCACCGGCGGCCGCTACGGTCTGCAGACCATGTGCGAGGGCGGCGGCCAGGCCAACGTCACGATCATCGAACGGCTCTGACCGAACCGTAGAGACGAACACAGGAGACAACCATGGGACGCTTCGATCGAACGCTCACCATGGCCCGCGCGTCGTGGGCCGTGCTCAAGAAGGACCGCGAGCTCCTCGTGTTCCCGGTCCTGTCGTTCATCTGCTCGCTCGGGGTGCTGTTGGCGTTCGTAATCCCGGCCTTCTTGCTCAACCAGGACCTCGTTGACCGGGCCAACGAATCGGGCGGTGCCGACGTCAGCCCCGCCACCTATGCGTTCGGGCTGTTGGCCACGATCGGGGTCACCTTCGTCAGCGTTTTCTTCACTGCCGCCATGGTCTCGGGCGCGCACGAGCGGCTCACCGGTGGCGACCCGACGGTCGGCTCGGCTATCGGAGGCGCGATGCGCCGTCTACCGCAGCTGTTCGGGTGGACGCTCGTGAGCACGACGGTGGGGATGATCATCCGGTCGATCCAGGACAAGGGCCTGATCGGCCGGATCGTGGCGTCGTTCGTGTCGATGGCGTGGGCCGTGCTCACGTTCCTCGTCGTCCCGATCGTGGTCATCGAGGGGACCGGGCCGTTCGCGGCCATCGGTCGCTCGACCGAGCTGTTCAAGCGCACGTGGGGTGAGAACCTCATCTCCCAGGCCGGCTTCGGGCTGCTCGGGTTGTTGTTGATCGTGCCGGCGATCGTGGTGGTGGGGTTGCTCGTCGCGGTCGGTCAGCTCGCCTTGAGCGTCGTCGCCATCCTGGTCGGTGTGGTGTACGTGGCCGCAGTGGTCGTCGTGCTCAGCGCGCTGGGGGCGATCTTCAAGACCGCGCTGTACCACTACGCCGCCCACGGGGTGTTGGTCGGTGGCTTCGAGGACGCCGGCCTCGAATCGAGCTTCCGGGTCCGCTGACGCCTTCGCAGAGCGTCACACGAGGGCGTCGACGAGGCCCCAGGCGAGGGCGGTGGTGGCGTCGATGCGGGTGCCGGTGAGGGCCATCCACAGCGTCCGCTGGCGGCCGATGCGCCGGGGCAGGCTCACGGTGCCGCCCGCGCCCGGGACCAAGCCCAAGCCGAGCTCGGGGAGCGAGAAGACCGTGTCGGCGGAAGCCTCGACGCGGCCGGCGAACGCCGCCAGCTCGACACCGGCCCCCACGCAGGCGCCGTGAACTCTGGCGGTGAGCCGCTCCCGTACGCGCCAGAGCTCGAGCCCGGCGCTGGTGGCCATGCGGAGGTGGTGCGCGGTGCTCGGGTCGGCGACGGTGCCGAACTCGGCCAGGTCGCCACCCACACAGAATGCGGGGCCGGAGCCGGTCAGATCGATGGGGCGCCCGTCACCGTGGGTCTGTAGGCGCCGTAGCTCCGCGACGAGGGCATCACGCATCGCCGCGCTGAACGGGTTGCGGATTCGGGGTCGATTGAGCGTCAGGCGAACCCGGTCCGGCGAATCATCCACGAGCACGGGTGGGTCGTCGGACTGGGGTCGAACCCGCCGGCCTCGGGTCGCGAGCCAGGCCCGGTGCTCGGGACCGGCTTGCAGGACGCCATAGGCCAGCGACTCGGCGACGAGGGCGCCGGGGACCGGGAGGTCGACCGACACCCGGAGCAGCTGGGCCAACACCACTGCGGCCTGCGGATGCGCCAGCACCGCCGCCGCGACCGAATCGACATCGAGCTCGCCGTCGAGGTCGCCGTCGAGGTCGATGCCGAGCACGATGGCCGGGAACGATGCCGGCACCACGGGGAGCGGTCCCCCGTCAGCTTCGACCAAGACCAGGGGCACGCCGCGCGCCACGCCGACGTCTGCTGTCAGGCTCGGCAAGCTCAGACGAAGCCGGGCCTCGTCGGCGGACCAGACGAGCACCGCGGCCAGCCCCTTCAGTCGATCTGGTCGCCGAGGTGGGCGAGCAAAGTGCGCACCACGCGGCGCAGCAGCTTGCCGGTCTCGTTGTAGGGCAGCTCGGGCACGAACTCGATCTGCTCGGGCGTGCGGCTGGACCGGAGTTGGGACCGCACGAGATCCTGGAGCTCGCCGACCTCGACGGATTTGCCGTCGTGTAGGACGACCGCGGCCACGACCCGCTCGCCCCACTGGCGGTCGGGCACGCCGATCGCACAGGCGTCGGCGACCGCAACGTGGGTCAACAGAACGTCCTCGATCTCGCCGGGGGACATGTTCTCGGCCCCGCGGATTATCACGTCGTCGATGCGGCCCGACAAGAACAAGTAGCCGTCGGCGTCGAGCAACCCGCCGTCGCTGGTAGGGAACCAGCCGTCCGCGGTCAAGCGCGAGTCGCGACCGAGGTACTCGCCAGACACCTGTTCACCCCGGAGCCAGATCTCGCCGGGATGGCCGGCTGGGACCTCGTTGGCGTCGTCGTCGCGGATCGTGACCTCGACGCCGGGGAGCGGCCGACCGACTGACGACAGGCGGTCGCGCACCGCGGGGTCGTCGCTGGCCGCGGCGAGGCGGTGGTCCTCGGGGCCGAGGAGAGCGACGGTGGAGCTGGTCTCGGTCAGGCCGTAGGCGTTCACGAAGCCGGCGTCGGGGAACAGGGCGAGGGCCCGTTCGATGACCGAGCGGGGCATCTTGCCGCCGCCGTAGGAGATCGCCCGGAGGGTGGCGATGGGTTCGGCGCCGGTGGCGTCGAGCCGGTCCACGATGCGTGCCAACATCGTCGGCACGACCATGGCGTGGGTCACCGCTTCGGTGCGGGCCAAGTCGATCCACCGATCGGCGTCGAATTGGGGGAGCTGCACGATCCGGCGCCCGGCGTAGACCGAGCTGAGGATCGCGGCCATGCCGGCAATGTGATACGGCGGCACGCTCATGAGTGTGGCCTCGTCGTCACCGGCGCCCATGAACTCGACCGTGCCGAAGATGTACGACACCAGATGCCGGTTCCGCAGAACCGCAGCCTTCGGCTCTCCGGTCGTTCCGCTGGTGAACAACAAGATGGCGATGTCGTCGCCGTCGAAGCCCCAGTCGCTCTCGGGAACACCGGCGGCGGAGTCGCTGACCCGGCTGAGGAACCCGGCCCGCTCGGCGGCGGTGACACCATCGACGCGGGTGACCCGGTGGTGATGGTCGTCGCCGATGATCGACAGCGTGGGCGCCGATCGGTCGAGCAGAGCGTGGAGCCCAGCGTCGTCGAGACGGTAGTTGAGGGGAACAAAGGGCACCCCGGCCCACGCGCACCCGAACATGGCGACGGGGAGCACCGGGCTGGCCTCGTCGACCATGGTGATCGTCTTCACGCCGCTCGAACGGAACTCGGTGGCGGCTCGGCCCGCGGCTTCGAACAACCCCTGGTAGGTGAGTCCGCCGCCGTGGCGAGAGCCGACGGCCACCCGGTCACCGAACCCGCTGGCCGCCATCTCCAGGAGCATCATCAGGTTCACGGTGCTGTCTCCTGGGGGTGGGATGACCGGTTGTGGGTCAGTCGGATGCGGGGAGGGGCTTGGCCTCTTTGAGGCCAAGTGCCGCGCCATTGGCCGCGAGGGAACCAGCGCCGGCCTTGGTGCACAGCAGCTCGACCGACTCATCGGCATCGACGTAGCGCTTGCCGAGGAGCGAGCCACCGGCATGGTCGGGCGATACGGCCCCGCCGTCGCCGGCGGCATCGGGGGCGGCCATCGACGCACCACCGCAGGTGACGTCGACGTCGGCGGCGGGAGCCTTGACGACGATCACCTCGGTCGTGCAGACCGCGCTCTTCAAGCGGCTTCCGGGCTTGAGAACGGCCATGTGTCACCTCTGATTCGTGGACGCCGTGGTCGGCGGCGAGTGGTCTCAGTCTGCCATTCTGGCGTGGACGTGTGGCACCGCGTCGAACCGGGCGCCGGGGCGCCCCGGCGCTCCCACGGGTCGCGGGCGTTGGCGGTGTCGTGGCACGATGCGGTGGTGGACCCGTTCCCGACCGAACCGGCCGATCCGCCGAGCGCCGACGCCGAGGAGCGGGCCTGGGCGGCGTCGGGCGCGATGGCGCTCACCGGCGAGCGATACGGATCGTGCTGGGTTCCGGCGGGGGCCGTCGCCACCCGCCTGAACACGGTGGCCGCGGAGCTGAAGGGGCTCACCGCCGGCTTCGGTTCGCCGGTGCGGGTCGACGGCGCGGCGCTGCTCGGCGAGCGGGCCGCGCTCGCCGGGATGGAGCGCCGCGGGTCGACCTCGGTGGGCGGCGCCGCACACATGGTGGCGGCGAGGGACGGATGGGTGGCCGTGAACCTGGCCCGTCCCGAGGACCTCGACCTCGTCCCCGCCTGGCTCGGTGAGGCGGTCGATGTCACCGACTGGGCGGCGATCGCGGCGACGCTGCGACAGCGCCCGGTCGACGACCTCGTCGTGCGGGCGCAGCTCGTCGGACTCCCCGCCGCGGCGGTGCGCCAAACCGCCGAACTCGACCCCACCAGCTTCCCCGCGCGGCCGGGCCGGGTCGAGTCGACCGGCGTCGGCGTGCCACTCGGCGGGCTCGACGGGCGACCCCTTGTCCTCGAGTTGGCAAGCCTGTGGGCCGGCCCGTTGTGCGGGTCGCTGCTCGGGGCGACCGGGTTCGACGTTGTGAAGATCGAGCACCCGGGGCGCCCCGACGGGGCCCGGCGCGGCCCGGCGGCGTTCTTCGACCTGCTCAACGGCGCCAAGCGGTCGCTCGCCTTGGACCTGCGCTCCGGGGTCGATCGAGCGATCTTCGAGGCCCTGGCGGCGCGAGCCGCGGTCGTTATCGACGGCTCTCGCCCTCGAGTGGCCGAGAACCTCGGGGTCGATGTGGCGTCCATCGTCGAGTGCGGAACCGTCTGGCTCTCGATCACCGGGTACGGCCGGGTCGGTCCGCAGGCGAACCAGCCCGCGTTCGGCGACGACGCCGCGGTCGCCGGTGGTCTGGTCGTCCCGTCGGGAGAGCCTGGCCTGCCCGACCGACCGCTGTTCGTCGCCGATGCCGCCGCCGATCCCATCACCGGCCTGATCGCTGCGGTCGCCGCGCTCAAGGCGGTGAGAGCCGGGCGCGGCGCGCTCGTCGACTTACCGATGGCGCAGTCCGTGGCGTGGGCCATCGGATCGCCAACGATCCCCGGGTTGTCCCGGGTCCGGCAATCGACACTGCGAGCGGAGCCGCCCCGCGGCCGCTCACGGCGGGATCGCGCTCACGCGCTCGACGCCGACCGCTCGGCGATCATCGACCTTGTCGGTCGGCCGCCGATCGAGAATGGCCTGACATGACTTGACATAGATTGGAACGAGCAAGGTAGTGTTCACCCTTGTGACCGCTGTTCCTGTTGTTTCGGATATTCTCCCTCCGTTCCGGGTGGCTCGGCGGTCAACACTGTGCGCGGTGCTCTTGGCGTTGAACGTTGCCGACGTCGTGCTGACCCAGATCGGGCTCGCAGTCGGCGCGGTCGAGCAGAACCAGCTCATGGCGGCGGCTGTAGCGGGCGGGTGGGCGACCGCCCTGCTCGCCAAAGCCGTGTGTCTCGGTCTCGGCGCGGTGGCCCTGTGGCTCGCGCCGCCGAGGTCACGCGTCATGGATGCCGGGGTCGCGGCCTGCGTGTGCTGGTACGTGGGCGTGGTGTGCTGGAATCTGCTCGTCATCGCCGGCCAGATCTGACGGGCGAACCAGCGGGCCGCAGCCGTGCGGCCAGACAGACCGGGAGGCGCAGCATGCGGGGAATCGTCTGGGACGGGACCGAGCTCTCGGTCGTCGATGGGCTCGAGGTTCGCGATCCGGGACCGCACGAGGTTCGGGTCCGCATCGTCAACTCGGGGGTCTGCCACAGCGACGTGAGCGTCACCAACGGCACCATCCCGTTTCCCGTACCCGTCGTGCTCGGCCACGAGGGCGCTGGTGTGGTCGAGGAAGTCGGCTCGGCGGTGTCGTCGGTCGAGGTCGGCGATCACGTCGTCATCTCGACGCTGGGCAACTGCGGGGCCTGCCGCGAGTGCGACACGGGACGGCCGACGATGTGCCGCGGCACCTTCGGTGAACGGCCGCAGCCGTTCACCCTCGGCGGCACGCCGCACTACAACTTCGCCAACGTCTCGTCGTTCGCCGAGCACACGGTCGTCAAGGCGATCCAGGCGGTCCCGATCCCCAAGGCGGTGCCGTTCGCCGCGGCGTCGCTCATCGGCTGTGGCGTGCTCACGGGCGCCGGGGCGGTGCTGAACCGAGCCAAGGTGCAGCCGGGGCAGTCCGCAGGGGTGATCGGTGTCGGGGGTATCGGGCTCAACGCCATCCAGGCCCTGGCGTTGGCGGGCGCCCACCCGATCGTCGCCATCGACACCAACCCGTCGAAGGAGTCCATCGCGGTCGAGTTCGGGGCGACGCATTTCGTGAATCCACGCGATCACGATCCGCTCGACGCTGTGCGTTCGCTCACCGGCGGTGGTCTCGACTTCGTGTTCGAGTGCGTCGGCGCCAAGGCGCTCATGGAACAGGCGATCGCCCTGCTCGACTGGCACGGGACCTTCGTGATCCTCGGCGTCACACCGTTCGGCACCAAGATCGAGTTCGCGCCCGAGCAGCTGTACCACGACAAGACGATCATGGGCTGCCGCTACGGGTCGTCGCGCCCGGTCCACGACATTCCCATGTATGCCGATCTGTACCTGGCCGGGAAGTTCAAGCTCGACGAGCTGGTGACCAAGGTGTACCCCTTCGACGGCATCCACGACGTGTTGCGCGACATGCACGCCGGAACGCTCGCCCGCGGCGTCCTCGACGTCTGCCCCGCCTGATCAGCGCCAGCGTTCAGGAGAACTTCAACTGCTCCATCGCGGGTGATCGCGGACGATGGGGTACGAGGCCTACCGTTGGAGATGCCACCGATGAACTGTCGCTTGGTCCTGGCGCGAGCCGGGTGCTTGGCTGTATCGCTCCTGATCCCGCTCGCGCTTGTTGCGGCGGCGTGCTCCGAGGACTCGGCCGACGACGACGGGACCGATGCCGCGGGCTCCGACGCTCAGCCCGACGGGCAGGGGAGCGAGCTCTGTTCGGTCGGCGCCGAGCTGAGCGCGGCCATCACGAGTGAGGCCTTCGCCGCCGACGACCCGAGTCAGCTCGAGGCCGCCTACACCACGATCGTCGCCATCACGGCCCAGGGAGCGAGCCTGACGAGCGGCCAGGCGACCGACGATCTCACCGCTCTGTCCGAGGGCCTGGGCCGGGTCCGTGATGCGCTGGCCGCCGTCGACTACGACTTCGACCAGGTCGACCCGTCGTTGTTCGACGAGTTCGCCGCCCTCGCCGTTCCGTCGTCGCGAGTCGAGGGCTTCTTCGCCGACGAGTGCGAGCTCGACCTCGATCCCGACGACTACAACGGGTCCGAGCTCGACGAGGGCGGGTACGTCAGCTTTCCGGTGGCCCGCGCCGGGGAGTTGACCGTTGGCGCGGTGGCACCGGGACCCGATGAGACCCTGGACGGTCATTGGACCGCCTGCGCGGGCGGTGACCTGGCGGCATGTGACGAGCTCTATCTCGCGGCGCCGACCGACTCGCTCTATGGCGCGTTCGGCGCCACGTGCGGCGCCATCGGGATCGAGCAGTACGGCGAGTGCTCAGGTCCGGCCGAGGTCGGCGGCGCCGCGGTCGACGGTGCCGGGGGTGCGGTCGAGGACGGCGCCGCGGCGAGCGAGTTCGGTACCGGCGGGCTCGCCGAGTACGACCGCTCGCTCGAGCTCACGTCCGACGACCCGGCTCCCGGACCCGACGCCGGCTACGACGAGCTGTGGATGACGTGCGCAAGCGGTGATGGCGAGGCGTGCAACACGCTGTACCTCTCGACCCCGATCGGCTCGGTGTACGAGGCGTTCGGTGCCACGTGCGGAGGTCGCGACCCCGAAGCCTTCGGCGGGGCCTGCTGACCGGTTCTCGCTCAGCCCAGCCGCTCGACCACGTGGTCGACGCACTGGGTGAGAGCCTCGACGTCGGCGGGATCGACGCTCGGGAACATGGCGACCCGCAGCTGGTTGCGCCCGAGCTTGCGGTACGACTCGGTGTCGACGATGCCGTTGGTTCGGAGCACCTTCGAGACGGCGGCGGCGTCGATCCCGGTGTCGAGGTCGATGGTGGCGACCACGGTCGACCGCTTCGCCGGGTCGACCACGAACGGCGTCGCCCACGCCCGGGCCTCGGCCCACCCGTAGATCGTCTCGGCTGAGCGGGCGCAACGGCCGGCCGCCCAGTACAGCCCGCCGTTGTCGTTGATCCACTGGACCTGGTCGACGGCGAGGAAGATCGTGGCGAGCGACGGTGTGTTGAGGGTTTGGTCGAGCCGCGAGTTGTCAAGCGCCGCTTTGAGGTCGAGGAACGGCGGTACCCATCGTCCCGACGCGGCCAGGCGTTCGATGCGCTCGATCGCCGCCGGTGAGCAGGCCGCGATCCACAAGCCGCCGTCGGAGGCCAGGCACTTCTGGGGCGCGAAGTAGTAGACGTCGACCTGTGCGGCGTCGAAGCGGATCCCGCCCGCCGCCGAAGTGGCATCGACGAGCACTAGCTGGTCGTCGCGCCCGGCGGATGGGGGCCTGACGAGCGCCATCATGACCCCCGTCGACGTCTCGTTGTGCGTGAAGCAGTAGGCATCGACGCGGTCTGACGGCACGGCGTCGGGATGGGACCCGGGCCCACACGACACGACCTCGGGCTCGTCGAGGAACGGCGCCGCGGCGACGCCGTGGGCGAACTTCGAGGAGAACTCGCCGAACGTCAGGTGTTGGCTGCGGTGCTCGATCAGCCCGAACGCCGCGGCGTCCCAGAACGCCGTGGTCCCACCGTTGCCGAGCAGCATCTCGTAGCCGTCGGGGAGGACGAGCAACTCGGCCAGCGCGTTGCGCAGCCCGGCGACTGCGAGCTTCACGGTGATCTGGCGGTGGCTCGTGCCCAGGTAGGTCGGCGCGGCCCGGTGCAGCGCGTCGACGGCCTCGGGACGGATCTTCGACGGTCCACAGCCGAACCGCCCGTCGGCGGGGAGCATGTCGGCGGGGATGGTGATCTGAGGATTCACGGCCGCCATCGTGCCAGGGCGCCCGGGCAACCCGTCGGGAATTGGGCGCGCCAGCGTCACGCGACACCCCAGAATGGTGCCCATGTCGAGCGAACGACTCTCCAGGGCGGTCTCCGCCATCGCCCCGTCCGCCACCCTCGCCGTCGACGCCAAGGCCAAAGCGCTCCAGGCCGCCGGCGAGCCGGTGATCGGGTTCGGTGCCGGCGAACCCGACTTCCCGACGCCCGAGCACATCGTCGAAGCGGCGGTCGCCGCATGTCGCGACCCGAAGAACCACCGCTACACACCGACGCCGGGCCTGCCCGAGCTGCGCGACGCCATCGCCGCCAAGACGCTGCGCGACTCCGGCTACCGCGTCGACCCGTCGCAGGTCCTCGTGACCAACGGCGGCAAGCACGCCGTCTACAACGCCTTGTTGACGGTGGTGAACCCCGGCGACGAGGTGCTGCTCCCCGCGCCGTACTGGACGACCTATCCCGAGCCGATCGCTCTCGCAGGCGGCAGGCCCGTCGTGCTGGCGACGACCACGGCGACCGGGTTCCGGGTCACGGTCGACCAGCTCGAGGCGGCCCGGACCCCGGCCACCAAGGCGCTGGTGTTCGTCTCACCGTCGAACCCGACCGGAGCGGTGTACACGCCGGCCGAGGTCGAAGCGATCGGCCGGTGGGCGGTCGAGCACGGCATCTGGGTGCTGACCGACGAGATCTACGAGCACCTCACCTACGGCACCGCGGCGTTCTCGTCGATGCCGACCCTCGTGCCCGACCTGGCCGATCGGTGCATCGTGTTGAACGGCGTGGCCAAGACCTACGCCATGACGGGTTGGCGGGTCGGGTGGATGATCGGCCCCGCCGACGCGGTGAAGGCCGCGACCAACCTCCAGTCGCATTCAACGTCGAACGTCACCAACGTGGCCCAACGGGCGACCATCGCCGCCCTCGAGGGCGGGCTAGACGACGTGGCCCGCATGCGCGCCGCGTTCGACCGGCGCCGCCAGCTCATGTTCAGGCTGCTCGGCGAGATCGACGGCGTCGAGGTCATCGAGCCCGAAGGGGCGTTCTACGCCTACCCGTCGTTCCAGGGTGTCCTCGGTCGCGACATCGGGGGGCGCCGGCCGGCGACGTCGGCCGAGCTGGCCGAGGTGGTGCTCGAGGTGGCGAAGGTGGCGTTCGTCCCCGGCGAGGCGTTCGGCTCGCCGGGCTACGGCCGGTTCTCCTTCGCCACTGGCGACGACAACATCACCGAGGGCCTCGGCCGTATCGCCGATCTACTGGGTCGGCGTTGACCGGGGTGGTCCCCTACGGGGCGTGGCCGTCGCCGATCTCGGCGCGCGCCCTCGTCGACGGGTTGATCGAGCCGACGGCCGTGGTCGTCGATGGCGACGACATCTGGTGGTCCGAGGAGCGTCCCGCCGAGGGTGGTCGCACGGTTCTGGTGCGCTGGCGGGACGGCTCGGCCACCCCGCTCGACGGTCCGGCCGACGTCAGGACCATGGTCCACGAGTACGGGGAGGGCGCCTGGTGGGTCGCCCGCGAGACGGTGATCTGGAGCGAGAAGGCCGATCATCGCCTCCGTCGCCTTGGACCGGCCGACGACGCGCCCATGCTCCTGACGCCCGACTCGGGTGGCCTCGACCGGTTTGCCGACGGCCGGATCACGCCCGACGGGCGGTGGTACGTGTGCGTCCGCGAGCGCCACCCGGCCCCTGACGCCGGCGCTGCTCCCGGCCCCGGCGCCGACGCGGGGGTACCGATCGCCGTGGCCAACGACCTGGTGGCCATCGCCCTCGACGGGTCGATGGCGGTCGACGTCCTCGTCAGCGGGCCCGACTTCGTGTCGGCTCCTCGCATCTCACCCGACGGTCTACGCCTGGCCTGGATCCAGTGGGACCACCCGAACCTGCCGTGGGACGACACCGAGCTTTGGGTGGCCGATCTGCGCGACGGCCGGGTCAGCGGTAGCCGTTGCGTCGCCGGGCAGACCGGCGGCGAGGCGCTGACCCAGCCCGATTGGGCACCCGATGGCCGGCTGATGGTCGTGAGCGACCGCAGCGACTGGTGGGGCCTCTACGCCGTGGGGGCCGACGGTCTCGAGCCCGTGCGGGTCGTTCCGGGCGAGGAGATGGCCGAGCCCGACTGGGTGTTCGGGCTCTGCCGCCACGCCGTGCTCCCGGGCGGCGAGCTGGTGGTGGCCCCGGTCACGACCGGCGGCGACCGCTTGCTCGTCGCGTCCGGCACCGACGACGACGTGTTGCTCGACGGCGAGGCCTACATCACCAACCCTCGACCGCACGGTGATGGGGTGGTGGCGCTGGTCGCCGCCGCCCACCACACCCCGGCGATCATCCGGGTCGATCGTGCGACCAAGCGGTCGAGCTGGATCCGCCCGCCCCACGATCACGGGTTGGACCCGGCCCTCACTGGCCGTCCCGAGGCGATCACCTTCCCGACTACGGGCGGCGCGGTGGCCCACGCGCTGTACCACCGGCCGGCCAACCCGGCCGTCGCCGCACCGGCCGGCGAGCGGCCTCCGCTGCTCGTCATGGCCCATGGCGGGCCGACCAGCGCGGCCCGAGGCCAGCTCCAGCTGTCGCAGCGATTCTGGACCAGTCGCGGTTTCGCCCTCGTCGATGTGGACTACCGGGGGAGCACCGGCTACGGCCGGGCCTATCGGCGCTCGCTCTACGGCCGCTGGGGGGTGGCCGACGTCGACGACTGCCTGGCCGCCGTCGGTTACCTCGTCGAACGAGGCGACGTCGATCCCGACCGGGTAGCGATCCGCGGCGGCAGCGCCGGCGGGTTCACGGTGCTGCGAGCGCTCACCCTGTCGTCGACGTTCGCCGCCGGTGTGAGTCGCTACGGGGTCGCTGACCTCGAGACGCTCGCGACGGACACCCACAAGTTCGAGTCCCGGTACCTCGATCAGCTCGTCGGCCCCTATCCGGAGCGTCGCGACCTCTACGTTGAGCGTTCTCCGATCCATCACGTCGGAGACCTGTCGGTCCCGATGCTCGTGCTCCAGGGCCTCGACGACGCCATCGTGCCCCCGAACCAGTCCGAGATGATCGTCGCGGCGCTCGCCGCCAAGGGTGTCCCGGTCGCCTATCTCGCC
The DNA here is from genome assembly GCA_964390555.1 of uncultured Acidimicrobiales bacterium. Classification (GTDB taxonomy): domain Bacteria; phylum Actinomycetota; class Acidimicrobiia; order Acidimicrobiales; family SHLQ01; genus CAVTWS01. The sequence continues at coordinate 41,337 of CAYMJU010000115.1, read as the reverse complement.
TTCGAGGGCGAGGGTCACGGGTTCCGCAAAGCGGAATCGATCGTCACCTCGCTCGAGACCGAGCTGGCGTTCTATGGCGCGGTGTTCGGCTTCGAACCGGCCGGCGCGGTGACACCTGTCCCGTGGTCCGGGGTTGGTCCGGCGACTCACCGCCGGACACCATGAGCCATGTCCCGCATACTGGTCACCGAGCCCATCGCCGCCGCTGGACTCGATCAGCTACGTATCGCGGGACACGAGGTCGTCGAAGCCCTCGATCTCGACGCCACGGCGCTGCTCGCCTCGATCGGTGACGTCCACGCCCTGATCATCCGATCCGCCACCCAGGTGACCGACGAGGTGCTGGCGGCGGCGCCGGCGCTGGTAGTGGTTGGGCGCGCCGGGATCGGGCTCGACAACGTAGATGTCGAAGCGGCGACCCGCCGCGGCGTCATGGTCGTCAATGCCCCCCAGTCGAACATCATCTCCGCCGCCGAGCACACGATGGCCATGCTGCTCGCCCAGGCCCGCAACGTTCCCCAGGCCCACGCGGCGCTCAAGGCCGGGCGTTGGGAGCGATCCCGGTGGGAAGGCGTCGAGCTTTGCGACAAGACGCTCGGCATCATCGGCCTCGGCCGTATCGGTCGGCTGGTCGCCCAGCGGGCTCAGGCGTTCGGCATGCGGCTCATCGCCTATGACCCCTTCGTGTCGTCGGAACGGGCCCGCCAGATCAACGTCGACCTGGTCGAGCTCGACCGACTGATGGCCGAGTCCGACTTCGTCACGTTGCACCTGGCCAAGACGCCCGAGACCACCGGGCTCATCGGGGCCGAGCTGCTGAAGCGGGCCAAGCGCGGGGTTCGGATCATCAATGTGGCCCGGGGTGGCATCGTCGACGAAACCGCCCTCGCCGCCGCCGTGCGTTCGGGGCAGGTGGCCGGCGCGGCGCTCGACGTGTTCGCGGTCGAGCCCACCACCGAATCGCCGTTGTTCGAGCTCGACGAGGTGGTCGTCACCCCGCACCTCGGGGCCAGCACCCGGGAGGCCCAGGACAAAGCCGGTGACACGATCGGCGAGCAAGTGCTGCTGGCGCTCGCCGGTGACTTCGTGCCGTTCGCGGTCAACGTCAACGCCGCCGAAGTGGCCGAGGTCGTGCGCCCGTTCCTCGCTCTCGCGCGGGTGCTCGGCGCCATGTTCGCCGACTATCTCGGGCACCTCCCGCCCACTGTCGACGTCGAGTTCAGCGGCGAGATCGGCGGCTACGACAACGCCCTCACCCACCTGTCCGCCGTCAAGGGCATCCTCGGTCAGATCGCCGACGAGCCGGTGTCCTACGTCAACGCCATGACCATCGCCCGCGACCGGGGCAGCGAGGTGCGGGCGATCAACAACGTCACCTCCAAGGACTTCGTGAACAGCATCACGATCCGCGGCGGCGGCCGCTCGCTCGCCGGCACCATCGTCGGTCTCAAGGGCGAACATCGGCTGGTGATGATCGACGACCACTCCGTCGACGTGCCGCCGGCGCGGCACATGATGGTGATCCGCAACGAGGACCGGCCCGGGATGATCGGCCGGGTGGGCACGCTGCTCGGCGAGGCCGGGGTCAACATCGACCACATGCACATCGGTCGCTCGCCCGAAGGCCTCGGAGCCATGATGGTGGTCAACACCGACCGACCGGTCCCCGCCGAAGCCCAGGCCGCAATCGTGGCACTCGACGGCTTCGTGTCGGTGACCACGCTCGATCTACGGCGAGCCCTGGAGGGCTGAGATCACCGCCGCGCCCGATGCCCACCCCGAGCGTTCACAGAGTCCGCTCGTGTCGGCGATCGCGGTGGTGGGCCTAGCGGTGGCGGGGCTGGTCGTCGGCTGCTCGGACGACCGGCGGTTGGACTCGGTCGAGGGCGGGGCCCCCGTCCAAGGCGGTGTCGCAGCCGGGGTGTCGGACGGCGCCTGCGACTGGCCGACGTGGGGGTTCGACAACGCCCACTCGTTCGTCACGCCCTGCGCGAGTGCGATCACGGCCGAGACCGTCGGCCGGCTCGGCGAGCACTGGTTCTTCAACACCGACGATGCGGTGTCGGGATCGCCGATCGTTGTCGACGGGACCGTGTACGTCGGGGACTGGGGTGGCGCGGTCTACGCGATCGCCGTCGACGACGGCGAGCTCCGATGGCGGGTCGACCTACCGCGCCACGATCGGGTGTACGCCGGCCAGATCACCGGCACGGTCACCCTCGTCGATGGTGGCGCCGGGCCGATGCTGTACGTGGCGGCCGGCCGGACCGTCCACGCCTTGCGGCCCGAGGACGGCTCGGTCGTGTGGTCCCACCCGATCGGCGCCGAGGGCGAGCCGGCCGAGATCGAGGGCGCGACCGTCGTCGCCGACGGCATCGTCGTCGTCGGGTACGACACCCACAACCAGCCCGGGTTCCCGGCCGGATTGCGGGCGATCGACGCTGTCACCGGCGATCAGGTCTGGGACCGCGTCCTCGACGAGAACGGATGCGCCGACGTGTGGGGCACCCCGACGGTCGATGTCGAGCGCCGGCTCGTCTACGCGGGAACCGGGAATTGTACCGATCCCGCCCGGTGGTCGAGCTACACCGAAGCGATCGTGGCCGCCGACCTCGACACCGGCGCCGTCGTGTGGTCCTACCAGCCCCACGAGCCGAACAACGACGATCTCGACTTCGCCGGCGCGCCCAACCTGTTCTCGGCCGAGATCGACGGCACGCGGCACGATCTGGTCGGGCTCGGCAACAAGGACGGGGACTACTACGCGGTCGAACGCGAGTCGGGCGAGCTGATGTGGGTGGCCGATGCCACCGAGCCCGGCCTCACCGAATCCGGCCAGGGCTTCTCGACCGGCGGGTTCATCGGCCCGGCAGCCGTCGTCGACGGTGTGATCGTGGGTGCGACCGCGGTCGGACCCGAGCCGTTCCTGCACGGCATCGATGCCGCTTCGGGCGAGATCCTGTGGCAACAACCGCGGCCCGGACCGAGCTACGCCGGGCCCGCGGTGGTCAACGGGATCGCGTTCGTCGGCGGCACCGACTTCACCCTTCGCGCCATCGACAGCCGGACCGGCGAGATCTACTGGTCGGCCGAGCTGGCGGCAGTGATCGCCGGTGTGCCCACCATCGTCGGCGACTCGGTCTACGCAGTCGCCGGCATGTACGAACCCGGGTCCGACACCGGCACGGCGCGCGCCGGCGTGTACCGGTTCTCGCTCGATCCGCCACCCCCTTCGGAATCGACGACGACGTCCACGACCTCGGCCACCGCTGAATCCGCCTCGGTGCGGGTCGTCGACGATGGTCAACCCTGCATCGACGAGACGTGCGATCGTTCGGCCTTCCTGTTCCTGAAGGAGGACCCGCCGGGCACCGCCCCCGACCTGGAGCTGACGATCACGTCGGACCCGTTCACCGTCGAGCTCGTGGGGCGCGGCTTCGGTCCGCCCGAGGGCTGGCTCCGCGAGGGAGGGGCGGCGACGAGCGCCGCGACCTACGCCTTGTTCGCATCCGAGAGCGACGACGACCCCAACGGCGGGCTGATCTGTGTCCTCGACGATCGCGGCGACGGCTCGATCGGATGCCGCGGCGATGCCGTGCCGATCCCCGGGCGCAGGTACAGCCGTCTGAGCGTGCTGGCCGTCGACGACCCGTCGACCCTGCCCGGGCCCGCCGAGGGTTTCGACCGGCTCGTCGCCACCATCTCGTTCGATCCGCCCCTCCAGACCGAGGTAGTCCCATGACCCTGCTTGCTCGGGGGCTGCGCCCCCGGACCCCATCGCCGTTCCGCTCGCTGGCGCTCGCGGCTGTCTCGCTGCTCCTCCTGCTCACGATGGGCTGCACGAACGACGACACCGAAGCCGACAGTGTCGTTCCCGCCGACGACGTCGTTCCCGCCGACGACGCGGTTCCGGCCGACAGCGCCGCGGCGACGTCGACGGTCCCTCCGGCTGAGACCACCACGACCCAGCCCTCAGCCGCCGGGTTGGCAACGCTCGTGCTCAGCGGGCAGGGCAACGACCTGGCGGTTTACGACGCCGCCACGGGCGAGCACCACTTCCTAATCGAGAGCGCCGAGGACGACCCCGTCGACGGACGCGACGTGAACGGCCAGATCTGCTTGTTCCCCGACGACCCGAGCCGGTTCATCGCCGGCGAGGACACCGGCCAACCCGACCCGCCGCCCGGGTGGGGCGCGTTCGAGCTGCGCGGTGACACCTTCGACGAGTTGATCGCTGTCCAAATCGCCAAGCTGACCCCGACCTACCAGACCACCGACGACGGACCCGAGAACTACGGGTGCGGGTTCTTGTCCTCGGGGGCATTGCTCACGACCGACATCGGCAACCAGGCCGCCGGCGCCGAGACCGGTCAGTTGATCCTGTGGTTCGGCCCGTTCGAGGGCGCGGTGTCGACGTACTGCAAGATCGACGTAGGGGTTGGCACTGCGCTCGGCATCCATGTCGGCCCCGGTGACACCGTGTACGTGGCGTCGAGCCGCGGCGCCACCGCCGGCGTGCAGCGCTACCAGGGCGAGTGGCCGACGGGGCCCACGCCGGCTGATGGTTGCGGCCGGGCCGACGCGACCGGAGCGCCGCTCGTCGATGAAGGGCGGATCTCGCGCGACACGTTCATCGTCCCCGGCAACGGTGTGGTGTCGGCGGGCGCCGTCGCGGTCAGCATCGACGGCACCTTCCTCGTCTCGAGCTCGATCACGGGGGTGATCAACGAGTACGACACCGACGGCTCCTATGTGCGCACGATCCTGTCGCCCCCCGCGGGCACTCCGGCGACCGAGGCGCCCTACGTGACCGGAACTCCGGCGGGGATCGGGGTGGCCCCCGACGGCACGGTCTTCTACGCCGATCTCGGGATCGTGGTCAGCGCCGAGGGCATCGGTCCCGGCAACAACACCGGCGGGGTGTGGAGGCTGCCCTACGACGCTGGCGACTACGGCGAACCCGAGCGCCTCGAGGCTGGTTTGGCGTTCCCCGACGGCATCGGCATCCGTCCCGCGGACTGATGACGCACGTTTGTGGGTCAAGCGGTCACACGAGAACGGCGGAGCCCAACCGACGTTCGTCGAAGTTTCACTTGCGGCCGGCGGCGCAGTCGGTCATCCTGGGGCCGAACACCAGCTTGCGTGGGCAAGGGGGTTCAGCCATGAACACCACGGCCAGTCAGGTAATTGATCTCGACGCGGTGCGGGCCCAGCGCGACGAGATGCAACACGCCATGGGTCGCGTCGAGTCGGCGCTCGCCGCTCCGGACCGAGGGCGGCGAGAACAGTGGATAGGCGCGGTGCTGCGAAGTCTCGTCGTGCTCGAGGTCGAACTCGAGGAGCACGTCGAGGGGACCGAGGGTCTCGACGGATTCTTCGAGCAGATCATCGAGCACGCGCCCAACCTGGTCAACGCCGTCCGGAAGATGTGCGCGGACCACCGCGACCTGGCCGAAGGCATCTCGGCGTGCCGCGCCGCCGTCGCCGGTCTCGAATCGATTCCGCCCGGCCGCGACGAAGACGCCGTGGCCGCGGCGCGCGACTCGGTGTTGCGGCTCCTCGGTCAGTTCTCCCGGCACCGTCACCGCGGCGCCAACCTGGCCTACGACGCCTTCAACGTCGACCTCAGCTTCGGCGACTGACCGTCGTCGGCGCCGACGTCGACCAGAGGCGACTCCGCCGGTCCGGGGCTATCGTCGCAGGGTGACGTCCGCAGAGTCATCGGTCGAGATCGTCAGCCGTCCCGGCGACGGCGGCAGCCGCTTTTCCGTGCACGGGTTGCGGGTGTGGCCCGTCGATGCCGTGGGCCTCGAGGCTCGGGCCGCCGCGCTCACCACCCGTTCGCTCAAGAAGGCGACCAAGCTCGCCGCGCTCGACCTGGCCATCCGCTGCATCGACTTGACCACGCTCGAGGGAGCCGACACGCCGGGCAAGGTTGGAGCCCTATGCGCCAAGGCCCGCCGCCCCGACCCCACCGACGATTCGGTCCCGGCGGTAGCCGCGGTGTGCGTCTACCCCGAGCTGGTGCCCACCGCGGTCGCCAGCCTCGCCGGTTCTGGTGTCGCGGTGGCGAGCGTGGCCGGCGGCTTCCCGGCCGGGCTCACGCCACTGTCGACCCGCCTCGCCGAGATCCGTTGGGTGGTCGAGCGCGGCGCCGACGAAGTCGACATCGTGCTCAACCGCGGCGCGTTCCTCTCGGGGGACTACGGCCGGGCCTACGACGAGATCATCGCGGCCAAAGACGCATGCGGTCCGGCGCACCTCAAGGTCATTCTCGAAACCGGTGAGCTCGGAAGCTACGACCAGATACGGCGCGCCAGCGCTCTCTCGATGGCCGCGGGGGCCGACTTCATCAAGACGTCGACCGGCAAGATCGGGACGGCGGCGACGTTTCCGACCGCGTTGTGCATGGCCGAGGCGATCCGTGATCACCACGACCAAACGGGCCGCATGGTCGGCCTCAAGCTGGCGGGTGGCATTCGCACGGCCAAGCAGGCCTGGCACTATCTGGTCGTGGTGGGTGAGACCCTCGGCCCGACGTGGCTCGACCCGGCGTGGTTTCGGCTGGGCGCCTCGACGTTGTTGAACGATCTGCTGATGCAACGGCGAACCCGCCTCACCGGCCGCTACCAGCGACCCGACGACTTCACGATCGATTGAGATGACGACGCCTGAGAAATCCGAACCCACGACCGCCGGTCTCGTACTGGCCTACGAACCGGCGCCCGAGTCGACCGACATTGTGTCCATCGCCGACCACTACGGCCTTTTCGTCGACGGGCACTTCGTCGAGCCCCGGAGCGGCGAGTACCTCACCACGGTGAACCCGGCGACCGAGCAACCGCTGTCCCAGGTTGGCGTCGGCGGAGCCGACGACGTCGACGTGGCGGTCCGCGCCGCCCGGCGAGCCTACGAATCGGTCTGGCGCGACATGCCGGGCCGCGAACGGGCCAAGTACCTGTACCGCGTGGCGAGGCTGATCCAGGAACGGGCCCGCGAGCTCGCGGTGCTGGAGTCGATCGACGGTGGCAAGCCGATCAAGGAGAGCCGCGACATCGACGTGCCTCTCGCTGCCGCGCACTTCTTCCATCACGCCGGCTGGGCCGACAAGCTCGAGTACGCGTTCCCCGGCCGGGTACCGCGACCCATCGGCGTGGTCGGCCAGGTGATCCCGTGGAACTTCCCGTTGCTCATGGCCGCGTGGAAGCTGGCCCCGGCCCTGGCGTGTGGCAACACGGTGGTGCTGAAACCGGCTGAGACCACGCCGCTCACGGCGCTGCTCCTCGCCGAGATCCTTCAGGAAGCCGATCTGCCGCCCGGGGTCGTGAACGTGATCACGGGTGCCGGTCCCACCGGTGCCGCCGTGGTTGCCCATCCCGACGTGGACAAGGTCGCGTTCACCGGCTCGACCGCGGTCGGCAAGTCGATCGCGGCGTCGATCGCCGGGTCGGGCAAGCGCCTCACCCTCGAGCTCGGCGGCAAGGCCGCCAACATCGTGTTCGACGACGCGGCCATCGACCAGGCGGTCGAAGGGATCGTCGGCGGGATCTACTTCAACCAGGGTCACGTGTGCTGCGCCGGATCGCGGCTGCTCGTCCAAGAGACAATCGCCGATGTCCTGCTCGACAAGCTGTTCCGCCGCATCGAGACCTTGCGGGTCGGCGATCCGCTCGACAAGAACACCGACGTGGGCGCCATCAACAGCCGCGAGCAGCTCGACAAGATCAACGGCTACCTGGCATCGGGGGTCGAGCAGGGCGCGGTCATGCATCAGTCGTCGTGTCCGTTGCCCGAGCGCGGCTGGTACGTTCGCCCGACCGTGTTCACCGACGTGTCGCAGTCGCATCGCATCGCCCGCGAGGAGATCTTCGGCCCGGTGCTCGCGGTGCTCACATTCCGCACGCCCGAGGAAGCGGTCGTCAAGGCCAACAACACCCCTTACGGCTTGTCGGCGGGCGTGTGGACCGAGAAGGGGTCCCGGATCTTGTGGATGGCCGAACGGTTGCGGGCCGGGGTGGTGTGGGCCAACACGTTCAACAAGTTCGATCCGGCCAGCCCGTTCGGTGGCTATCGCGAGAGCGGCTTCGGGCGTGAAGGCGGTCGAGCGGGGTTGGCGGCGTACACCGAGCTGAGCAAGGTGGGAACGTGACCGGCGGCGACCGCCTCGACGTGCGCAAGACCTACAAGCTGTACATCGGCGGCGAGTTCCCGCGCTCCGAGTCGGGCCGGACCTTCCCGGTCCTGCGGGTCGATGGATCCCTCGTCGCGCAGGCCTGCCTCGGTTCACGAAAGGACATCCGCGACGCGGTCAAGGCGGCTCGAGCCGCGCACGAGAAGTGGGCGGCTCGCACGGCGTACAACCGCGCGCAGATCCTCTACCGCGTCGCCGAGGTCATGGAGGGGCGGGCCGAGCAGTTCGCGGCCGAACTCGCGGCGACCGGCGAGCCCGACCCCGAAGCCGAGGTCGCCGTGGCCATAGACCGGTGGGTCTGGTACGCGGGCTGGGCCGACAAGTTCGCCCAGGTTCTCGGCTCGGCCAACCCCGTTGCCGGGCCGTACTTCAACTTCTCGATCCCCGAGCCGGCCGGCGTGATCGGCGTGTGTTGCCCCGACGAGGCTCCGCTCGCGGCGTTGGTGTCGCGCGTGGCCCCGGCGATCGTGGCCGGCAACGTCGCCGTGGTCGTGGCCTCCGAGCGGGCTCCGCTGGTGTCGATCACGTTGGCCGAAGCGCTGGCGACGAGCGACGTCCCCGGCGGTGTGGTCAACATCATCACCGGTCGCCGGGCCGAGCTGCTGCCCTGGCTGGCCAGCCACGGTGACGTCGATGTCGTCGACGTCACCGGGGCCGATGCCCCGCTGGCCGCCGAGGCGGCCCGAGTCGCCGCCGACCACGTCGCTCGGGTCATCGCGGCCCGGCCGGCGCAGCGCGCCTGGCTCGATGAAGCCGCCCAGGATCTCGACTGCATTTCCGACACCTGCGAGATCAAAACCGTGTGGCACCCGGTCGGGCTATGAGCGAAGCGCAGCGAGCGAGTGCAGCCGAGGGAGCGCAGCTCCCCGGACGCCGATGGGGTCTGGGGGCGCGCAGCCCCCAGCGACAACGATGAGCGGCTTCGTGGCCTGCAGTCGATGAGAGTGCGAACCGGGATTGCTGCCATCGTTGGCGCGCTCGTCGGCGTCGGCACTGCCGTCGGCGGCGCGTTCATCCTGGCCCACGAGATAGCCGACTCGCAGGCCGACGATCGTGTCGCGGCGGCTATCTCGGGTTACCAGATCGGTGAGCTCCACACCGGGGATCAGGCCCGCATCGACGAGCTGATCGAGCAAGCGCTGTCCAAGTCGGCGTCGGGTCGCGACTGCCCGTTCCCCGACGAGCCCGACCCCCTCCCGAGCCCGGTGGTGGTCGAAGCAGAGCTGATCGGCACGTTCCCGCAACCCACGTGGGTCGTCGTCGATCCCTCGACCGGCCACGAGTTCGTCGTGCTGCGCGAGGGCCGTGTGGTGACCCTAGATGGTGGCCGGACCGTCGTCGATGTGACATCGACGACGAGGGTCGAGCACGACAGCGGTCTGATGGCTGCCGCGATCGACGCCTCCGGTGCCTGGATGTACCTCTACCAGAGCAGCTGGATCGACCCGCCCGATGGCGCGCGATCGACGCGCATCCTCGCCGTGCCGCTCGCCGAGTCGGCCTCTACGGTGGCCCCCACCGTCATCCTCGAGGTCCAGGTCCCGACCGGCCAGCACGCCGGCGGCGGGATTGCAGTGGGACCCGACGACATGTTGTGGGTCGCCCTCGGCGACGGCGGTGGTCTCGGCGACCCGCGTGCGAACGCGCAGGACCCCTCAGTGTTGCTGGGCAAGATCCTCCGCATCGATCCGCAACCCGAGAGTGATCGATACGCGATCCCGCCCGACAACCCGTACGCCGATCCCGAGGACGGCGTTCGCGACGAGATCGTGGCGGTCGGGCTCCGAAATCCCTGGCGCCTGGCCTTCGACGCCGCGAGCGGGGCTTTGTGGTTCGGCGACGTCGGCCAGTCGTGCTGGGAGGAGATCGACCAGATCGCCGCGCGAGACGATCTCGGCGAGCTGAACTTCGGCTGGGATCTGCGGGAGGCGACCGAGCCGTTCCAGGCGCCGCCGGTTCCGCCCGACGACGAGCCCGAGCTCACCGAGCCGGTCTTTGCCTACCACCACGGCAGCGGTCGCTGTGCGGTGACGACCGGCTACCCGTACCGCGGCGACTCCTTGGCCGCAGCCGCATCGGGTTCGTTGCTGCTCGCCGACTACTGCGGTGACGACGTGTTCGTGCTCGAACCGACCGGCTCGGGGTTCGGGCTGGTGTCGCTCGACGTCGAGATTCCTTCGCCGGTGGCGATCGTCCCCGACGCCGACGGCGAGCCGCTCGTCGTGAGTCTGTGGGCCGACGGCGAAACGCAGTCTGGCGGTGGTGTGTACCGACTCAGGTCCGAACTGGGTGGGGCGTCGGGGCCATAGGCCCCTGACGCCCCACCCAGTTCGTGCGCTCAGGCGCCGAGGCCGCGGCGCTGCTGCCAGTTCGCGTAGCGGGTCATGGCGTCGAGCGCTCGGACGGCTCGGTGAGCGCCGGCGTAGCACAGCCGGCCGCTGTCGATGACCCCGCGGACACCGGCGTTGTCGGGAGTGGTGACGGCCAGCTCGGTCGCGGTGAGGATCGGTTTTCCGGTGCGGGCCGAGATCTCAGCGGCCGCCTCGGCGTAGCGCCGGTCCTGGCGCTCGTGGAAGTCGACGATCCGTTCCAACCCGTGGTCGGGGTAGTACGGCCCGGATTTGGCGAGCGCCGCCTGGTTCGATTGGATGCCGAGCCCTAGGAAGATCACCGAGTCGACATCAGGGTGTTCGGCGACCAGCGCCATCACCTCGGGGATGGTGTCGCGGGTTTCGCCGCCCGCGAGGTCGATCGGATTGTTGCGACTCCACCGCGGCGGGAGCTTGCCGTCGAGCGCCGCTTTGAGGTCCGCCGGCAGCGAGGCGAGGGTCAGCGTCGTCGAGCCGATCGCATCGGCGGTGAGAACACCCCACCCACCGACAGTCGTCAAGACGACGACCCGATCGCCGCGGGGAAGGGGCTGGGTCGCGAAGCTGGCCGCGGCTTCGAACGCCGCCTCGACGTCGCCGGCGCGCGCCAGGCCGGCCTGGCGAGCCATCCCGTCGAAGATCTTGTCATCGCTGGCCAAGGCGCCGGTGTGCGACGCCGCGGCGCGCGCCCCGCCGCTCGTCGCTCCACCCTTGAGCACCACGACCGGCATACGCGCGGTGACGCGGCGGACGCGCTCATAGAACGCCCGCCCATCGTCGATGCTCTCGACATAGACCAAGCCGACGGTCGTCTCGGGATCGTCGGCGAACCACTCGAGGTAATCGATGACCTCTGTCGACGCGGCGTTGCCGGCCGACACGGCCCGGCTGATTCCCACACCCGTCTGAAGGGCGTAGTTCTGGAACGACGAGACGAAATTGCCGGACTGACTGGCGACGCCGATGTGACCCCGCGGTGGGTACGGAGCCACGATCTGGGCGCACAGCGACGAGGGTGGGGACACCACGCCCTGCCCGTTCGGACCGGCGAGGACCAGCCCGAGCTCGTCGGCGACCGCTACCAGGCGGCGTTCGAGCTCGATGCCCTCGTCGCCCATCTCGCGGTAGCCGGCGGCGGCGACGAACGCCGCGCGCACGCCTTTGGCCGCGCACTGGCGGAGCAGGTCCTCGTTCATCGACGGTGGGGTGCAGACGAACACCATGTCCGCCGCGCCGTGCGGTACCCGCGAGACCGAGTCGAGCACTTCGACTCCGAGCACCTGCCCGGCCTCGCGCCCGACCGGAAACACCGCGCCCGAGTAACCGCAGCGCAAGATGTTGTGAAGGGCTACGAAACCGAACTTGCCCGGATGGTTCGACACGCCGCTGACGATGACCCCGCGAGGCTCGAACAGAGGCGTCAGATCTCGTGTCACGACCTCACGCCGACACTTCCACGAGGGCGTCGACCGCGATCGGTTGGCCGTCGACCACGATGAGCGGGTTCAGGTCGACGGACACGACCTCGGGATGAGATGTCGGAAGCAGCGACAAGGCGACGAGGGTTGCCGCGAGGTGGGTGCGGTCGACGGAGGGTTCGCCGCGGAACTCGCCGAAGATGGCTTGGGCGCGCAACTCGTCGATCATCTCGTGGGCGTCGACGGCCGTGATGGGCGCGAGACGGAACACCACGTCGGCGATGGCCTCGGCGAAGATGCCGCCGAGCCCGAGCATGACCGTCGGCCCGAACTGGGGGTCGGTCACGAGCCCGGCGATCAGCTCGCGGCGGCCGGCGACCATGGTCGAGACCAGAAGCTCGACCGGACCGTCGTCGGGGCCGGTGGCGTCGAGCAACGCTTCGGCCGCGGCGGTGAGGTCGTCGTCGTGGCGAACGTTCAGCCGCACGAGACCGCGCTCGGTCTTGTGGGCGATCGCCGCGCCACACAACTTCACCACCAGCGGCCGGTCGAGCCCGGCCGCGGCCGCGACGACGGTGGTGGCGTCGACGGCGGTCACGTACGGCGAGACAGCTACTCCGGCCGCCGCCACGAGCGCGCGCGACGCGGCCTCGGAGAGCGTGCGAGCCATGGCCTGACTCTACGTCTCGGCGAGCGGATCTACCGGAGCGGAACTTCGATCTGGCGCGGGCCCCAGCTCCGCGTAGCGAGGTTTGATCTGGGTGTTGATGATGGCGAGGCGCTCGTCGAAGGGAAGGAACGAGCTCTTCATGGCGTTGATCGTCAGCCACTCGAGGTCGGTGAGCGAGTAGCCGAAGGCGTCGACCAGGGCCTGGAACTCCGACGACATCGTCACGCCGCTCATCAGGCGGTTGTCGGTGTTGACGGTGATCCGGAACTTGAGCCGACGGAGCAGGTCGATCGGGTGCTCGGCGACCGAGGCTGCCGCGCCGGTGTGGACGTTCGACGTCGGGCACAGCTCGAGGGGGATGCGGCGATCGCGGACATAGGCCGCCAGCCCACCCAGACGAGCTTCGCCGGCCGCATTGACCTTGATGTCGTCGACGATTCGGACGCCATGGCCCAGGCGCTCGGCGCCACAGAACTGGATGGCCTCCCAGATCGAGGCCGGGCCGAACGCCTCGCCGGCGTGGATCGTGAAGTGAAAATTCTCGCGCTGGAGGTACTGGAAGGCGTCGAGGTGAAGCGTGGGCGGATAGCCGGCTTCGCGCCCGGCGATGTCGAAGCCCACGACGCCACGGTCTCGCCACCGCACCGCCAGCTCGGCGATCTGACGACTGTCGCGACTCGTCCGCATCGCGGTGACGAGCGTGCGGATGGTCAGGCCGGTTCCGGAGCTGCCCTTCTCGAAACCCGTGGTGGCGGCATCGATGATGTCGTCGAGCTCGAGGCCCCGCTCGGTCAGGAGCGCGGGGGCGAAACGGACCTCGGCGTAGACGACGTTGTCGGCGGCCAGGTCCTCGGCGCACTCGCGGGCCACCCGCTCGATCGCCTCGCGGGTCTGCATGACTCCGACCGTCAACTCGAACGTCTCGAGGTACAGGCCGAGATCCTTGCGGTCCGCCCCGCGCTGGATCCACGAGCTCAGCTCGTCGGGGTCGGCGGTGGGCAGACGGTCGAACCCGGTCTGCTCAGCTAGCTCGATGATCGTGGTCGGTCGCAGGCCACCGTCGAGATGGTCGTGCAGCACGACCTTGGGGGCAGCGGCGATCTGTTCGGGGGAGGGAATGGTCGCGTCGGCCATGTCCAAGCGTACCGTTCACGCGAACCCGGCGAGGCCGCTACCGTGATGCCACCTATGGCCTCTCGATTCTCGTTCTCTCCCGGCCGCCGGGGTCCCGGCCAGTCGTGGTTCCGCGTCGGTGAGTTCGACGTCACGACCACTGCGTTCGTCGTCGGACTGGGCGTGTTGTCCATGTTCGTGTGGGCGGCCGAGGGGCCGACCCGCGACGTGTCGAGGCAGTTGTGGTTGACCCCACGAAACTCACTGACCGGCAGCGTGCTCGATGGTCAGATCTGGCGATTGCTCACCTGGCCGCTAGCCAATGAGCCCACCATCTGGGCGGTACTGGTGTTCGCGGTGTTCTTCATGCTCGGCTCACAGCTCGAAGCGCTGCTCGGCCGAAACCGCTTCGCCGGCCTCGTCGTCGCGACCACGGTTGTTCCCGCCGTCGCCGTGACCATCGCCGAGCTGGCGCTCGACGCGTTCGGCGTCTCGCTCGGACTCCGCACCGTCGAGGTCGGGATCCTGTGCGCCTTCGCGGCGCAGTTTCCGACGGCCAGGTTCTGGCCCGGAATCCCGGCGCCGATCATCGCCGCAGTCATCGTCGGCCTCGATCTGCTCGAGGCGATGGGCAACCGCGACGAGTACAACGGGATCCTGGTTATCGCTACCGCGCTGACCGCTGTTCTCGGGCTCCGCGCTCTGGGCTTCGCTGAGCACCTCGAGTGGCTGCCGCGGGTGCCGTTGCCGGCCGGTTGGGCGGCAGACTCCCGGACCCGCGCTCGGCCGACAAGGTCGACAAGGCCGGCGAGTCAACGCCGGCGCGGCAACCTGTCGGTGGTTGCCGGCTCGCCCGACGATCGTCGCCGAGACATGGAGATCGACGACCTGCTCGATCGGGTGGCCGAGAATGGATTCGACAGCCTCTCCCGGTCCGAACAGGCCAAGCTCCGCGACCACTCCAAGCGCATGAGGCGCGAAAAGGAGTAGTCGAGCTCAGGCGGCGAAACCCCGCAGCGGCAGGTCGGGCCCGCGCTGCAGCCAGTTGTCCGGCGGGTAGTCGGCGGTTCCATCGATCACGTGCAGTGTGTAGGCGTGGCGGCTGCGGTCAGACGTGTTGGGCGCCGACCAGTGCGGCAGCGCCCCGTCGAGCACGACCAACGTCCCGGTCTCGGCCTCGAGTGGGATGCGGCGGGCATCGTCGTAGGGCGATGTGTCGAATTCGTCGGTGATCGTCCCGCCGTGACCGTCGCGACGAAAGCGTGACTTGACCGGCTGGGTGTGACCGCCCGGTATCGCCCACATGCAGCCGTTCTCGACGGTCGCCGGTTCGAGTGCGACCCAGAACCCGACGACCGTACGTGGTTCGGTCCACAGGAACGGGTGGTCGGTGTGCCAGGTCACCTCGCCACCGATCCGGGGTTGCTTGAAGATGTACATCGACTGGAGCAGCAGCGGGTCGACGAATCCGATCTCGGAGACCAGCGCGGCGAGCTCGGGCTTGCGGGAGAACGCGCTGAACACGGGATCGAGGTCGTGCATGGCGTGTCCCGCCTTGTTGAGGGCGAGATCCTTCGGGCACGTCAACTCGCCGTCGGCGCCGAACGCCCCTTCCTCGAAGAAGAACCGGATCTTGTCGCCCGATGAGAGGAAGTAGTCGTCTCGACTGTGGGACTGATCGGTGGTCGAGAACACCGTCGACACCGTGCCCGGGTCGAAGGCGTCGACCAGCTCGGCCATCTTCGCTCGGAGCGCGTCGCACTCGGCGGGGGAATAGAAGCCGGGAAGAACCAGCACGCCGTCACGACGGAACTGTTCAGCGCGCTCGCTCATGCCGCTCCGATCCTTTCATAGACGAGCGTTCGGGGCGGTGGAGGCTCATCACCGAGCGCGATCGCCTCCGTGAGCGCTTCGAGCGCACCCGCGAGGCGCGCCGGGTCGTCGGTGTGGAGCTCGAGCAGTGGTGCTCCGGCCTCGACCCGGTCACCGGCGACGGCCCGCAACACGACGCCGGCCGCGGCGCTGACGGGGTCCTCTCTGCGGGCCCGCCCGGCGCCGAGTCGCCACGCGGCGACACCCACTGCCTTGGCGTCGATGCGCGACACGAATCCCGCCCGCTCGGCGACGACGACCTCGACGACGCGAGCCCGCGCCAACTCGGCGTCGGCATCACCTCCTTGCGCGGCGACCATGCGCCGCCACACATCCATGGCCCGGCCGTCGCGCAGGGTCTCCGCGGGGTCGATGTCGATCCCGGCGAGGGCGACCATCTCGCGGGCCAGCGCCACCGTGACCTCGATGAGGTCGGGTGGACCGCCGCCGGCCAGGACCTCGACGGACTCCACGACTTCGAGGGCGTTGCCGGCGCTCAGCCCGAGCGGCTGGTCCATGTCGGTGACGAGCGCCGTGGTGCGTACTCCGTTGCGTTCGCCGATACCGACCATGGTTCTCGCCAGCTCGACCGATCGTTCGTAGGTGTTCATGAAGGCACCGGACCCGGTCTTGACGTCGAGCACCAGACCCGAGGTCCCCTCGGCGATCTTCTTCGACATGATCGAGCTCGTGATCAGCGGGATGGATTCGACGGTGCCGGTGACATCACGCAGGGCGTAGAGCTTGCGGTCCGCCGGCGTCAGCCCGGCTCCGGCGGCGGCGATGACCGCACCCACTTCGCGGAGCTGGGCCAGGAACTCGTCGTTGGTCAGCGCCGCCCGCCAGCCCGGGATGGCTTCGAGCTTGTCGAGCGTGCCGCCGGTGTGGCCGAGGCCGCGACCCGATAACTGGGGCACGGCGGCGCCGCACGCCGCGATCATCGGACACAGGATCAGCGACACCTTGTCGCCGACGCCACCAGTCGAGTGCTTGTCTACCGTCGGCCGCGGCAGCGAGGACAGATCGAGCCGCTCGCCCGACGCGATCATGGCGGCGGTCCAGGTTGCCAGCTCGCTCTCGTCGAAACCGCGGAACACGATCGCCATGAGCAGCGCCGCGACCTGCTCGTCGGGGATCCGACCGTCGGTGTAGCTCTCGATGATCCAGCGGATCTCGTCGTCGCTCAACCGCCCGCCGTCGCGCTTGGCCACGACGCACTCGACCATGCTCCTCATCAGGGCGCGGCCGGGAGGTCGGCGGGGCCGAAGGCGCCGGGGAGGAGGTCGCCGACGGTCGCCGTCTCGTTCACGAGGCAAGCGGCGCCGCCGTGTTCGAAGAGGAGCTGGCGGCAGCGGCCGCACGGGGTGAGCTCGTTGCCGTCGCCATCGACGCATGCGACTGCGACCAGGCGCCCTCCGCCGCTCGCCGCGAGCGCTGACACCATGCCGCACTCGGCGCACAGCGTGAGGCCGTACGACGCGTTCTCGACGTTGCAGCCGGTGACTATCCGGCCGTCGTCGACGAGCGCGGCCGCCCCGACCCGCAGCCGGGAGTACGGCGCGTAGGCGCGCTGGGCGATCTCGACCGCCCGCCGGCGCAGCTCGTCCCAATCGACGAGCACGCTAGGTCTCGCCCTTGCGGTACACGCGACCGGAGGCGGCGGGGGGGCGGAGTCGCTGGGCGAAGAAGATCAGCACGACGAGCACGATCACATACGGAAGGATGTTGATCCACCAGTCGGGCACGGTGTCGGCCGTGAGGTACCAGATGGTGGCCAGCCCGGCGAGGACGCCGGCGAGCACGGCGTCGACGCGCTTGTCCCGGGCCACCGCCCAGAGGGCGATGCCGGCGAGGGCGATGGCGTTGACCAGCAGGAGCGAATGGGAACCGGCGCCGTCGAGGTCGCGCAGGCCCAGCCCGAACGGGTAACCGAACAACAGCGCGCCGGCGAGGACGCCGACCGGCTTCCAGTTGCCGAAGATCAGCGCCGCCATCCCGATGAAGCCGCGGCCAGTGGTTTGACCCTCGAGGTAGCTACCGCCGAGCTCGGGGCTGACGATGAAGGCACCGGCCAGGCCGGCCAGCGCTCCGCTGATCACGACACCGGCGTACTTGTAGCGGTAGATGTCGATGCCCTGGGCCTCGCCGGCCTCGGGCCGCTCGCCGCAGATGCGCAGCCGCAGCCCGAATCGGGTGCGCCACAGCAGCCACGTGCTGAACGGCACCAGCAAGACCGCGATCAGGGTCAACAAGGACATGTCGTCCATGAGGCCCCTGGCGAGGTTTGCGACATCGCTTATGAAGAACCAGTCCTTCGCGCCGAACCAGCCGAGCATGCTCGGCGTATCCCAACCCCCGGCCAGCAACGGCATGGTGAAACTGTCAACGCCCGGCACTCGCGGCGATTGCGTGATCGCGCCCCCTTCGTATCCCGTGAAGATCTCCGACGACAAGTAGCGGGTCACTCCGGGGGCCAAGATGTTGATCGCCACACCCGAAATGACCTGGTCGACACCGAAGTTGATGGTGGCCACGGCGTGCAGCAAGCCGCCCAAAGCGCCGCCGACCGCCCCGAGTGCAACGCCGGCCCAGGGGCCGTAGTTGATGCCGCCCCACGCGCCGAACCAGGTCCCGAGTATCATCATCCCTTCGAGGCCGATGTTCACGATCCCGCAGCGCTCGGCATACAGCCCGCCCAACCCGGCGAGCAGGATTGGCACCGCCCACCGGAGCATGGCTTGTGACGAGCTGTCATCGGTCAAGGCGTTGGTGTCGTCGAATCCCTGAACGATGGTGAGCACGAACACGCCGATGGCGGCGTAGATCGCCCAGCGCGCCCAAGCCGGCAGGGCGCTCATTCGTCCCAGTAGTCCCATCACGCCGCTCCGGTCGCCAGGGCCGCCGCGGCGGTTCGGGTCTCTTCTCGCTCACGTGCCCGGCGCGCGATCTCGTAGGCGACCACGGCCACGAAGATGATCGCGCCCTGCATGATCACGACGATCTCGCGCGACGCTGCTCCGGTGAGCTGGAGGATGCCGGAGGACACGTCGAGGAACGAGAAGATGAGAGCGGCCACGGCGATGCCGACCGGGTGATGCCGCCCGAGAAGGGCCACAGCGAGGCCGGTGAGACCCAGGCCTCTGATCGGGTTGGCCGAGAAGTAGCCGACTTCGTTCAGCTCTTGGAGTCCGATCAGGCCGGCGACGGCGCCGGACAAGACCATGGCGATCAGGACCATCCGCTTTGGTGGCACCCCGCCAGCTTCGGCGGCGCGGGGGTTGGCACCGCTCGCCCGCAGATCGAAACCGAACCAGGTGAGATGCAACAACACGTGATAGCCGGCGCCGATGGCCAACGCGACGATGATCATGGCCCCGAGCTCGGCGTTGCCCCGGATCTCGCGAGTGAAGACCTCGACCCAGCTGTTGAGGTGAGGCAACAGGCCCGACTCGTCGATGGGCTCGGTACCGGCCCGGGTCGGACCTCCGGCGTCGAGCGCGCCCCCGGCCTGCCATTCGGCGACGAGCCACGCGAGGATGCCCGAGATGGCGATGGCGTTGAGCATGATCGTCGAGATGACCTCGTTCACGCCACGAGTGACCTTCAACACGCCGGCCAGACCCGAGTAGGCGGCTCCGACGGCCATGGCGACGAGCATGATGAGGCCGACGTGGAGGACGGCCGGCAACGACACGTGGCCGCCGACCTGGGCGGCGAACAAGAACGCGAGCAGGTACTGGCCCTCGATGCCGATGTTGAACAGGTTCATCCGGAAACCGATCGCCGCCGCCACCCCGGCCAGGTAGAGCGGTGTCGCCCGGTTCAGGATGTCGATCATGATCTCGAGTCGCGATGCGTATTCGACCATGTCGCCGTAGGCCTCGATCGGGTTCGAGCCCGAGACGAGCAGCACGATCGACGACATGACGATCGCCAGCACCAGAGCGGTGCCGGGCGCCGCGATCGCCGACAGGAAGTTCTGGCGGAACGTCCGGCTCATCCGGCTACCTCCTGGGTGGCCGCTCCGGTCATGTACGCCCCGAGCTCGCGTGGAGTGATCGTGCCCGGGTCGAGCGTCGCGACGAGGCGACCCCGAAGCATCACCACGATCGTGTCCGACAGCCCGATCAGCTCGTCGAGGTCGGCCGAGACGAGCAGGGTGGCCATGCCGGCGGCTCGAGCAGCCCGGATGTGGTCCCACACCGCAGCTTGGGCGCCCACGTCGATGCCGCGAGTCGGGTGGGCGGCGAGCAACACGTTGGGGCCCGCGCTCATCTCGCGGCCGACGATCAGCTTCTGCTGGTTGCCGCCCGACAGCACGTGGGCCGAGACGTCGATCGACGGTGTGCGCACGTCGTAGTCGGACTTGATCGACTCGGTCCGGGCGCGGCGGCCCTCGCGATCGATCCACAAGCCTCGAGCGAACGGGGCGCGGGTCTGGTGGCCGAGAGCCGCGTTCTCGTAGAGCGGCGCCGACAGCAGCAGACCGTCGCGATGGCGGTCCTGAGGGATGTACCCCAATCCGGCCTCGCGCCGGTGCCGGACCGAGGCCTTGCTGACGTCGGACCCCATCAACGAGATGGTGCCGGCGGACGGTATGAGAGTGCCGAGGATCGCGGCCACCAGCTCGGCTTGCCCGTTGCCCTCGACTCCGGCGATCCCCACCACCTCGCCCCGGTGGACCGACAATGACACGTCGTCGATCACCGGGCGCCCCTCGTCGACGACGGTGACACCCGAGATCTCGAGCGCCACGTCTTCGGTGACGGTCGTTCCCGTGGTGGCGGGCGTGGGAAGCTCCGAGCCGATCATCAGCTCGGCCAGATCGGCGGCGGTGACGTCGGCCGGCTTGACGGTGGCGACGGTGCGACCCTGGCGGATGACGGTGATCTTGTCGGCGATGGCGAGCACCTCGTCGAGCTTGTGATCGATGAACAGGATCGTCGCCCCCCCCGCTTTGAGCTCGCGGAGGTTGCGGAACAGCTCTTCGACCTCTTGTGGCACGAGAACGGCGGTCGGCTCGTCGAGAATGAGGACCTTGGCGCCGCGGTACAGGACCTTGATGATCTCGACCCGCTGGCGCTCGCCGACCTCGAGGTTGGCGATCGGCTCGTCGGGGTCGACGTCGAGCCCGTAGGCCTCGCTCACCTCGCGGAGATGGGCTCGGGCGGCACCGAAATCTATGAGTCCTCCGAACGACGTCGGTTCGGAGCCGAGGATCACGTTCTCGAGCACCGAGAGCTGGTCGGCGAGCATGAAGTGCTGGTGCACCATGCCGATTCCGGCGTCGATGGCCGCCGAAGGCGACGAGAAGCGGATCTCGTTCCCGAAGACCTTCATGACCCCCTCGTCGGCCGCGTACATGCCGTAGAGGATCTTCATGAGCGTGGACTTACCGGCGCCGTTCTCGCCGCAGATGGCATGGATCTCGCCGTCCTCGACGGCGATGGTGACATCGTCGTTGGCCACGACCCCTGGGAAGCGCTTGGTGATACCGATCAACTCGATGGCGGCAGCCACGATCCCCCCCGGAGACGCGAGAACGGGACCGGACTGTAGTCCGGTCCCGTTCGCAGCGCTCAATGCGGTTGTTGATCAGTCGAGCGTGGTCGGATCGGTCGGTACGACGATGTCGCCGGCGATGATCTGAGCCTTGAACTCCTCGATCTGGTCGACGATGTCGTCGAGGAACCCGCCTGTCGTGGAGTAGCCGACGCCATCGACGGAGAGGTCATAGGTGGTCGGGCCGGCGGTGAACGTGCCATCGACGTGGGCCTGGATGGCCTCGAACACGGCCACGTCAACCCGCTTCAGCATCGACGTGAGCACGAACTCCTGCACCGACGGATCGACCAGGTTGTACTGGTCGGAGTCGACGCCGATGCCCCACACCTTGGTGCCGCCGGCGCTGAACTCGGCCGCGGCATCGAACATCCCGAGGCCGGAGCCGCCGGCCGCGTGGTAGACGATGTCGGCGCCGCCTTCGTACATGGCGAGGGCGATCTCCTTGGCCCGGTCGGGGGCGTTGAAGCCGTCGAAGTCAGGAGCGGCAGTGATGTACTCGATGTCGATCACGATGTCGGGGTTCACGGCCGCGACACCGGCGCGGTAGCCGGCCTCGAACTTCTCGATCAGGCCACCGACGCCGGACACACCGCCGATGAACCCGACGTGATCCGTCGTGGTCTTGAGCGCGGCGGCGACACCGACGAGGAACGAGCCCTGCTCCTCGGCGAACACCAGGCCGGCGATGTTGTCGCCATAGGGCGCACCGTCGACGGCGAAGTTCAACATGGCGCTGTCGATGACGCCGTAGTTGACGCCGGGGTTCGCTGCACCGGATGCCGCGGCGTCGCCCTCGAACAGGAAGCCGATGGCCAGCACGACATCGTGCTCGCTGGCGGCCAGGTCGAGCAGCTCGAGCCGGTTCGAGCCGTCGTCGTTGGGCGACGCCTCGGTGAAGGTGATGCCGAGCTCGGCCGCAGCCCGCTCGACACCGGCCGCAGCCGCGTCGTTGAACGACAAGTCGCCGCGGCCGCCGATGTCGTAGACCAGTCCGACGCTGACGTCGCTGGCGGGCGCGTCGCCGCCGGTGTCGCCACCGTCGTCGGCAGCAGCACCGTCGTCGCCGGCATCGTCGTCGTCGTCACCGCAGCTGGCGGCTATGAGGCCCAGCAGCGCCAGGAGCGCTAACAGGAGCCGTAGTTGCTTTCGCATGGATTCCCTCCGGAGTTTTGGCCACCCTCCCGGTGACGCGCTCGCACTCTACCCCCGGCCAGGTCCCGACGTTCCGTCACCCCGACCCCTGCGACATCTGGCACCATGGCGGCCATGCCCACACCCCACATGTCGGCGCCCGATGGGGCCTTCGCCGAGCTCGTGCTCCTGCCCGGTGATCCGCTGCGCGCCAGGTGGATCGCCGAGATGTTCCTCGCCGACCCCGAGCAGGTCACCGGGGTTCGCAACATGCTCGGCTACACCGGGACCTACCGCGGGCAACGCGTCTCGGTCATGGGCACCGGCATGGGCATTCCATCGGCGAGCATCTACGTCACCGAGCTGATCGAGTTCTACGGCGTTCGTCGCCTCGTGCGGGTCGGCAGCTGCGGGTCGATCCAGCCCCACGTGAAGATGCGCGATGTCGTCGTGGCCCTCGGCGCGTGCACCGACTCGACGGTCAACCGTCGCCGCTTCGGTGGATTCGACTTCGCGGCAACGGCCAGTTGGTCGCTGCTCGAGCCGGTGATGGCCGCCGCCCCGACAACCGCGGTCGACGTGCACGTCGGCAACGTGTTGTCCTCGGACCTGTTCTACGGTCCGCTCGACGGCCGGACCCCGCTCGAGCAGTACGACTACGCCCGGCGTATGGGCGTGCTGGCCCTCGAGATGGAGGCCGCCGGCCTCTACAGCATCGCCGCCGAACGCGGCGTCGAGGCGCTGGCGGTCAACACCGTGTCGGACAGCCTGATCGACAACGAGTTCCTACCCCCCGACGAGCGCGAACGGACCTTGGGCGACATGGTCACCCTCGTGCTCGACGCCCTCACCCCTGGCGCCTGAGGCGCCGACCATAGAAGGGAGCCGGCTGTGCGCATCGCCCAGATCAGCGATCTCCACGTCACCGACAAGGCCGGGGGCATGCGCCGCTTCGTCGACAGCAACGCCAACGCCTCGCTCGCCGTACGCCAACTCGCCGCGCATGTGAGCAACCCGGATGTCGTGATAGTCACCGGCGACCTGGTCGACGAAGGGACTGAAGCCGAGTACGCCCTCCTGCGCGAAGTTCTCGAACCGATCGACCGGCCGATGTACGTGTTGCCCGGGAACCACGACGACCGGCGGGTGCTCGAGACGGCCCTGCCCGACTTCCTCCCGAACGATCGTGCCGACGGCCACTGCAGCTACGCCATCGACGACCACGAGGTTCGCCTGGTCGCTATCGACACGACCGTTCCCGGTCGCCACGACGGTGTGTTCCCCGAGGACCGGGCCGCGTGGCTCGATGCCACGCTCGGGGCGGTGCCCGACCAGCCGACGCTGGTGTTCATGCACTTCCCGCCGTTCGAGACCGGCATATGGTGGATGGACGCCATCGGTATGAGTGGCAAGGAACGCTTTGCCGAGGTGCTGGCCGGCCACCATCAGGTCGGGTTGATCGTCTGCGGACACATCCACCGGTCGATCCAGACCCGGATCGCCCACGCGACAGTCAGCGTGTGCCCGTCGACCGCTCACCAGGTCGGCCTGGCCCTCGACCCGTCGGTCTCCCCCGTGCTGACCGACGAGCCGCCCGGGTTCCAGATCCACACCTTCACCGGAAACCGTTTCATCACCCACACCGCCGCCCTGCCGTGGTCGGGCCGCACCGTCGACCTCGACAGCCTCCTGGCGCTGCCAGAAACCGCTGTCACAGCCCCCGATTAGGCTCGCGGCATTCGGAGCCGTGTGATTCGGATCCCCGCGAACCGACACGACCGGTGGGGATACCATGATCATCGATGAACGAGCTCGCCACGATCTGCACGGCAAGCTCGAGACCGTGCTCGGCGACGAAGCGCACACCCTGATGGCGCTGCTGCCATCGTCGGGGACCGAGCCCGCCACCCGAGCGGACCTCGACCATCAGTCTGCTCTCCTGCGCGGCGAGATGGCGGAGTTGCGAACCGAGATGGCCGAGCTGCGGACCGAGCTCAAGACCGAGATGGCCGAGCTTCGGACCGAGCTCAAGACCGAGATGGCCGAGCTTCGCACCGAGTTCAAGACCGACATGGCCAACCTCACCGTGGAGTTCAAGGGTGGACTTGCGTCGATGCAAGCGAGCCTGACCCGCGAGGTGGCGGCGTCGATGCGCACCATGATCCTCGCCAACGTCGGCACCATGTTGACCGGCGTCGGTTTGGCCTTCACTGCCGCCCAGCTCGGCTGACCGGTCCGCGGTCGACCCGAGCGGTCAATGGCAGGCGCAACCGCCGCCACAGCCGCCACCGCTCCACGCTGATGGGCTGTTCAGCCCGGCCGTCGTCCCGCCGCCGGACCCACCGCCGACGGTTGCGGCGGCGAACGAGCTCAACAGCCGCATAGCTCCGTCGTGGCCGTCGGGACAAGTGGCGGGCGCGTTGGACTCGCTCATCGGGCGGCGCATCGAGAACCGGGCGTCGCACGTCCGGCAGCGGAACTCGTACAGCGGCATGGCGCGCAGGTTACCCCGCCAGGGCGTGCCACAGAAACGCCATCGTGTCGGCCGCCTCGTCGGCCAGCGCCGTTCGAGGCTTGCCCTGGCCGTGGCCGGCCTCGCGCTCGATGCCGAGCAGGATCGGGCGCTCGTCGCCACACGCGGTGGCGTGTTGCAACCGGGCCGTCATCTTGCGCGCGTGCATCGGGTCGACGCGTGAGTCGCCCTCGGCGGCGGTGATCAGCATCGCCGGGTAGCAGGTTCCGTCGACGACGCGATGGTACGGCGAGTAGGCGTGCAGCCAGCCGAAGGCGGCGGGGTCGTCGGGGTCGCCGTACTCGGGGATCCAGAGCCGGCCGATCAAGAACCGGTGGTAGCGCACCATGTCGAGCAGTGGCACCGCGCAGTGCACGGCGCGCGCGAGGTCGGGTCGCTGGGTGATAACCGCACCCACGAGCAGGCCGCCGTTGGAGCCGCCACGGACGGCGAGCGTCGCCGCCGAACCACGGCCGGTCGAGATCAACCAGTCGCCGGCCGCGAAGAAGTCGTCGAAGCATTGCTGCTTGCGGTCGAGCATCCCGGCCTGGTGCCATTGCTCGCCGTGTTCGGAGCCGCCGCGGATGTTGGCGACCGCCACCTGACCGCCGGCGCGGCACCACGCCACGACGAGAGGGCTGTAGCGCGGCCCTTCGGCGATGGCGAACCCGCCGTAGCCGGTCAGCAAGGTCGGCGTCGTCGTGTCGGGCAGGGTGTCGCGGTGTCGGACGAGGAACATCGGTACCAGCGTCTCGTCGGTCGACGGGTAGTGGACCTGCTCGACCACCAGTTCGCTCGGGTCCGCCGTCGGCGGCGCCGACCATGGCACCAACCGCTCGCCGACGAGGCCTCGAACCGAACCGGGTCGCGCGAACGAGGCGAGAGACACCACGAGTCGGCCCGAGCCGTCGCCGCTCGTGGCGCCGATCGTGGCCAGCTCGGGCAGTTCGATCTGTGCCGCGATTCGACCATCTCGATGGTGACGGGTCAGCGTCGACACGGCGACGAGCGAGCCGATGACCACGAAACCGTCGCCGACGCGTTCGACCGCTTCGATCACCGTCTCGGATTCGGCGACGAGAGTCGTCCAACGGTCGGTCCCCGGATCGTCGAGCGGCGCCGCGACCACTCGACCGCGGGGCGCGCCGAGGCTCGTCGTGCCGAGCAGTCGGTCCCCGTCGAAGGTGAACTGCGAGACGGCATCGATGCCGGCGACTACCGGGTGGCGCTCGCCGGAGTTGCGATCGACCAGGATCACGTGGGTGCGCGCCCAACCGAGTGACAGGTGCACCAGAAGCCAGCGACCGTCCTCGGAGCCCACGATGGTCGGCCAGGCCGTCGGATCGGGCAGGTCGGTGAAGAGCGGCTTGTCGGTGGCCGGGTCGGTGCCTAGGCGGTGGTGCCACACCGTGCGGTGATACTCCTCCTCGCCCTCCGGTACCTCGCCGGGCGACGGGTAGCGGGTGTACGCGAACCCCGAGTTGTCGGGGTCCCATGCGATCGAGGCCGCGCGCGTCTCGGGGATGCGGTCGCTCGTCAACTCGCCGGTGTGGGAGTCGACGACATACAGGATCGATCGCTCGTCGCCACCCGTCGACAGCCCGACCGCGACGAGACGACCGTCGATGCTCGGCTCGTACCAGTCGATGGCCGACGTCGCGTCGCCGAGGACGGCGATCGGGTCGAGGATCGTGCGGGGCATCCAGCCGTCGGAGTCGGCCGGCGGGTTGGCGGGTCGAGCGACGAGCATGGCCTGCTCGGAACCGGCGGGGCGGTCGAGGGAGAACACCGAGTCGCCGGCGAGCGCAGGCGCAGCAGACGTGGCGATGTCGAGCAGGGCGAGGAGGTCAGCGCGGAACTCGGGCCGGCGCGGGAGCGAGTCGAGGAACCGGCGCGAGCGATTGTTCTGAGCGTCGGTGAACGCCAGGGTCTCGACCGAGGTGCCGTCCTCGAGCCAGCGGTACGGGTCGGTGATCGCGCACCCGTGGACGACATCGGTAACCGGTCGTCGCGGCGCTTCCGGCACGGGGCTTTGTCGTTGGTCCGGTCACGCCCAGAAAGCTGGATGCCTGTCGGCGCGGCTAGCCGCGGCCGCGGTTCGGCTTGCGCCCGTGGTTGGCCTTCTTGGTCCGGGCGTTCTTCTTGGCCTTCTGGGTCCGCTTCGACATAGGCAGGAGAGGGTATCTGGATCGGTAGCCTGCACCACTCGTGGAACGTTTCGGGTTCGTCGGGCTCCCCAACGCCGGCAAGTCGTCGCTGTACAACGCGCTGGCCGGAGGCGGAGCGCTCGCCGCGCCCTACGCGTTCGCAACGAAGGATCCCAACGTCGGTGTGGCCAAGGTGTTCGACGACCGCGTGAACCGCCTGGCGGCGATGAGTCGGTCCAAGAACGTGATACCGGCCTCGGTGCAGTTCACCGACATCGGCGGGCTGGTCGAGGGTGCCCACAAGGGTGAGGGGCTGGGCAACCGCTTCCTCGCCGGCATTCGCGAGGTCGACGCGATCGTCTACGTGCTCCGGGCGTTCGTCGACATCGACGTTCCCGGCCCGACCGATCCGCTCGAGCACCTCGCGGTCGTCGAGATCGAGCTCAGCCTGGCCGACCTCGAGTCGGCGGAGAAGCAGCTCGACAAGCATCGCCGGGCGTCCAAGTCGGGCGATCGTTCGGTGCTGGAAGCAGCCGGCGCGCTCGACAAGGCTGTGGCCACGCTCAGCGACGGCACGCCCATCTACCGCAGCACCATGACCGACGACGAGCGTGTCGTGTTGCGGCCCTTCTTCTTTTTGACCAACAAACCGGTGCTGGCGGTCGTGAACCTCGACGAAGGACAGCTCGACGAGGCCGAGTCGGTCCTCGCCCCCGTGCGCGCCGAGCTGGCCGGCGCCGACGTGTTCGGGTTGTGCGTCCAGCTCGAGGCCGAGGCCGCTCAGCTCGACGAGGACGAGCGCGCCGAGATGCTCGAAGGCCTCGGGCTCGGCGCCGGGGCCCTACCGACGTTCCTCA
This sequence comes from uncultured Acidimicrobiales bacterium, assembly GCA_964390555.1. Lineage (GTDB taxonomy): Bacteria > Actinomycetota > Acidimicrobiia > Acidimicrobiales > SHLQ01 > CAVTWS01. The sequence continues at coordinate 13,492 of CAYMJU010000115.1, read as the reverse complement.
ACGCGGCGTACCACACGCTCGGGTTGCGGACGTACCTGACGACCGGCGAGAAGGAAACGAGGGCCTGGACCTTCAAGGCCGGGTGGCGAGCCCCACAGTGCGCTGGGGTGATCCACACCGATTTCGAGCGCGGCTTCATCCGCGCCGAGACGATCGCCTGTGAGACGCTTCTCGGCGCCGGTTCGTGGAACAAGGCCAAAGAACAGGGCCTGGTCCGCTCCGAAGGCAAGGACTACGAAGTCGCCGACGGCGACGTCATGGAGTTCCGCTTCAACGTGTAGCAGGGGTTTTGACGCCCCAGCAGCGAGGCAGCGTCGACGGTGAGTTCGATGCCGTCCCGCCTGATCTGCTCGACGAGCGCATTCTTCGCCCGGGTGAGTCTGCGCCACGTCGCGGCCGAATGCTCGACCAGTTGCAGATCGTTCCCTGTCCAGGACCGAACGTCGGCATGGAGTTGTGACAGGCGCTCGTGCAGGTCGGGCGACTGGAGGTCGTCTGCCACGATCAGAAGGTCGATGTCAGAGTCGCGGTCGGCGTCGCCCCGGGCCACCGAGCCGAAGAGCAAGGCCCCGAGAAGGTCGGAGCCGGGCTGCGTCGGCTCTCACAGCAGCCTGCTACCCGCTCGGACGATGGCCCGCCCGACCTGCTCTCGGAACGCACTGCGCTAGATCCTTCTCGATCAACTGGACAGCAGCGTAGATGGATCCGTCGGCGCGTCTCATCGGCACATCGAGTCCGTATACGTTCCCAGTCCAAGCGTCATCCGTATGGACGACTGGCTCACCGTCATCATGCTCTAGGAGTTCGCTCGAGACGCTGAGGCGACGGTGGTGCGCTTCGGCCGCGTCGAGTAGCGCCTTCACGAGCGCCGCGGTTGCGTCGATCCTTGCGGGGTCGCACCGCCGCGCGGCAGATTCGAGCAGATCGACGTCGACGTCCCACCAACCCAGTAGCTGAGCGAGCGGCTCGGCGAACGAGGGATCGCCGAGGTAACCAGCAGACCTAACCGCTAATCGGCCGACGACGTTGGTGCGGAGGGCGTGTCTGATGTGTTGCACGACCTCCTTGACGTGGCGTCGCGCCAGTCCTGCTATGGCCTCGGACCGCGTGTCCTCGTCCGGATCATCGAGTCGGGCGAGAAGACACTGCCTGACCTCCGTACCGTCAACGTTGATCTGGGTCCCAAGTCCGAAGGTCGCCCAGTCACGGACGTCCGCATCCTCGTCCGATGTCAGTGCCATCAACGTGGAGACGACGGGGTGTGTTGGGTCGAGCCACTCGCCACTCGCCACCGGCGATCCGCGGCAGCGCGCAGGCCACCGCGAACGTCACGTCGGAGTCTGAATGCGCGGCGTGGGCAACGATGACCGGAAGCGCCTCGGGCATGCCGAGATCCCCCAACGCCGAAATGGCCGAGTGCAGGACTTCTGACGCGGACTCGTCAGCGCAGAGCCGAGCGATCGCCAGACATGTCTGAGTGGCAGGGAGCCGCTCGTTCGCGCGGTCGAGCCGGCCGAGAACATCGCAGGCCACGCGGCGGCATGCCGCGTCCTCGCTCACCAGCAGCCGCATCGACTCGTCGAAGATCAGCGAGGTTCCGCGGCGATGCAACTCGCGAATGACGATCCAGTACCCGTCGTCGGTGTCGCCGTCGCCGTCGTCGGTGTCGAGATCGGACGCAAGGGCCGAGGCGCGACGTAACAGGGCAATATCGTCGAGGTCCTTCAGTACCTCTGACTCGGGCTGAGTCTCGTCACCCATGCCCTGACCGTAACCCGACGATGGCGTCGTTGATCGTCGAGAATCGGCCCGACGCGAGCGCGGGCGGGAGGCTCGGACAGTCGCCACTGCAGGGGCCCGCCCCGCGCCGATCAGCCACTTTGATCGCTTGTCCCTCGGCAGCGTCGCTGGCGCTAGCGCCTCGACGGCTGGATCGTCGAAAGGCGGCTCGAAGCGCGTGTCGCGTCTGTGCCGCCAGGTGCCGCGCGGAGGCGCGTGTGTCCTTGGCGAGTTCCGACGACGCCAACCGGGCGCGGCTACCGACGGCGATCATCGGGTTGAGCGCAGCGCGTATCCGCGATGTTCGGGCTCGGGCTCCCACCGCCACGCGGCGAGCCGCGGCGCGGACCACGCGGCTGGCGGCCCGAAACGGTCTTCCCGCCACGCGTGCACCGGCAGTGATGACATGTCTGGCTCGGCCCACGAGCGCCACGGCCGCGCCGATCAGCCGCCTACCGCCGCTTCGGACTCGACCGAAGCCGATGCCGAGGAGGTGGCCGACGCGGCGAACCACGTCCGCGACGCCACGAGCGATCGCTCCCGCAGCGCGCCCCATGGGCTTCACGAAGGACCGGCCAGCCGCGGCAAGGCCGTGACCTAACCGCCGCAGTACTCGGACCGACAACCGGGCCGCGCGCTCGAGCGGGCCAATGAACAGCATCCACACGGCTCGGACGGCGCGACCGGCCCCGGCAGCCAGCCTCTCGAGCCGTCCGCCGATCGCGCTCACGACCCGGCCGAGCGACCGATCTATCCGCCGCAGCGCGGAGCCCACCGAGCTGGTCATCGCGCGTACCGCACGAGCCAGTGCCGCAATCACTCGCGAGACCGGCCCCATGACCGATCGCACGACGGCTGCGACACCGCGACCGAACCGACGAACGAGGCTGAGCAGGAAGCGGGCTCCTTGCCGGGCTGGAACGATGACACGGCGCCACGCGGCCCGAACGGTCGTGCCGATCGCCCTGGACATCGCACGCACCGCAACGGCGACGCGGCACCACACCCCTCGGATAGCGATCGCGCTGGCAAGAACCACGCCTCGACCGGCCAACAAGACACGGCGCACGACTCCGCCCATGCCACGAGCGACTTGCCGAATCGTGCCGACGACGGCGTGTGCCGCGGCTCACAACGCCAGACCGACACGACGGGCAAGAGCGGCGACAGGGCGTCCAACCGCTTGGCCGGCATGGCCGAGCAGGCGAGCAACGGCCAGCAGCGGCATCGTGGCGCGCGTCCACGTCCAGCTGGCCGCGGCCCTAACGAGGCGAGCGAGCGTTAGCGCCGCTCGGCCGAGCGACCGGCCCCATGCCCCGACGGTGGACACAATCCATCGTCCGGCGCCGACGGCTGCTTGGAACGGGACGAGCAGAACAGAACCCAGTCGGCGAAACGCCTGGGCGATCTGGCGCGCCCCTGCCGAGAGTATCCGCCGGACCGCTCGCGCGCCCGCCGGGAACGCCTGCGTGACGAGCGCTCGCCCGCCTTCCCAGAGAGCGACGAAGGGCGCGAGCGGAACTGCGATGACCTTGGCAAGTAGCCCGAGCTCGGGATCGGGCTGCCTGACGGGAGGTGGCTTCGGATCGCTGGTGGTCGTCGGGTGGTCAGAGCTCCGCGGCTCAGGAACCATCGGTGCCGCGCAACTCGCGCGACAGGTCGGACGCGTCGGTCAACGACGAGCTGCCGGCTACCTGTTCGACCTCCCGGCGGGCCTCGACGAGCGCCCGCCTCCGGTCAGGTTCGCCGTCGCCCACGAGCGGGTCGGCGACGGTCGCCACGAGGTGATCGAGCGCCTGAGTTCTCGCAGCCACGTAGTCGACCTCCGCCTGGGCGACCGGCGGGTGACCACCCAGCAGGGAGGCGACTTCGAGGATTGCGGCGTGGGCGACTTCATGCACGCGCTGCCGCGGCGCGGACGCGAGCGGTGCGGTCGTGCTCAGCAGTCGTTGGTGCGCGGCGCGCAACTGCTCGATGCTGGGGTGGTCGATTCGTAGGAGTACCCCATCGCCGAGCAGAGACCGGAGACGGCGTGACCGTCGCTTCGATCCGACGCGGCGCCACAGCGAACGCAAGGGAAGCACCGCGCCGAGCGCGACCGCAGCCGCGCCGGCAACGGTCACCACCGTAGGCAGGGACGCGGCCTGTCCGCCGATGATCGCCCCGAGGCCACCTACGACAAGCGCCGCGTCGACCCGCCCCGGACCGGAATCGTCGGGTTCTCCGAAGACCTCGTCGAGCAGTTCATCGATCTCGTCACGGTCACGCTCGAGGTCCCGGAGTCGAACAAGCGGGCCCGGCCGCACTGGAACGATCACCGCCGCCCGGAAGTCGAGGTCGGGTTGCCGCTCGTTCACGACTGTGAGTCGTAACTGTGCACGCCCCGGCGAGGGGTGGCCTTTGGCGAACTGGGTGGGGCGTCGGGTGCTGACGCCCCCTCTGCCCCACCCAGGTCGAGGGTGGTGGTCCTCTAGCCTGGGGGAGTGGCTTGGCTGGTGAACACCGACGGGCAGGTGCTCGCCTCCTTGGAGATCGCCGACGACCGGCGCTCTCGACGCCGGGGACTGCTCGGTCGAGGTGGCATCGAGGGCGCCATGCTGTTGTGCCCCGCTCGCTCGGTGCACACGCTCCGCATGAGGTTCCCGATCGACGTGGCGTTCCTCGACCGCGAGCTCGTCGTGATCGGCATAGTACGCCTGGTGCCCAATCGTGTGACCACGCCTCGCTTCCGAGCCCGGTCAGTCGTCGAGGCCGAAGCCGGGTCGTTCTCACGGTGGGGCCTGAACATCGGCGATCAGCTCGAGGTGCGACCGGCCGACGGTGGGGCATGAGCGGCTCGCTCGTCGTCGTCGCCACCCCGATCGGCAACCTGGGCGACCTGTCACCACGCTCCCGCGAGGCCATCGAGTCAGCCGATGTGGTGGCGTGCGAGGACACGCGCCGGACGGGCCGGCTACTCCAGTTGTGCGGCATGACCGCAAGCCGCCTCGTGGTGCTCAACGACCACACCGAGGAGCGCGAGTCTCAGCGCCTCGTGACGCTCATGCTCGAGGGCGCTGTGGTCGCGCTGGTAACCGACGCCGGGTCGCCGGCGATCGCCGACCCGGGGGAGCGGTTCGTGCGCGCGGCCGCAGACGCCGGCCTGCCGGTGTTGGTCGTGCCGGGGCCATCGGCGGTCGTGGCCGCGTTGTCGGTCAGCGGGCTACCGACCGGTCGGTTCGTGTTCGAAGGGTTCCTGCCTCGTCGGGGCTCGGCGCGCCGCGACCGGCTCGTCGAGCTGGCCGAGGAGCGCCGCACGATCGTCGTCTTCGAGTCGCCCCACCGGTTGGCTGACACCCTGGTCGATCTCGCGGACTACTTCGGCGCCGAGCGGCCGGTGGCGGTGTGCCGTGAGCTGACCAAACTTCACGAAGAGGTCTGGCGCGGGTCGCTCACTGGCGCCGCGGCCTGGGCCGCGGCGACGCCCGTCCGTGGCGAGCTCGTGGTCGTCGTGGGCGGGGCCATGCCCGGTCCCGCACCCGACGACGCGCGCCTGCGCTCCGAGCTGGTGATCGAGACGTCGTCGGGCCGCTCCAACCGAGATGCGGCGGCAATCGTGGCCGCCCGGTTCGGAGTCAGCCGGCGTCGAGTCTACGAGCTGGCGCTGAGCGCATCTCACCAAGGGTGACAAACGTTTCAAGTTACGACGACCGGGCGACGATAAGGACCGCGACAGCCACCGTTGAAACTGGAGCTCACCCAATGTCGCACAAGCACGTCAACCCAGGGCGGCGCCGAGCCGGCGCCGCGGCAGGGCTGGGCGCTATCGGACTCGGCCTCTTGACTCCCGCGCCGGCGGGTGCTGCGGGAGGTCCACCGCTCACGGTCACCTACACGGACTGCGCCGAGTTCATCGGTCTCGAGCACATCGACCGCGGTCTGCTGGACGGTGCGCTCCCCGCCGACTTCGACACCACCTACGGGTTCGGTGACTTCGGCAGCGTGCCCCCGGCCGACGTGGCCGTGATCATCGTCCGCACGGTGAACTGCGCCGAGCATCGGATCAACGGGGTGGAGCGCGGTGAGGTCAACCTTGCCCAGATCGGCGTGATCACCGCCCTCACCGATGCCGAGGACCTCGATGCGTACCCCGGCACCGGGCTCGACAACTTCCAGATGGAGTTCGTGACCGACTCGCCTCGACTCGCGTCGGCGATGAATCGCGCCGGGGCAAATGCCCGAGTCGATCCGAATCTCGATATCGAGGTCAGCCCCACAGGGGCGGCGATCGATGCGTCGCCGCGCTACGAAGCCGAAGGGATCATCGGGGCCGAAGTCAGCTTCCCGAGCCCGTTCATCGCGCACTGGTGGGGCCGCCACGGGACCACCGATGTCCGATCCCAGCAAGTGATAACGGGCATGCAGTTCCACCTCGATTTCACGGGTGATGTGTCGGTACAAGCCGGCAACGCCGGCCTGCTGGGCGATCTGATCGGCAACGATCCGGTGGCCTACGACCTCGGTATCGTCGGCGAGATCCCGGAAGGCAACGTCGTGATCGAGCCGGCAAACCCCGGCGCCTGATCGACTCCGGACAGCTGAGTTCGCGTCGGGGGCCGCCAGTCTGGCGGCCACTCCGCCATCCAACGGTAGGACCGATCGGCCCTACAGAAGAGCGATGAACTGCGATGCGGGTATCGGGCGGCCGAACAACCAACCCTGAGCACGCGGGCATCCGAGCTCGACCAGACGCGCCGCCTGGGCTTCGGTCTCGACGCCTTCGGCGACCATCATCAAGTCGAGGGCCTGGGCGAGCGACACGACGGTCTCGACGATGGCGTCGGCCTCGTGATCCTCTCCGAGGCTCGATACGAACGATCGGTCGAGCTTCAACACGTCGACTTCGAACGAACGCAGCATCGACAGGGAGCTGTAGCCGGTGCCGAAGTCGTCGATGGCGATGGTGGTCCCGAGGGCGCGGATGCCCTTGACGGCAGCGCGCATGGCGTCGATGTCGAAGGCCACCGCGCTCTCGGTCACCTCGAACCCGACGCTGGCCGGGTCGACCCCGGTGGACGCGAGCTCCGCTGCGATAACCTCGCCGATGCGGTGGGCGACCAGGCTCCGGCGCGACAGGTTGATTCGACAGTGGACGTCGTGGCCCGCGGTGCGCCAGCGCGCCAACCAGCGCAACGACTCGCGCACCATCCACGTGTCGATGTCGACGATCACGCCACTCTCTTCGGCCAGCTCGACGAACTCGGCGGCCGCGAGCAGTCCGCGCTCGGGGTGCAGCCAGCGCACCAGGGCTTCGCAGCCGACGATTCGGCGACTACGGAGGTCGACTTCCGGTTGTACGTACAGATCGAGCTCGCCCCTCGGCAAGGCCCGACGCAGGGCCGCCTCGGTCGCGGCGCGGGCGGCTACCTCGTCTCGGAGCCCGTCGTCGAACACCTCGACGCGATCGCGCCCGTTTCGCTTGGCGCGGTACATGGCGCGGTCGGCGTCGCGGACGAGCTCGTCGGGCAACGCCGGCCCACCGAAATGGACGACGACTCCGACGCTGGCCGTGATCGTGAACCCCGAGGCATCGACTACGAACGGCTGGGACAGGACCTCTCGCACCCGATCGGCCATCACGTTGATGCTGTCCGGGGAGCCGCAGTTCTCGAGCAGAACGACGAACTCGTCGCCTCCGAGCCGGCCGACCGAGTCGATGTCGCGGACGGTCGACACCAGTCGTTTCGCGACCTGGCTCAAGACTTGATCACCTGCGGCGTGGCCCAGGTGATCGTTCACCACCTTGAACCGGTCGAGGTCGACGAACAGCACGGCGAGCGGTCCGCGGTAGCGGCGCTGTCGTCGCAGGGCCTCGTCGATCTGTTGGAGGAACATGGTGCGATTGGCGAGGCCGGTCAGCGGATCGTGGCGGGCGGCATGCTCGATCTGCGCCTGCATCCGATGCCGCTCGGTTACGTCGAAGGCGTACACGGTGACGGACCCGTCGGTGCCGCTCGGAGCGATACGACCCGACAGCCAGCGATCACCGCGGCCAGTCGAGAATCGGGTTTCGATCTCGGTGTCGAGCCCTGTCGAGCGCACGTTGCGCATCGCCTGGGTCCATGCGCCGAGCTCGTCGAGGCCGAGTCCGAGCCTCTGCAACGGTTCACCGGGCAGCGACTCCGGATCGAGGCCGAGGGCGACGTACACCTCGGAGCTGGCGAAGCCGATGCGGTCGTCGGGGCCGATGTTCAGCACGACCATGGGCGCGTGTTCGATCAGCCCGCGGTAGCGCAGCTCGGACTCCTTCAGGGCCTGCTCGCCGACCTTGCGCTCGTGGATGTCCTCGAACACCGCCATCATGTAACGGAGTGACCCGTCGCCCCAACGCACTGCCGTCGACGTCGATCGGCACCAGCGGACGTCGTCGAGCGAGCCGCCCTTCAGCATCCGGAACTCATGGATCAGGTGCTGCTGACCGCTTTCGATCGTCTGCTGTACCCGCTCGTGGACACCCGGCAGGTCGTCGGGGTGAACGACCCCGGGTGGGCGACCACCGATCAGCTCGGTGACCGTACTCCCGACCATCTCCGCGTAACGCGTGTTGCACTCGAGCAACAGGCCATCGGCCTCCCGAATGCTGAACCCGACAGCTCCGTGGTCGAACGCGGCCTCGAACCGGCGTGTCATCTCGTCGCGAGCGACCGCTTCGGCGATCAGGACCGTCACGCCCGAGAGCATCACGTCGGCGTAGGTGTCGACATCGTTGCTGGCCCGGCGGGCCCACGCCTTCAGCTCGCCGTGCACCCCGTCGATGGCCGGCAGTGGCGTGGCGAGCAGCGGCTCGCAGTCGGTGGTCGACCGAGTACCCGGGCGCAACCAGGACACGGTCCGGCGGGCCGTGTTGAGCGACGTGGCGACGGTCAGCGTGACCTCGTCGTGCCCGAACTGGAACCCGATCGACGCGACGAGATCCTCGAGACGCTCGATCAGGTCCGCCCCACGCGCGCCGGCGATCGCGAGCAGGCTCGCCGGAACCGGTTGGGGATCGACGCCGATCTGGGCCACACCTGACCGTCGGCATCTGGCGCTCCGAGTTGAATTCCCCGGGGTCCTAGGGGTGGTCCTCGCTACGCTCCTTCGGTGGCTCGCTTCTACGTCACCACGCCCATCTACTACGTCAACGACGCCCCGCACATCGGGCATGCGTACACGACCGTGGTGGCCGACGCGCTCGCCCGCTGGCACCGGCTCATCGGCGATGACACGTGGTTCCTCACCGGAACCGATGAACATGGACTGAAGATCCAGCGGGCGGCAGAGGCCAACGGTCTCACGCCGCTCCAGCAAGCGGACCAGACCAGCGTGCGCTTCGGTGACGCGTGGGCTTCGCTCGACATCGCCCACGACGACTTCATCCGCACGACCGAACCCCGCCATCACCGTGCCGTGCAAACCTTGCTGAGCCGGGCCCGCGACAACGGCTTCGTCCGCACGGGCGTCTACGAGGGCTTGTATTGCGTCGCTTGCGAGGCCTACTACACCGACGACGAGCTCGACGGCGGGAACTGCCGCGTTCACGGGCGGCCGGCCGAGCAGATGCGAGAGGAGAACTACTTCTTCTCGCTTTCCCGGTTCACCGAGCCGTTGCTCGAGTACTACTCGAACAATCCGGCTGCAGTGCGACCCGAGGGTTACCGCAACGAGGTGCTCGGCCTGCTCCGGCAGGGGCTCGAGGACGTGTCGATCAGCCGGACGTCGATCGACTGGGGGGTACCGGTCCCGTGGGACGACGGGCACGTCTTCTACGTCTGGTACGACGCGCTCATCAACTACGCGACTGCGGTGGGCTACGGCATCGATGAAGAACGCTTTGCGACGTGGTGGCCGGCGGTTCACCACATCATCGGCAAGGACATCATTCGCTTCCACTGCGTGTACTGGCCGGCCATGTTGCTCGCGGCCGGGGTCACCGACCTGCCGCGGTTCCTCGTCCACGGCTGGCTCCTCGTAGGTGGCGAGAAGATGTCCAAGTCGCGGTTGAACAGCATCGCCCCCGCCGACCTCGTCGATGGTGATCCGGCGCGCGGGTGGTCCGCGTTCGGCGTCGACGGCTTCCGCTACCACCTGCTTCGGGACAACTCTTTCGGGCCCGACGGCGACTTCAGCTACGAGGGGATGCTCGCCCGGTACAACGCCGACCTCGCCAACCAATTCGGCAACTTGTTGCAGCGCGTGTCGACGGTGGTGGGTCGAAGCTGTGGCGGCATCGGCCCGGCACCCGATCCGGCGTCGGCGCTCGCGCCCATCGCCGCCCGGGTCGTCGCCGACGCGACAGCGGCCTGGGATCGGGTCCAGCCGTCGGTCGCCCTCGAGGCCACGTGGCGGTTGATCCGCGAGACCAACGAGTACCTGCAGCGTCACGAGCCGTGGAAGCAGGAGCCCGGTCCCGCCCTCGACGCCGTGATGGGAGATGCCCTCGAGGCGCTCCGGATCGTGGCCGTGCTCGCCAGCCCGGCGCTCGTCCGGGGTTCGCAGGCAGCGTGGACCCGCCTGGGGCTGCCCGGCGCCGTGAGCGACCAACGGCTCCCCGATGCGGCGGACTGGGGCGGCTACCCGGGTGGTTTGATCGTCGCCGTGGGCGAGCCTCTTTTCCCTCGCCTCAAGGCGTGATCCGGTGACGGCGACATGGATCGATCACCATTGTCACCTGCCCGACGACGACGAGAAAGTGGTCGAGCTGCTCGATGCGGCGAAAGCGGCCGGCGTCGCCGCCATCGTGAGCGTCGGAACCGATGCCGCGTCGTCGAGCCGGGCGTTGGCGCTCGCTGAACGCCACCAAGGTGTGTATGCGACCGTCGGCCTGCACCCGCACGACGCCACTAACGGTGTGGCGTCCATCGACGATCTCGCCCGGCGTCCTGGAGTCCGGGCGATCGGTGAGGCCGGTCTCGACTATCACTACGACCACTCGCCCCGCTCGATCCAGCGCCAGGCGTTCGCGACCCAGATCGAGCTGGCCCACGAGCTCGGTCTACCGCTCGTGGTCCACAGCCGCGAGGCGTGGCGGGACACGTTCCAGATGCTCGACCATCACGGTTGGCCGGCTCCGACGGTGATCCATTGCTTCACCGGAGGTGTCGCCGAGGCGGCGCGCAGCGTCGAATCGGGTGCCTACGTGTCGTTCTCAGGGATCGTGACGTTCAAGACCGCGATCGACGTGCAGGCGGCTGCGCAATGGTGCCCGGTGGATCGGATCCTGATCGAAACCGACTCGCCGTACCTCGCTCCCGTGCCTCACCGCGGCCGGCCGAATCAGCCGGCGTGGGTGGGAGTGGTAGGCGAAGCGGTGGCTGCGCTTCGGGCCGTGGCGTCCGACGAGCTGGCCGTCGTCGTCACCGAATCGACGCGATCGGTGTACTCGATCCCCGCCTGACACCGGCACGCGCTGCGGCTGTCGTTGCAATTGTGTTACGACACCGTGTAAATTTGGGTCACCAGCCCACAGGTCGCACAGACCTTGGCCAGAGAAGGGGAAGGGACGGAGCTCTGGTGGGCAACCAGTACGCGCTCAGCGCGCGACGGGTGATTGCCACCGCGGTCATCGTGGTCGCAACGCCTTTCGGGCTCTCGGGCGTCTTCAAAACCCCACAATCTCCGCCTGGCACCCGAGTCGAGGTCGCCGGCGCCTCGGTATCTTCCGGCGCGCCCCAAGGTCTCAATCGCGCCGCGGGCGTTGGCGGCATAGATGTGACCGTGCTCGAGGAACGAGCCCGGGTGTGGCACGAGGCGTACAGCACCGAGCGCGAGCGCAACGTTCAAGAAGCGATCGAGATCGCCCAACGGGTTGAGGCCGACGAGCAACTGGCTCTCGACAACTTCCTCGCCTCGATCGTCACCACGACGACCGCACCGCCCGCGCCCCCGCCCGACATCGAGACCGAAGCACCTGTCGCGAGCGCTACCGCACCGGCACTTCCCGCCGTACCGCCCGCCGAGCCGCCGACCGAACCGGCGACGACCGTGCCCCCACCGCCATCGTCGACCGGACCGTCGGCTGAGGCGTGGGAGCGACTCCGCAGGTGCGAGTCGGGCGGCAACTATGGCGCCGTCAGCCGTACGGGTCGCTATCGCGGCGCCTACCAGTTCAGCCAGTCAACGTGGGATCGGATCGCTTCGGCCCGCTACCCGCACCTGGTCGGGATCGATCCCGCCGCAGCGGCTCCGGCCGACCAGGACGCCATGGCTATCGCCTTGTACGAGATTCAGGGTCCCGGAGCCTGGCCGGTGTGCCGCACGGCTTTCGGCTGAGCCTCGCGACGCCGTGACCCACGGACGCCGCGAGATCATTCGGCTGCTCGAGTCGGTCGGCGCCACGCCGAGCCGGGCGCTCGGTCAGAACTTCGTGGTCGACCCGAACACGGTGCGCCGCATCGTCGAGTTGGCCGGCGTCGCACCGGGCGACCGGGTCGTAGAGATCGGAGCCGGACTCGGTTCGCTCACCCTCGCCCTCGCCGAGGCTGGCGCGTCGGTGACGGCGATCGAGTCCGATCGGCGTCTCGTCGAGGCGCTTCGTGCTGTCGTGGCGGGTCGCTCAGCGGCGGGTCGCTCCGTGACGGTCGTGCACGACGATGCCACGACGATGCGGTGGCGGGATGCTCTCGGAGGCGTCGGAGGGTGGAACCTGGTCGCCAACCTGCCGTACAACATCGCCGCCGGTCTGGTGGTGGACACCCTCGACGCGGTACCCGAGGTCGAGCGCCTGCTGGTCATGGTCCAAGCCGAGGTAGGCGAGCGGCTCGCCGCCCCCCTCGGGACGCGAGCCTGTGGAATCACCACCGCCAAGGTGGCGTTCCACGCCCGAGCCGATGTGGTGGGCCGGGTGTCCGCGGCGGTCTTTCATCCCCGGCCCCGTGTCGACTCTGTGCTCGTGCGCATCGTGCGACGGCCGTCACCCGAGGTCGACAAGGAGCGATTTGCGGCGATCGTCGAGTCGGGTTTCGGTCAGCGACGCAAGATGATCCGGTCGTCGCTCGCCGGGCACCTGTCTACGGCCGAGGTCGTGCGGCGCGGTGTCGACCCGACGGCTCGCGCCGAAGCGCTCACACTCGACGAGTGGTGCCGGCTGGCGGCATCGTGATCGAGCTCCGCGCGCCCGCCAAGCTGACGCTGGATCTGGCGGTCACGGGGATTCGCGGCGACGGCATGCATCTCATCGTCGCCGAGATGGTCACGCTGGATCTGGCCGACACCCTGATCGTCGATTCCGACGGTGACGGGGTCGAGTTCGTCGGGGTCGAAATCGGCGATGTCACCGATTCGCTCGTGCACGGCGCCCTTCGCCTCGCGGGTCGGCGGGCATCGGTGCGAGTCCACAAGCGCGTCCCGGCCGGAGCCGGTCTCGGAGGTGGGTCGGCCGACGCCGCGGCGATTCTCCGGTGGGCCGGATTCACCGACCTCGATGCCGCCGCTCGGCTGGGCGCCGACATCGCGTTCTGTCTCGTCGGCGGTCGGGCGCGGGTGACCGGGATCGGCGAGGTGGTGACCCCGCTGCCGTTCGTGCCGCAGACGTACACGCTCCTCACGCCGCCGTTCGGGTGCCCGACGCCGGAGGTGTACCGGGCCTGGGACTCGCTCGGTGGCCCGAGCGGAGACCACGGCAACGACCTCGAGCCCGCCGCCCTCGCCGTGGCTCCCGAGCTGGCGCGCTTCCGCGACCTGCTGGGAGATCTGA
>CAYMJU010000114.1:0-7763 GCA_964390555.1 uncultured Acidimicrobiales bacterium | reverse complement strand
GATGGGGCGGATGTCCGTGCCGTAGCGCCGCAAAACCTGCAAATCATATTTCAGGTTCTGGCCAATCTTCAACACACCGGGATTTTCCAGCAGGGGCTTCAACCGCGCGATTGCGTCTTTCAAATCAATTTGCCCGGCGATCTTTTCGCCACCAAACAAATCGCCGCCTTTGCCGATATGGGCCAGCGGAATGTAGCAGGCCTTGCCAGGCTGAGTGGACATGGAAACGCCGACCAGCCCCGCCTGCATCGAATCCAGCGCATCGGTTTCCGTGTCAACCGCCACGGCGCCCAGCTCAACCGCCTCGGCGATCCAGCGGTCCAGATCACTCAGTGTACGGACAGTTTCATAATTGGCATGGACAAACGGAATGGCTTTGAGAGCTGTCTCCAAATCTTCCCCGTCCTTTGACCCGTCGTCCCGGCGCAAGCCGGGATCTGGTTCAGGCAAAGCCCCGCTTTCCGGAGGTTCCGGCCTGCGCCGGGATGACGGTTCCTCAGCAGTCTCGCCTTCCGGCGGCCAGTATTTGATTTCAATCGCGGTAGGCTCAATGGCGGCTTGGTCCGCCTCCAATTCGCCAGCGATTTTCTTGGTGAAGCTTACAAACTCCAACGCCTTGAGAAACCCGATAAGATCGGAAGCGCGAGGTGTGTCAACCGCGAAGGAGCCTACGTCATGATTGACTGGCACCTGGTCATCCAATATCACCAGCCGCTTGGAAATCCGCGCCTGCTCGGCAAATTCGATGAGGTTCTCGCGCCGTTTCTGCTGCTTGATTTCAGAGGCCCGCGCCAGCAGCGTTTCCAGATCGCCATATTCGGTGATGAGCTGCGCGCCGGTCTTGACGCCAATGCCCGGAACGCCAGGAACATTGTCAACGCTGTCGCCAGCCAGCGCCTGCACATCGACCACGCGATTTGGCTTCACCCCGAATTTTTCAAAAACTTCCGGCTCGCCAAGCTCCCGGTCCTTCATGGTGTCGAGAAGCGTCACCCCGGGCCGCACCAGCTGCATCAGGTCCTTGTCGGAAGAGACAATGCGGCACGTGGCCCCCGCCGCAACCGCCTGGCGTGCATAGGTGGCGATCAGGTCGTCCGCCTCGTAATTGGCCTGCTCAACACTCGCCACATTGAAGGCCCGCGTCGCCTGCCGGATCAGGCCAAATTGCGGGCGGAGATCAGCCGGCGGCTCCGGCCTGTGGGCCTTGTAAGCGGGGTAAATATCATTGCGGAAAGTCTTGGAGGAATGATCAAAAATAACCGCCAGATGGGTGGGCTTCTCATTGGCCCGCGTTTCGCACAAAAGCTTCCACAGCATGTTGCAAAAACCCTGCACCGCCCCAACGGGGAGCCCGTCGCTCTTGCGCGTCAGCGGTGGCAGGGCATGATAGGCCCTGAAAATATAGCCGGAACCATCAATGAGATAGAGATGATCGCCGGGCTTTAAGCTGTGTGATTGGGGCATGGAACCCACTATGCCACCCCCCGGACCCGGTTTCCAGCCATTGCGAAAAGCAGCCTCCTTGCCTATACATGGCCCCCGAAGCACCCGTAGCTCAGCTGGATAGAGCGCTGCCCTCCGAAGGCAGAGGTCACAGGTTCGAATCCTGTCGGGTGCGCCATATTTTTCAATTATTACAAGATATTACGTAGGTATCACGTCGTGCCGCATAGCAAGAGGCGACGACGGCAACCAATTGGCAACCAGCTACGCCAATTTGACGCTTTGCAAGACTATCTCCAACCAATGGCCAATTCCCTTTACGAGAACCAACTTCTGCCTTTAGGAGTGGTCCGGACTGGATAGGCATTCCGATGGAGCACCAAAGAAAGGCGTTGTATCTTCGCCCATGGTGAAGACCTCGAGACTACGGTCCAAGAAGAGATTTTTCATCTCGCAAGCTCGTACATATCTACACTTCAAAGAAAACTTATTGCGGGCTGCTTCCGAATTTAACGCAGGCCGAAAAACGACAACACTGCCAAAATTATAACGACAGCGCCGACGAGGTAAACAATGCTGTTCATGATGCAGCCTCCATTGATGACTGTTTCGTAACGCAGCTTGAATGGAATTGGTTCCATACCAATGCTCCAAAATATTCTCTGTCTGATCGGTCTCCGATGCTGATGCATGTGTCTCCCATACGTGTGTAATTTTCGCCCCTGTCCAGGAACCCATTTGGTTGGCGAACGTTATAGGCCAACACCCCATGAACGCAGGTTCGTCACAGGCCTGTGGGTCACCTGCAACAGTGACACACTCAGTAAGGAGCTATGATTATGGCCACAACTACCGACAATCAAAGGCGAATCAATCCGAATGCAGACATGCCACGCCAAGGTGAATCTGTGCAGCCCGACTTACATGTCAATCAGACCGCCATTCCATCTCAGTCATCAAGCAGCTCGCCGGGTTTGATCGCGGTTGTTGTTGTAGTACTCGCCGCACTGGCGTTCGCAATGTATGTTTACTCTGGCCCCTCGGCAATGACACCTGATATAATCCAGAACAATACTTCGCAATCGGCTCCCGAAGTGATTCCGCCAGTTGTTGTTGCTCCGGACGCCACTGTCCAACCATCACAGCCTGATCCTGCAGTTCAACAACCATCAACCAATGGCCAGACAGAAACACCTGTTCCTGCGCCAAGCACCAACCCTTAATGGGTTTGAATGCTATGACCGTGGTGTCGGCCCGGCATTCAATTTCAGTTATTTCGCGAAGCTCACCATAGATTCCCAGGGGAACTTTGCGATACGTGATAACGACATTGAGAAACACGTCAGTTTGCAACTGGCCTGCACGTCCAACCGTTCCGCATCGCTTTCGGGTTGTTAGCCTTTCCGGCTGGCGAATGATGCGTGATTTGCGTGGAACTTCTTTTTCTGTTCCGCGTTCGGTAACCAGACCACATAACAAAGGAGTTCGGTCATGGAAGCTTTTAAATATTCCGCCGCAACGCTTGCCTTGCTGCTGGCATCGGGCATGGCCTATGCACAAGACTCAACGACGATGACAATCCAGCCAACCGCAACTGTCGATTGCCCCATGGCCGGTTCTGTTCCTGAGGCCGAGCTGTCAATGGAATGCAAAGCGAAGTTGGGTTTGTCTACTAACGCAGCGCCGAAGGCCGACAGCGACGCGACCACCACAGGCGCTGCCGAGGCCCCTGCGGTAATGCCCGATAATCAGGCGACCGGCTCCACAGAGGCTCCGGCCACAACAATTGCGGGCGCTGCAACCAGCCCTGCAAACTCCATTTTGGCCTCCGAGTTCATTGGCCAGGTCGTTTATTCGGCAGCCAATCAGAATATTGGCGAAATTAACGATCTGGTGATGGGCAAAGATCAAAACGGCAGCGCCGTAGCCATTATCGGGGTGGGTGGTTTCCTCGGACTGGGTGAGAAGGATGTGGCGATTCCATTCGCCGACATCGGCGTCACCCGGGACGAAAACAACATGATGCACCTGACAATCGCGGCCACCAAGGAACAGCTTGAGGCGGCACCGGCCTTTGATCGCACGGCTTTGAAGTAACATTTCTCCGCGGCGCCCGCCAACGGGCGTTGCGGGAACCATTTTGCTTCAAGTGCGTTGACATCCAACTGAAATCAAAAGGAGTCTTCCATGAATCGTTTACTTCTCGCCTCAGCTTTTGCTGCCTCGCTGGCTTTCGCCCTGCCAACGGCAGCCGAAGCGAAAACCAACATCCAGATTTATCTGGGCTATCCACACTATGATTATCAGGTTGGCCCCGACTATCGCTTCCGTGATGGTTATGGCTGGTACAGGCCAGTCTACCGCGGACGCCTTTCTTGCAACCAGGCCAAGCGGCAAGTCATTGACCGTGGCTTCCGGAGGGTTTCTACGATCGAATGTCGCGGCGCCACTTACACTTTTAGGGCAATTCGCCGCGGGGACCCGGTGAGGGTTTACGTGAACGCCCGGACTGGTGCCGTTTGGCGCGGCTAACAGCCAATCCCAACTGTCCGGTTTTGGCCGGACAGTTCTATTCGGCTGTGGGTTGCGCACCGCCTAGAACTTGAACTAACGATGCGGGCTGCTGACGCAAATTAGGGGACTTCCGCAGAACCCAATGAACCAGGACGCTAGACCGAACGATCAAGACCCTGATGGCACGGTGTTTCCGCTGCCTGATTCAGTGTGGCTGCGCCATGCCTTGAACGTGGCCAGAATGGTTTTTTATTCCTGTGAAGCTGCCACTGGCCATACGGTGAGGACGGGAAACTGCCTTGAGTTGATGGGTATCCCTTCCTCCGGGCCCACTGATCAGTGGTCAGAACTCGTGTTTCCCGACGACCGCCCCTATTTTGAGAATGCCATCAAATCGATTTCGCGCCGCAAACCGCGTTATGAAGTCGAGTATCGCGTGATGCACGGTGTTACCGGTGCTGTGTTCTGGGTCCTTGATCGGGGCGAAGGCGATTATGATGAAGCGGGCCAGTTGCGCCATGTTCGCGGCGGCATTGTGGAAATCAGCAGGAGAATAAAAGAAGAAGCGGAAAAAACTGCGGCTGCGCAGGTCTATGCGCTGGCCTTTGAAGCGGCGCGGATGGGGGCATGGCATCTCGATGTCGCCACGAAGACCATGAGCTATACCGACGAACTGCTGGCGCTTGTCGGCCTCGAGCGCGAAGAATTCGATGGCACACCAGATGCCATCGACAAGATCATCCATCCGGATGATATCGGTCCATGGCGCGCCGCAAATGATGAATCGCTTGCGCCAGGCGGAAAACTGGAAATTGAGTTCCGGGTGAACCTGCCGCGCGATGGCACGCGGTGGTTTCTTTCACGCGGCGACGTCGTGCGCTCGGAAAATGGCGCCGCGCTC
Source organism: uncultured Acidimicrobiales bacterium (assembly GCA_964390555.1). Classification (GTDB taxonomy): domain Bacteria; phylum Actinomycetota; class Acidimicrobiia; order Acidimicrobiales; family SHLQ01; genus CAVTWS01. The sequence goes on along the minus strand of CAYMJU010000114.1, from coordinate 2,905 downwards.
GAATGCTACGGCGTGCTGATCGATATTACCGAACGCAAGATCGCCGAGGCGGCGGCGGCGCGGCTTGCCGCCATTGTCACCTCGTCGGAGGACGCCATTGTAAGCACCGACCTCAGCGGGATTGTAACGAGCTGGAACGGCAGCGCAGAGCGTCTTTTGGGTTTCTGCGCCAAAGAAATGACCGGCCAGCCCATATCCCTGATTTTTCCGCCTGAAATGGTTGGCCACCCATCTATCGCAGCGAGCGCTGCCAGGAACGGTGGAAACACGGCGCCTTACGAGTCCACCAGATTACGCAAGGACGGCAGCCAGGTTGACTTGCTGCTTACGGTCTCGCCAATACGTGATGCCCATGGCACGTTGTCCGGAACATCAACCATCGCGCGCGACATCACCGAACGCAAGACGTGGGAAAAGCACCAGGCCATGCTGATGCGTGAACTCAGTCACCGGGTCAAAAACACCTTGGCGGTAATCCAGGCGATGACGCGCCAAACGCTGCGGTCCACGTCGGATCCAAAGGCCTTTGCCGAGGCCTTCGAGGGCCGCATTCGCAGCCTGGCTGCCTCGCACGCTCTTTTGACGGACAGTGATTGGCGCGGCGCCAGCCTGGCCGCTGTCATCAAAGATCAGTTGTCGGGCGTTGCCGACGATTTTGACCAGCGTTTCAGTTTGCGCGGACCCGATGTTTTGCTGCCCGCCGAAACGGCGACGCAACTGGGGCTCTTGATGCATGAGCTTGCCACCAATGCGACAAAATATGGCGCTCTGTCCACCACGGCTGGCCGGGTTGGAATTGTATGGGCCGCCTCAAAGGGCAAACTGCGCCTCACATGGCGCGAAAGGGGAGGGCCAAAAATTGAAACGACTCCGCAGCGCACGGGCTTTGGCACCGCTCTCATTGACTCAAGTGTCGCCAGGATTCACCGCCGCTACGATCCCCTGGGCCTGATCTGCAGGATTCAACTTGCGCTTTGACCTTGCCCGGCCCCGTGTACCCTGAAAGTTGGAATAGATGCTCGATGATTTACGCATAATGTTGCTGGAGGATGAGCCGCTCGTCGCAATGGAGCTTGCGGAAATAATTTCGACCGCGGGAGGCACCGTTGCGGCCTCGATCCGGACTGCGCAAGAAGCCCTCGGATTTTCTGACAAAACCAATATAGATGTTGCGATATTTGATGTTCACCTGCGCGCTGGAACCTCCTTCGAAGTGGCCGAAGCGTTGGCGGAGTTGGAAATTCCTTTTGTTTTCTGCACAGGAGACGGCCAGGACCAGCGCCGTGTTGCGAACTGGCCAGACGTGCCTGTGATTGTGAAGCCTTACAGAGCCAGTGTGGTTGTTGAGACTCTTTCGGAGTTAATGCGGAATCGAAATCAGCGGCACCCGGGAACTGCCTGAGCGTTTGCGCGTTTAGCCCGCGGGCAGCGCCGTTGCGCGGCTTAATTCAAATCAGGAGCACCATGCGATGAACACAGCGCACCCCAATCATTCATTTATCTCAAGCGAAGACGTTGAAGGCACCGGAGTTTACGACCAGAACCGCAACCACATTGGCGACGTTGATCACATGATGATCGACAAGATATCGGGCAGGGTTGTTTATGCCGTGATCAGTTTTGGCGGTTTTTTGGGCCTTGGCCACAGCCATTACCCGTTGCCCTGGGCCAAGCTTTCCTATGACACAAAGCTCGGCGGTTTTCTCACCGATGTGAGCGAGAAGCAGCTGCGTGATTCGCCGGCTTTCAGCGACGATTCATGGGAAAGCCGGGACTGGGAGAAAAACGTCCACAACCATTACAACGTGCCAACCTATTGGGGAATGTAAGCAGCCTCTGCTGGTCACGCGGGACGGTCACACCATGGCCGTCCCTGTCCAGCGGTGGAACCAATCGTCTGCTTGCGCGTTAACAATTCACAGACCACTTCATGTTGGGAGAAATAGGCTATGGCTACAACTTCACAGGCCCGAGGGCGCAACGGCGGCAAATCCCACGGTATTCTTGACGACGTGCTGGCCATGGCTGGAAGCCTTGCCAATAGCCGCAAGGATTCAGCTGCAGCAAAATTTGAAACCTTGGCCGAGTCAGTGCGCGAATGTTCAATCGCCATGCCGGAAATTCCACATTTAAGCGCTTACGCCAAAGCTGCCGCCGATAGTTTGGATGATTTGGCCAGTTATGTCTCGGAAAGCGACCTTCCCACCATGCTGACTGACGCCCGTGAGTTTTCGCGGCGTCACCCCATGGTAACCCTCACAGGCACCATCGCGGCAGGCGTGATAATCACCCAGTTAATGCAGGCAAGCGCCTCGCCGCAACGCGGCGCAGCCAGCCGTCGCCGCAGTCCGGCGCGGGCCCAGGCCAAGCAATGAGTTTATAACACTTTTCCCCAGGCAAAGCCCTCCTTCCCCTGCAATCTTGCCTGCAACTTTGGAGCTCCGGCACGGTCCGGAGTTTTTTTGTGCCAATGCCACGGGTTACAGAATTGTGAGGAACTTCCTTTCTTCCTTCATGCAACCTAATTCACATTCAAGCGTTTTACTTATCAGAACATAAAAATTTGGTGAGAGGTGGACAAAATGAAATACGGTGGCGCAATTGCGGTATTGACGATCATTTTTCTGTCGGCGGGCGCTTTTGCGGACAATGGAGCGTCCGTGCGCCCTTTTGAAAAGCTTGGCAGCGCCAATGTTACGGTCGTGAACAAGAACCAATCCTGGCCCGCGTCGAGCCTGATGACAATCGAGCCTTGCAACTATGTCCGTTGCATAGATGTCTAGGAAAATTCCGCTGGCGCGAGTCCCCCTCCACGCTGGCGAATAGTGAGGCGGAGCGGTTCGAAGCAAATGCCCCCCTTTTGAACCGCTCCGCCCACCAAACTGATCACAAACTGCGACCGGTA
>CAYMJU010000113.1:0-7778 GCA_964390555.1 uncultured Acidimicrobiales bacterium | reverse complement strand
GGCGCCGGTCTCGCCGGTGACCACGGTGAGCCCGGGCTCGAACACCAGCGAGAGCTGCGGAATGACCCCGAGGTCGTAAACCGCGAGCTCGTGCAGCATGTCCAGGCTCCTGTCTGGGATCTCGTTGGTGGCTGACCAGCGGACCGGCCCCGCGTCAGCGGTCGTTGAGGCCGAACTTCACCTTCAACACCTGGTGAAAGCTCCGTGGCCCGAGGGTAACGAGCCGGGCCACCCGGGTCGACGCCGTGCACTGGACCGAGTCGTGCTCGGACAGCACCGCGATCGTACGCCCGTCGAGTGACACCGCGGCCGGGCGGTGTCCCCGAACCTGAAGGTCGATGCGGCTTTCGGCATCGAGGACCAACGTGCGGTCAAAGAGCATGTGTGGCGACACCGGGGTGAGCTGCATCGACCGGTGGGTGGCGGCGACGATGGGCCCGCGCGCCGAGAACGCGTATGCGGTCGACCCGGTGGGGGTGGCGACGATCAACCCATCGGCCGCGTAGCTCGTGAAGAATTCGCCGTCGATCGAGACCGCCATCCGGATGGTGCTCGCACCCGCGGTGCGTTCGAGGAGCATCTCGTTCAAGGCGTGATACACGACCGACTCGTGCCCGGATCGGTGCACCGTGACGGCGAGCATCATCCGATCCTCGATGGCGGTGTCGCCGGCGAGCCAGCGCTCGATCGCCGGGCGCGCCGACTCGGGCTCGACCTCGGTCAGATACCCGAGTTGACCGTGATTGACGCCGAGCACCGGAACGGCGCGGTCGGCTACCAGCTCGACGGTGCGCAGGATGCTGCCGTCCCCGCCGAGGCTGACCGCGAGATCGAGATCGACCGCGAATTCCTCGTCCGGACAAGCCGAATCGGCGAGCTCGGCCGGCACCGCATCGCCCACGGCGGTGCGCACCTCGTGGCCCGACTCGGTCAACCATCGGGCCAGACTCAACGCCTCCTCGGCGGCTTGGTGACGCCCTTCGTGCACGACCAGACCGAAGATCGCCATCAGCGGCCGCCCGAGGTCTCATGTGCGTCGCCGAGCGACGCGGTGTCATGCGCGTCGCCGAGCGACGCGGTGAATGCTGCGAGGTCGATCGGCGTCGAGCCCGGTCCGGTCGGCTCGACGAGCGGACGTTCCACGAGAAGAAGGTATTCGACGTTTCCGTCGGCTCCGGTGATCGGCGACGAGATTGCCGCCAGAGGCTTGAGACCGCGCGCCGCGCATGCCTCGACGACCCCCCTCAAGACACGGTGGCGCACGGCGACGTCGCGGATCACGCCGCGGCCCCGGGTCGCTTCCGCGCGGCCGGCCTCGAACTGGGGCTTTACGAGCAGCACTAGACGGCCCCCGCGTCGGGTGATGCGGGCCAAGTCGGCGAGCACGAGACGGATCGAGATGAAGGACAGGTCGGCGCAGACCATGTCGGCGGGACCGCCGAGCGTGCCGACATCGATGCCTCGCACATTGGTCCCCTCGTGGACGTGAACCCGCGGATCGTGACGGAGCCGGTCGTGCAGCTGGCCCCGTCCGACGTCGACAGTCACGACCTCGCTTGCCCCGTGCTGTAGCGCACAATCCGTGAACCCCCCGGTCGAGGACCCCACGTCGATGACCCGGGCGCCGGTCAGGTCGAGGGCGAACGCCTCGATCGCCGCCGCGAGCTTGACTCCGCCGCGCCCGACGAACTGGGGCCGGGTGACGACCTCGATCGACTCGGCCGGGTCGACGAGCCGCCCGGCTTTGGCGGCGACCGAACCCTGCACCAGCACGTCACCGCGCGAGATGAGCTGTTGGGCGACGTGTCGCGACCCCGCTAGTCCACGCCGGAGCATCTCGTGATCCAGCCGGCGCCTCACGTCGAGCTTGCCCGGGCGCGGCAGGGGGAGCCGGCACTGGCACGGTCGTACACTGTCGACGCGCATTCGCGGGAGCGGCGCATCTTGTAGAACGTATTGCCCATGTGCCAGTTGCGGATCACCTGCGATAAATTCCCCGGCTCGACCGGCCCATGGTCCCATCCCCGAATACGACGAGGTTCCCGGAAACGGGTGCCGACAGCTTGCCAGGAGCCATCGTGGCGATCAGCGACCAATCGACCATTGCGACACCTGCCTGGACCGACGAGATCGACACGGCGTTGTTCGTGTCCCGGTTCAAGGCCCTGGTCCGCAACGTCGGCCGGGTGATACGTGGCAAAGACGACGTTGTGCGCGACGCGCTCGTCTGCCTCATCAGCGAGGGGCACCTCCTCATCGAGGACGTGCCAGGTGTCGGCAAGACGTCGCTGGCCAAGGCCATCGCTGAATCGATCGAGGGCACGCTGTCGCGCATCCAGTTCACGCCCGACCTGCTCCCATCGGATGTGACCGGGGTCCAGGTCTTCAACCAAGTCGCGAACAAGTTCGAGTTCTTCCCGGGTCCGGTGTTCGCCAACGTCGTGCTCGGCGACGAGATCAACCGGGCCTCGCCCAAGACGCAGTCGGCGCTGCTCGAGGTGATGGAGGAGCACCAGGTAACCGTCGATGGCGTGCAGCACATCGTGCCCGAGCCGTTCATGGTCGTCGCGACCCAGAACCCGATCGAGCAGGAGGGTACCTATCCCCTGCCCGAGGCGCAGCTCGATCGGTTCATGATGCGGATCAGCGTTGGCTATCCGAGCCCGACCGCCGAGCTCGAAGTCATCGACGAGCTGCTGTCGAAGCGGAGTCGCCCGGTACTCGAAGCGGTCGTCGGTCGCGACGAGCTGACCGAGATGATCGAGCTCGCCGAGACGGTCTACATCGCACCCAAGGTGCGCGAGTACATCATCGGCCTGACGGCGGCCACGCGCCGTGTCCCGCAGCTCCGGTTGGGTGCCAGCCCCCGCGGGAGCATGGCTCTGGCCAGGACGTCCCGCACGCTCGCCGCGTCTCGCGATCGGGGGTACGTGGTGCCCGAGGACGTCAAGACGCTCGCCCCGCTCGTTCTCGGCCACCGGCTGCTCGTGAGTCCCGAAGCCGAGCTCCAAGGCGTCACGGCTTCGGCGGTTCTCGCCCAGATCCTCGACGCTGTCCCGGTCCCCCGTAGCGCCGACTGAACCAGGCCACGATGCTCACGACGACCGGGCGAACCGCGCTGGTGTTGGCCTTCCTCAGCGCCGCGTTCGGGACGATATTTCGCTATCGCTCGCTCCTGGCGGTCGCCGCAGGGCTCGGTCTTGCCGTCGCCGCTTCGGTCCTGTACGTCGTGCGCAAGCACCAGATCGCGACACAGCGCCGCTTGTTGCCCGACCGGGTCACGTCGGGCCATCAGGCACACTGCGAGCTGACTCTCGAGAACACCACGCGGCACCGCATAAGCAGCGGCATCGCCTACGAGCGTTTCGGCGCGAAATCGATTCCGGTGCTGGTGCCGGATCTTCCCCCGTTTGCCACGACGGTGATCATGCAGCCGTTGCCGACCGAGCGCCGGGGCGTGTACCAGGTCGGTCCGCTCTCGCTGAACCGCTCCGATCCGTTCGGTTTCGTCGAACGTCAATCCTCGGGCGAGAGCTCCTCGACCCTCTACGTGCATCCGGTGATCCACGAGCTCGAACCGTTCCCATCAGGGTTGATCCGCGACCTCGACGGGCCGAGCTCGGGCGAGGCGCCCGAAGGTGGCATCGCGTTCCAGAACATCCGCGAATACGTGGTCGGCGACGACCGGCGGCTGATCCACTGGAGGTCGTCGGCCAAGACCGGCCAGTTGATGGTTCGCCACAACGTCGACACCCACCAGCCCCGCACCCTGGTGATCCTCGACACGCGCGAGTCCATCCACGACGAGGACTCCTTCGAGGAAGCGATCAGCGTGGCGGCCTCGATCGTGAACTCGTCGTTGCGGCGGCGTTTCCCGTGCCGGCTGATGACGACCTGCGGAATCGACCTCGACGGGTCGAGCCGCCGGGGCGTGATCCTCGATCGACTTGCCGGACTCGTGTGGTCCGATCAAGGAGACATTGGTGAGACGGCGCGGCGCGCTCGCAACCGCAAGGGCGGGTTCTCGCTCGCGCTGATCTCGGGACGGGCCCCGGCGGACGATCTGATCGCGATCGGTCCACTCCGGGCCCGGTTCCGGAACATCACCATCGGCCGCCTGGGGGCACCGGCGGGCCGGACGGTGGTCGAGCTTCCCGGCGCCACGGTGATCAACGCCCGCACCGGCCTGGACTTCGCTAGCGCCTGGAACCAGAAGCAGTTCCGATGACCGCCGTCGCTGACCGACCAGTCGCAGCATCTCGACCGACGTCCCCGCGTCGTTCTCGCCCCGACCGGGGTCCGCGACGCCGCAGCGTCGTCGCGGAGCTGGCGCTGGTCGGCGTCTTACCGGCCATCGCAGCGTCGGCGCTGCGGCCGATCTACGACGGGTGGGGGTTTGTGGTCCGCACCGGAGCCGTGGCCGCGACGGTGGCCGTGGTGACGGTGTGGTGCCTGCGCCTCGGCGTTCTCACGGCTCTTCGTTGGGTCGCGCTCGCGGTCTCCGGCGTCGTCGTCGTCTCCTACGCGTCGCTCGCGGCCACGATGCCGAGCGGGCTCCCGACTGGGGCCACCATCTCCGCCCTGCGCGAGTCGGTGTCGTCGGGCTGGAGCACGACGCTCGATGCCGTGTTGCCGGTGCCCGGCGGAGGCATCACCACCTGCCTCGTGTTGCTCATGACCTTCGTCGCGTCGTGGGCCGGGGTCGAGTTGGCGCTGCGCTCGCGCCGCGTCCTCGCTCCGGTTCTGCCGTCACTCGTGGTGTTCGCATTGACGATGCCGCTCACCGCGGCGACTCGGGACTCCACGCTCGGACCGACGACGGTCTATGTGATCAGCTTGCTGGTGTTCGTGTTGGTCCGGTCGAGCCCCGAATTGGCCATGGCCCGCAACGAAGACGACGACCCCGACGATCGACAGGCCGCGCCGGCGGTCCTATCGAGCCGGATGCGCGCCGGCCTGCCACTCGCGGTCGTGTGCAGCGTGATCGGGTCGGTCGTCATAGCCGCGATGGCCGACCCCGACCGCTACGACCCGTTCGATCCGCGCGACCTGCGCTCGGAGTCCGTCGACCTCTCCCGCGCGGTCAACCCGATCTTCGAGGTGCGGTCGAACGTACTGCTCGACCCGCCGCGGCCCGTCGTCGAGTTTGCCCTCGCGGATCCTGCCGAAGCGGGATTGGTGGATCGCGTCGCCATCATCGCCCTCGAGGAGTACGACGGAGCGCTGTGGTCGTCGGCGGGGACGTTCGGGCAGGCGGCGTCGGGTTCCGACGCCGGCTACGGCATCTCGGTGCCTGTCGTCGAGGTCGAGCATTCGGTCACCTTGGTCGACCTCGCCTCGCCCTGGCTGCCCACGGCGCGCAACCCGATCGAGGTGTCGTCGGGCGACGTTTTGTTCGCCGAGTCCGAGGGGGTCATCGTGCGCGACGACGACTTCGCTCTCGATACCTACGACGTGGTCTCGTTGGTTCCGACGATCACCGACGCCGAGATGGGGGCGTTCGCGGCGACGGTGACGGGCGACCTGACCCGGCTCACCCAGCTGCCGACGGGCGTGGCCGTCGAGTTCGGCGGGCTGGCCCAGGATCTGATGGGTTCCGGCGCAGTCATCGAGCGACTGCGCCGGCTCGAAGCGGCGCTTCGCGAGATCCCCTATGACCCGCAGGCCGACGGCGGGCACAGTGTCGGGCGCCTGCGCGAGTTCCTGTACGAGGACCGGTTCGGTCTCGCCGAGCAGCATGCGGCGGCGTTCGCGCTGTTGGCGCGGACCCAAGGTCTCCCCACGCGTCTGGTCGTCGGGTTGCGCACCCTGGCGTTCGACGACGAGGGCATCGCCACGCCGCTGACAACGATCTCCACCGCGCAATACCATGTGTGGGCCGAGGTCAGGTTCGACCAGGTGGGATGGGTCCCCTTCGACCCGACGCCGGCGGTGCCGACGTCGCTCGGAACCGGTGGAGGGGTCGCGCCCACGCCGAGCGGGCAATTGATCGGGCAGGGTCCTACGCCCCAACCCAACGAACCGATCGAGTCCGACTTCGTCGAGGAGGAAGTCGGCGCCGGCCGAGGCCGGGCCTTCACGGGCGCCGTCGCCAGCCTCCTGCTGGCCGTGCTGGTTGGGTTGTACGTTCTCGTCGTGGTCGGCCTGAAGCGATACCGGCGTGCGCGACGGCATTTCCGCGGAACGCCGATCCAGCGTGTCGTCGGCGCTTGGACCGAGGCCACCGATCGACTGCTCGAGGTTGGGGTTCGCGCCGTACCCGCCATGACGGTCGACGAGATCACCGCCGCGGCCCGGGCCCGAAGCGTCGCGTCCGACCGGTCAGGCCTCGACGAGCTGGCACCGAGCGTCCGACGGGCGATCTACTCGCTGCACGAGCCGTCGACGGCCGACATCGATCAGGCGTGGGAGCACGCCGACCGCTTCGCCGGCGAGGTCCGGGCTGGGTCGTCGCTGCGGCGACGGGTGCGGGCGAAGCTCGATCCGCGCCCGCTCCTGGTGCGGCGATGAGCACAGGTGTCGGAGCGAGGCCCGTCACCGACCTCGACTCGCTCCCATTCGACAACCGCTTCACGACCCTGCTCCCCGGCGACGCTGACCGGGTGAATCGCACCCGTCAGGTCCACGGAGCGGCGTTCAGCGACGTGATGCCCACGCCCGTCGCCGCGCCGATCACCGTTGCCTGGTCGGCCGAGGTTGTCGAACTGTTGGGACTCGACCCCGACGTGGTCATGACGCCCGACTTTGCCGCCGTCTTCTCCGGCAATCGGGTGCCCTCGGGCGCCCGACCCTTCGCCATGTGCTACGGCGGGCACCAGTTCGGGAACTGGGCCGGCCAGCTCGGTGACGGGCGCGCGATCGCGCTCGGCGAGGTGGTCGACGCTCACGGCGGGCACCAGGTCCTGCAACTCAAAGGCGCCGGTCCCACGCCCTACTCTCGCTCGGCCGATGGTCGGGCGGTGTTGCGCTCGTCGATCCGCGAGTTCCTGTGCAGCGAGGCCATGCACCATCTCGGCGTACCGACCACCCGCGCTCTGTCGTTGGTGGCGACCGGCGACGACGTCGTGCGAGACATGCTGTACGACGGTCACCCTCGCCCCGAGCCCGGCGCAGTCGTGTGCCGGGTGGCGCCATCGTTCACGCGGTTCGGGAACTTCCAGCTGCCGGCGTCGCGCGGCGATCACGACCTGCTGCGTCAACTCGTCGAAACGACGCTGGCCACCGACTTCCCCGATCTCGCCGACCAGTCGGTACCGCTCTCTGAGCGTCTCGGGCCGTGGTTCGTCGAGGTGTGCAACCGCACCGCCGACCTGGCGGTGCAGTGGATGCGCGTCGGTTTCGTCCACGGGGTCTTGAATTCCGACAACATGTCGATCCTCGGGTTGACGATCGACTACGGCCCTTACGGGTGGCTGGAGAGCTTCGACCCCGGTTGGACGCCCAACACCACCGACGCCGCTCACCGTCGCTACCGCTACGGCCAGCAACCCCAGATCGTTCACTGGAACCTCGCCCAGTTGGGCAACGCCTTGGTTCCGCTTCTCGACGATCCGTCGCCTCTCCAAGGGGCACTCGATGGCTTCGCGGACCGCTACCACGTCGGATTCATGACGATGATGGCGACCCGTCTCGGCCTCGGACCGCCCCGCGACGACGACATGGTGCTGGTGAACGACCTGTTCGGGTTGCTCGGGAGCGTCGAGACCGACCAGGTGATCTTCTATCGATCGCTCGCCGACGTCGCGGTCGAGGACGCGGCCGACCTTTCCGACGATGCG
>CAYMJU010000112.1:0-4030 GCA_964390555.1 uncultured Acidimicrobiales bacterium | reverse complement strand
CAGCTCCCCGGATGCCGATGGGGTCTGGGGGCGCGCAGCCCCCAGCGACGACCACGCGAAGCGCAGCGAGCGAGTGCAGCCGAGGGAGCGCAGCTCCCCGGATGCCGATGGGGTCTGGGGGCGCGCAGCCCCCAGCGACGACCATGAGCGAAGCGCAGCGAGCGAGTGCAGCCGAGGGAGCGCAGCTCCCCGGATGCCGATGGGGTCTGGGGGCGCGCAGCCCCCAGCGACAGCCATGAGCAACCCCATCCGCGTCGAGATCGACGGTCCGCTGATGACCGTCACCCTCGCCCACGAGGCGCGCCGGAACGTGCTGTCGACAGCGCTCGTCAGCGGGGTCCTCGACGCCCTCGCCACCGCGAACGCCGACCCGTCGATCCGGGTGGTCGTTCTCACCAACACCGGGCGGGTGTTCTGCGCGGGTGCCGACCTGTCCACGCCGACCCAGGCCGACTCGCCCAAGGCGGCTGGGATCGAGGCGCTGTTCGACGCCATGCGCCGGTCCCCCACCCCGATCGTGGGTCGGATCGCCGGGCACGCGGTCGGCGGTGGCATGGGACTCGTCGCCGCCTGCGACATCACCGTCGCCATCGACGATGCCCTGTTCGGCTTCACCGAGGTTCGACTGGGCGTTGCCCCGTCGATCGTGTCGGTCGTATGCCTCCCCCGGCTGACACGGGCCGACGCCCTCGAGACGTTCCTGCGCGGCACCCGCTTCTCGGCGGCCCGGGCGGTCGAGATCGGCATGATCAACCACGCCGTCTCGGCCGACCGGCTCGACACCACTGTTGGGGAGATCGTCGACGACCTCCTCCTCGGCGGACCCGAGGCGCTCGCCGCGGCCAAGGAGCTGGTCTACGCCGTGCCGCTTCTCGACCCAGCCGAGGCGTATCCATGGGCCGCGGCGTTCTCGGCGCAGCTCTTCGCGAGCCCGGAAGCCACCGAGGGAATGGCCGCGTTCCGCGAGAAGCGCACTCCGAGTTGGGCGATCGAGCGATGACCGCGGCGCCCGGTGAGCCGATCCGAATCGCCAATTGCTCGGGTTTCTTCGGTGACCGGATCAGCGCGGCGCGCGACATGGTCGAGGGCGGCCCGATCGACGTGCTCACCGGCGACTGGCTCGCCGAGCTCACGATGCTCATCTTGTCTCGGACCCGGGCCAAGCGACCGGGTGGAGGGTATGCCCGCACGTTCCTGACCCAGATGGAACAGGTCATCGGCACGTGCCTCGACCGGGGAATCAAGGTCGTGTCCAACGCCGGCGGTCTCGATCCCGACGGGTGCGCCGACGCTGTGGCCGCGCTCGCGGATCGGCTCGGACTGTCGCCACGGATCGCTTACGTGACCGGCGACGATCTTACCGGCGATCTCGACGCGCTCGCCAGTGATGGCCACGAGTTCGCGAACCTCGACACCGGCGAGCCGCTCGGATATCGCCGAACCCAGATCGTGACCGCCAACGCGTACCTCGGTTGCTGGGGCATCGTCGATGCGCTGTCGCGCGGCGCCGACGTCGTCGTCACCGGTCGGGTCACCGACGCCGCGGTGGTGTGCGGGCCGGCGGCATGGCACCACGGGTGGCGGCGGCACGACTACGACCAGCTCGCCGGCGCAATCGTCGCCGGCCACGTGATCGAGTGCGGCGGCCAGGCCACGGGGGGCAATTACTCGTTCTTCCGCGAGGTCCCCGGCCTCGATCGGGTCGGACTGCCGTGGGCCGAGATCGCCGCCGACGGTGCCGCGGTGATCGGCAAGCACGACGGCACCGGCGGCCTGGTGTCGATCGGCACGGTCACATCGCAGCTGCTCTACGAGATCGGCGATCACCGTTACCTCAACCCCGACGTCACCAGCCGCTTCGACACCATCCGCCTCGAGCAGGTCGGCGCCGACCGGGTGCGGATCTCCGGGACCATCGGCGAGCCGCCGCCCGACACGCTCAAGGTGGCCATGAACTACGTCGGCGGGTACCGCAATGAGGTGACCGTCGCCCTCACCGGCCTCGAGGTCGAGGCCAAGGCCGAGGTGCTGTCAGCGGCGTTCTGGGCCGCGTACCCGTTCGGTCCCGCCGACCTCGACGACGTGCGAATCGACGTGGTCCGCACCGACCGAGCCGACGCGGACACCAACGAGCAGGCCACCGCGCTCTGGCGCGTCGGGGTGCAGGACACCGACCCGGACAAGGTCGGACGGGTGTTCTCCGACGCGGTGACCGAGCTCGTGCTCACCACCATCCCCGGCATGTACACACCCGGCTCGGGCCCCGGCGCCGGGTCGTCGTTCGGCGTGTACTGGCCCACGACGATCCCCGCCGAGCTGGTGCCTCAACACGTGACCGTGCTCGGCGGCGACACGGTCGTCGTCGAATCGACTGTTCCGGCGCACGACGCCGCGATGCTTCCGCTCCCGCTCGACCCGGTCGCGTCGCTTCGCGACTGGGGACCGACCCGGCGCCTGCCCCTCGGCACGATCGTCGGCGCCCGCTCGGGCGACAAGGGGGGCAACGCCAACCTCGGGCTGTTCGCCCGCTCCGCCGAGGCGTGGGAGTGGCTCGACGACCAACTCACCGTTACGGACCTCAAGTCGTTGCTCCCCGAGATCGCCGAGCTTCGGGTTCGGCGCTACCGCTTCGAGAACCTGTGGTCGGTCAACTTCGTGATCGAGGGTCTGCTCGGCCGTGGTGTCGCGTCGTCGACCCGCCAAGACCGCCAAGCCAAGAGCCTCGGCGAATGGCTCCGCTCCCGCGTCGTGGACATCCCCGAGGTTCGGTCAGGCGTCGCGGCCGGTGGTGGCGGCGACGGTCACGAAAGCAGCGGCCGCGGCGACCCACCACGGGTGCTCGTGCCACCACCCCAACACCTCGCTCCAGCGGCGGCCGCCGAACCAGGTCTCGAGCAGCATCCACAACAGCGGTAGGACCGCCGCGACCTCGGCGGCGCGCGGTTGCCCCCGCCGAACGAGCACGGCGTGAAGCGCCATCGCCGCTGTGAACAGGGCGAGCGTCTGCACGACGACAGCCCGTTCGGACAGGTCGGCGTCGAAGACCGCGGCGATCGCCGCGGCCGACACCGCGGCGGCTATCACCAGTGGGGCCCCGATCAGCACCAACCGCCGTGCCAACCGCCGCGGCGCCGACGTCGGCCCGGAGCGAACGAGCGAGCGCGCCGGATCGTGGAGCGCGAGCACCGCACCCGACGCGACCGCGGCCGCGGCGAGCGGAACCACGAAGCCCGGTTCCCCCCGGTCGGACCGGCTGACGAGCCACGCCAGCGCCGAGACCAACAGCACGCCGACAGCCAACGCCCGCCAATCCATGGACCGGACCGTCGGTCGAAACCACGCCGTCATCGTTGTCGCTGGGGGCTACGCGCCCCCAGACCCCATCGGCATCCGGGGAGCTGCGCTCCCTCGGCTGCTCTGCTCGCTCGCTCCGCTTCGCTCATAGCGTCGGATAGACGGCGATCTGGGTAGCCACCGCCGCCACCACGACCAAGGCACCGATCGACGCCATTCGCCGCCCGACCTGGCTACGAATCGTGGCCCCGGCGAGCACGAGCCCGAGCCCGACGAGGTACACGTCGTGGGCGATGATCGTCGGGCCGTGCACCACCATTCGACGCCAACCGTCACCGAACTCGTTCGGCCCCTCGACGAGCCAGTGCTCCGGGATCCCCGCCGCGACGACCGCGTCCGGAATGTCGATGTTCAGCGGCTGCACCTGGTGGGTGGCGACCGAGTGGATCGGCGGGATGTTCCAGACCCACCACATCGCCGATCCCAGCAGGACCACGAGCCCACCGGTCACGCCAGCAGGGGCAAGCCAGCGATGTCCCACGGTGGCGCCGAGCAGGGCGCCGAAAGCTCCGAGGACCGCCACCGTCAACGGCAGTTGCACCAACTCGTACCACGGATGCAGCGCGGTGTCGGTTCGCCAGGGAAACTCGCCGATCCAGTATCCGCCCTCGATACGTGACACCACGCCGATGGCGAGCGCGAGGAGCGCCGCCATCGCCATGGGGACGGCGAGCCC
>CAYMJU010000111.1:0-9586 GCA_964390555.1 uncultured Acidimicrobiales bacterium | reverse complement strand
GCCAGCGCGCCGAAGAGGTGTTGTTCGCCGACGATCTCCTGCCGGTGTGGGACTCGTCCCTCGGTGCGAGCGGCGACTACCGCCCGTCGAGCGACGTCATCAACCTCGGCTGACGACGGTGGCGTCGTGCGTCGCGGCCTCGACGTCGCGGGTCGGCGCCGCTAACGATCGGGTGCTCCTAACGCGCGTCGTCGTCGGTTGACCTACAAGTAGGGGCTCGTTACCATACATGTATGGCTTCCAAGACGACGGTCAACTTCGACGACGAGATGGAAGAAGCCCTCGCCGTGCTCGTAGCCATGGATGGCACGAAGAAGCTCGCCATCAAACGATCCCTTCTCGCCGAGGTGAAGCGTCGCCGCCGCAGTCAGGCGATGCTCGACCTGATCGCTTCCTGGGAGGCAGCCGAGGGACCCATCGACCGTGAGCATCTCGACTGGGCCGATACGGTTCTCGACCGCCAAGGGGTCGGTCGTTGATCATCGATGCCGGCCCATTCATCGTCGATGGCGACAACCTGAACTCTCGACTCTGGGCCCTTATCAAAAGGGCGACCGAACGCGGCGACGAGCTGCACACCACCCACCCAGTCCTCGCCCAGGTGTGGCGGGAGCCGGCACGACAGGCGAACCTGGCCCGAGCAGTCCGCCACTTCGACATCCACGCCCTGGACGAGTCGGTGACGATTGGACGCAGGCTCGCCGAAACCAAGACGTCCGATGTGGTCGATGCCCACCTTGCCGTCGTCGCGGAGAGCCTCGGCACGTTCATCCTCACCGGAGACCCCGGCGACATGTCGAGGCTCAACGCGCGATTCGAGGTCTACTGACCGACGGCTCGTCCTGCGGCGCCTTCAGCCGGTCGGGCATGCTCTCGACCACTCACAGCACGACCAGACTTGTGGAGGAACCGCCATGACCCGCCGGAAAAACCTACTCGTGGCTATCGCTCTTGCCGGCGTGCTGGCCGCCGGGTGCAGCAGCACCGACGACGATGACGACGTCACCACCGAGGACACCACCGAGACGACGGTCGCCGCTGACGGCACAGACGTGACCGACACCACGATCGCCGGCGATACCGGCACGACGGCCGCACCGGCACCGGTCGATGCCCGGGGTGTCACCGATGAGACCATCAACATCGCGGTCACGCTGGTCGACTTCGAGGCGCTAGCCGTGGTGGGCGTCGGCACCGGCGAGGGCTGGGGGGATCAGGAGGAGATCTGGCAGGCCCTGATCGACGCCGTGAACGCCAACGGCGGTGTCCACGGCCGACAGTTGGTCGCCACGTACCACAAGTTCAATCCGGCCGATTTGGGGTCCTCGGAAGCGGCGTGTGTCGAGATCACCCAGGACGAGGAGAACTTCGCCGTCCTGGCCGGGTTCGTCGGCCTGGTCATCGAGTCCAACAACTGTTTCGCCCAGAACGACATCGCCCAGTTCTCGATCTCGCCCGATCCAGCTCGGGCTGCCGAGGTGCCGTAGGTGTCCGGCGACGCCTCCGACGCCCGCCGTGGGGATCTCCTGGTGAACCTCCTGGTCGAGCAGGCCAGCCTTAAGGGGAACACGATCGGCGTGGTCGGGTTCGAGTCGGACCGCGACGCCATCGACGGGGCACTCCTCCCGGCGCTCACCGCCGCCGGTTTGAATCCCGCCGAGGTCTTCTACAACACCGTGGCCGGCGGCGACCAGCAGGCCAACGACGCCCTGATGGACGTCTGGAGCGAGCGCGTCCGAAGCGACGGCATCGACCAAATCATCTTCGCCGCCAACGCCGCCAGCCTCGTCGGCGACCTCGTGAAGCGCGGCTACGAGGGCGAGATCTCGGCAGACAACGCAGGACTGAGCCTGGCGGGCGAGGAGATCGATGCCGGCAGCCCGCTCGACGGCGCGATCACCCTGCTCCCGGCACCGGACGGCTGGAACTCACCGAGGGTCCAGGAGTGCGCCGCGGTGTTCGAAGCCGCCCACCCCGACCTGGCCCCGATCCCCGACCCGAGCACGAGCGCTGTGGACTCCGGACTGGCCAACCGGGGGATCGGCATCCAATGGGCGTGCACCTATTTCGACCTCTTCCTGGTCACCATGGCCGCCGCCGACGCCCCGACCAACGAGGCGCTCCTCGAGGCCATCACGACGCGCCTGTCGTCGTTCTCGTTCGGGCCGAACAAGTTCGCCAGCTTCGGCCCCGACAAGTTCGACGCCAACGACGGATTCGCCGAGGCGGTGTGGGACTCGAGCATTCCACCGGACGGCATCTACAGGGCGACGTCCGAGGTCATCGGCCTCGGTTGAATCTCGTGGGCGACGGCGATCCCGGGGTGCACCCTCGCCGCCAGGCTCGCTGGCGCTCGCGCCGTCGGAGGCGTTGGCCCAGACATCGACAACCGACAGTCGATCGCGTAGAGGCAAGCGCCTACGCAACCGGGCTGGCCGGCTCGGAGGCCGCGAAGAGATCGTGCAAGCTCACTCGGGTGAGCCGGTTGGGGTCTGGTGCAACCAGCACGAGCGGGCAACCGAAACGCTCGGCGTCGGGTCGAGCCCGCTCGATCGGTTCCAGCCCCTCGGGCGCCGCGAAGGGACGGATGACGAACGATGCGTCAGCTGCGAAAGCGGCTCCCTCGATGGTGTCGAGCCCGACCTGTTCGATGCGCCCGGCGCGGCCGCGGCGGGCGAGGTCGTCGATCGCAGCCCGATAGGTGGCGGAGCGCTTCGCGTTGGGCGACACGCCGACGATGATCGGCCCGACAGCGCCCGACAGACCGAAGCGGACGCCGGCCTCGAGGCTGGCCTCGCCCTGGAGGCCCGGACCGACCTCGACCACGGGGGCCCCAGTGCGGGCGGTGGCTCCGGCGCGCGGGAGCGGGGCGACGACGACGAAGATGTCGACGGGGCTGCCGGCGATGAGCCGGTCGACGGTGCGCACCCAGTTCGGGTCGTCACGGCGGTCGCCTACGACGATGGCGTGAGCGCCAAGCTCACGGGCCTTGGCCACGATGCCCGTTGCCAGGTCGGTGGTGCGTTGCGATACCGACACGGCGGTGACGCCATGGGCCTGGACGATCTGTTCGAGCTCGCGTAGCGCGCCGAGGTCGGAGGCGATCTCGTCGAGCACCCGATCGGAGATGCGCCCTTCCAGCTCGGTCTGCTGCTTGAACGAGATCATCACGACCTCGGCCGGATGCTGGGACGCCGCTAGCAGTGTCGCCACCTCGACCAGCGGCTGCGCGGTCGCAGGATCATCGATGGCGACGGCGACGCGGTAGAACACGGTGGGCTTGAGGGCGGCGCGTTCGGCCTCGGTGAGGTCGCGGTCGAGGACGCGAGCAGCGTGCTCCATCGCCGGTGCGGTGCCCTCGTCGGCCTCGACCTGGTCCGCCATGGTTTCGCGCAGCGGGCCGAGCGCCCGGACCATCATCGGCCCGGCCAGGATCGACGTCACGATGGCCATTACCACCAGTGCCACGAACACCTCGTCGCCGATGATGCCGGCCTGCAGGCCGGTGGCGGCGAGGATGATGCCGGTGGCGCCACGTGCGTTCAGGCCCCACGCGATGGCCCACGCCTCGCGCCCGACCGGAAGCCCGGCCACCCTGATCCCGATCACTACCGACACCAGCTTGGAGGCCAACGCGAACAGCAGGACGGTGACGACGAGCACGGGGTCGAACGAGTCGACGAAGTCGGTTCGCAGGGCCATCGACACGAAGAACAACGGAGCGAACAGGCCGACGGCGACATGGCTCAGCGACTTGTGGCCAGACGCACCGGTGCCGTTGGCCACACCGCTGAAGGCCACGCCCGCGAGAAAGGCCCCGAGGAACGCCTGCACGCCGATGGCCTCGCTGACGGCGGCGACGGCCAGCAACACGATGGCCACGGTGATCACATAGCCGCTCGGCCACGCGAGGTGCTTGCGGGCCTGGTCGACGAGCTTGGGGGCGAGCCAGCGAAGACCGCCGAGCACCGCCACGAACAATGCCAGCACCAGGAGCAGGTCGACGGCCAGGCCCCGGTCGGACGACGGCGCGCCAGCGGTGGTGACCGAGCCCAGGATGACGGCGTAGAGCGTCCAGTTGACGAGGTCGTCGACGATGGTGGCCGTCATCATCATCGTCGCCAATCGGCTGCGCATCAGACCGAGGTCGATCAAGATGCGGGCCAACACCGGGTTGGCCGAGTTCGCCAGGTTCATGCCGATGAAGGCGGCGAACGGCAAACGCCCGATGCCGGCGGTCTCCCCCCACAGCGACATCGGCGTGACGTACACCAGGCCGATCGTCAGCACGATCGGTAAGCAGGTGCCGACCAGGCCGATGATCAGGCTGCTCTTGCCCAGTGACTTGATGTCGGACAGGTCGACCTCCGACCCGGCGACGTAGAGGAACAACAGCATCCCGATCTTGATGAAGTCGCCGCGCGTGCTCGTGACGAGCTGGCCCGAGTCGAACAGCCAGTCGTACACATCGGGCAGCAGCGAGCCGAGCACGGTGACGCCGATGATGACGCCGGCCGTCATCTCCCCGACGACCGACGGTTGCTTCAGCTTGCGCGCCGCCAAGCCGAACGCCATGCCCGCCGTGAGCATTACCGCGAGCTGGGTGAGGAGATCGACGAACTCCGACGATGACATGAGGGCCGGAGACTAATGCCGCGCGGTCGTAAGCACCATCATGAGCTCGCTCCTCGGGCACCGTGCCATCGCCCGCCCGAACCGCCCTTGCCGCATGCTCGGCGAGTCGTGCTGGCGTCGGGCTACGCCGGATGGGCTGGTTCTCTGCCCGCCGATGCGGTGGCGCTGCACACCGCTATCCCAGGTGCGCACTTCGTCGTGCTGCCCGACGTCGGCCATGTCAGCTCGACAGGTTCGGGTTGCCGTCCTTGCCGGCCATGCTGGCGAAGTTGACCACCCGGCCCCAGCCCCGATCGCGCATGCCGGGCACAAAGGCCCGCAGGGTGTTGACGGTGCCGACCACGTTGACGTCGAGGACATTGCGCCATTCGTCGGCGGTGGTGTCGAGCAGCGGTTTGTTGGGGCCGACGATGCCGGCCGAGTTCAAGTTGCGCTCCCATGCGCTTCCGCCTCCGTTGTCGACATGCGATCGGCGGAAGCCGATTTCGATCCGCTGCCGTTCGACTCAGCTGCGGCGTCGTTGCGGCGCAGTGGTCGGGAACCGGCGGCGCGGGCGCATGACGCAATGATCGTGGCGATCGCCGTGGCACATGACCTGCCGGTGCACACCTGCAACCCTCGAAACTTTGTCGGGATCGAGGGCCTCGAAGTCGTCGCCGTCGGGCATCCCGACCGCGTCGACCGACACGCTCGTTAGTACCAGCCGGTGTAGCGTCGCCGCCCACTGCTGAGACGGGGCGACGGGGCCCGCTCTCACCGTATCGGGGGAGGTCGCCGATGAGTGGGAAGCGCTATGTCGTGGTCGGCGCATCGACCGGGCTGGGCCGGTGCATCGGCATCGAGCTGGTTCGCCGGGGCGACACGGTGGCACTCCTGGCCCGCCGGCACGATCTGCTCGTCGAGGCCGCGGCCGAGGCCGGTTCGGGCGCCCACGCGATCACGTGCGACGTGACCGACCCGGCATCGGTCACCTCAGCGGTCGAGCAGGCGGTTGGCGCGCTCGGCGGGATCGACGGCATCGTCTACTCCACCGGCATCGGCTGGGTCGCGCCCATCGAGGACGTCGACCCCGACACATGGCAGCGCGTCTTCGCCACCAACGTGATCGGCGCCAACCTGATCACCTCGGCCGCCCTGCCCCACCTGCGCGCCAGCGGCGGCGTCGTGGCCTACCTGTCCTCGGTGAGCGCGTCGTACACCGCTCCTTGGCCGGGTATGTCGGCGTACCTCGTCACCAAGGCGGCGCTCGACAAGCTCGTCGAGGCGTGGCGGGTCGAGCACCCCGATGTCGGGTTCACCCGGGTGGTGGTGGGCGACTGCTCCGGCGGCGAGGGCATCGCCGCGTCGCAGTTCCTCACCGGTATGGACATGGACCAGGTCACGCGGTTCTATCCGGTGTGGGCCGCCAAGGGCTTGCTGTCGGGCACGGTGATGGGTGTGGAGCCGCTCATCGACCTCGTCCACGGCGTCCTGCGGGCCGGGGCCGATGCGTGCGTGCCGTCGATGACCGTCACCCCTCGACTGCCGCCGCTCCAGTATGAAACGCCTGCGTGAACCTCAAGAACGCGCGCCACTTGGTAAACGTTCGAGGTCTGATCGGTCTCGCTCGACTGCTAGCGCAGTCGAGAAATGCCACTATCACATTGGAGGGCTCGCCTATCGGCTCGCCCTCGGAGGAGTCGCCATGACCGCCGTCGAGGCCGACGAGATCTACTACGACCCGTTCGACACCACGATCGACAAGGACCCCCACCCGCTGTGGAAGCGGATGCGCGACGAGATGCCGCTGTACCGCAACGACCGGTACGGGTTCTGGGCGCTGACTCGGTTTGACGACGTCGAGCGCGGTCTCGTCGACTGGGACACATACCGCTCCGGCCAGGGGTCGACCCTGGAGATCATCTTGTCGGGTCACCCGATGCCACCCGGAATGATCCTCATGGAGGACCCGCCGATCCACGACGCCCACCGATCGATCCTGGGCCGGGTGTTCACCCCGCGACGGATGGCGGCCATCGAGCCCACGGTGCGGTCGTACTGCGCCGAGCGGCTCGACCCTCTGGTGGGCAGCGGCGGGTTCGACTTCATCGCCGATCTCGGTGCCTACATGCCGATGCGCACCATCGGCATGTTGCTCGGCATCCCCGAGGCCGACCAGGAGGCGATCCGGGTGAAGATCGACGATGGTCTGCGCATCAGCGACGACGGCCAGCAGGCGCCGCTGGGTTCGGGCATGGACGTGTCGATGTTCGCCGACTACATCGACTTTCGGACGAAGAACCCGTCTGACGACTTGATGACCGACCTCATCACCGCCGAGTTCGAGGACGACACCGGTACCCGTCGCCACCTGACCCGTGAGGAGGTCCTGACCTACACGCTGCAGATCGCGGGTGCGGGCAACGAGACCACCACCCGGCTCATCGGCTGGACCGGCAAGCTCCTCGCCGAGCACCCGGACCAGCGGCGCGCGATTGTGGCC
The DNA here is from genome assembly GCA_964390555.1 of uncultured Acidimicrobiales bacterium. Taxonomy (GTDB): domain Bacteria; phylum Actinomycetota; class Acidimicrobiia; order Acidimicrobiales; family SHLQ01; genus CAVTWS01. Next base: position 2,469 of record CAYMJU010000111.1, on the reverse strand, counting down.
GACCGGTCCCTTCTGAACAACGCCATCGAGGAGGTCCTCCGCTACGAGGCACCGTCGCCGGTGCAAGCACGGGTGTCGTCGCGCCCGTCGTCGCACTACGACGAGTCGATGCCCGAGGGCACGATCTTCTTGTTCGTCAACGGGTCCGCCAACCGCGACGAGCGTCGATTCCCCGACGCCGACCGATTCGACATCCACCGCTCGATGGGCCACCACCTCAGCTTCGGATACGGCCTGCACTTCTGCTTGGGCGCGGCGCTGGCCCGGCTCGAGGGCCGGGTCGCCCTCGACGAGGTGCTGAAGCGCTTCCCGGACTGGGAGGTCGACTGGGCCAACGCCCAGCAGGCCCACACCCCGACCGTCCGCGGCTGGGAACGCCTACCGGTTTTGACCGGCTGACCGCTGGCGCGGGCCGGTGACCCCGGCCGACCTCGGAGATCGCCCGACTTGTCGGCGTGCGGCTTCTCGGTGCCGGTGGAGAGCACCAGCCCAGGCGCTGCACTACGGTGGGCCGCTCCAGATCGAGACGCGGTGGTTCCGCGAGGGGGGTGTGGCGCACCGTGGTCAAGCTCGACACCGACGTCAGAATCATCGATGCCGACACCCATTACACCGAGCCGTACGACTTGTGGACGAGCCGGGCGCCGAAGGGCTACGAGGACCGGGTGCTCCGGGTCGTCGAGCGAGACGGTGTCGACACCTGGGTGGTCGACGGTCACGAGATCGGCTTTGCCCGCGGGGGAGGGGTCGTCGCCCGCGACGACTCCAAGATCCCGTTCTTCGAGTCATCGGTGAAGGGTCTCGACTGGGTACACCGGGGCGCGTACGACCCAGCCGCCCGGCTCGCGCTGATGGACGACTGTGGCATCCACGCGCAGGTCCTGTTCCCGAACGTCGTCGGCCTCGGTGGCACGACACTCAACAACGCCATCCCCGACGAGGCGCTGCGGATCCTGTGCCTCGAGATCTACAACGACGCCATGGCCGAGATGCAGGACTCGTCGAACGGGCGGTTCATCCCGATGACGCTGATGCCGGCGTGGAGCGTCGATCGTTGCATCACCGAGACCACTCGGGCGGCGGGGCTCGGCCTGCGGGGCGTCAACATGACCTCCGACCCCCAGGACGCCGGATCGCCGGACCTGGCGAACCGGGCCTGGGACCCGCTGTGGGAGGTGTGCTCGGACCTCGAGATGCCCGTCCACTTCCACATCGGCTCGAGCAACACGGCGATGGACTTCTACGGCAACTACTTCTGGCCGTCCCAACACGAGTACGTGAAGCCGGCCATCGGTGGCGGGATGCTGTTCTTGAACAGCGCCCGCGTGGTCATGAACACGATCTTCTCCGGGGTGTTCGACCGCTTCCCCGACCTACAGATGGTCGCGGTCGAAAGTGGGATCGGCTGGATTCCGTTCGTTCTCGAGACGATGGACTACGAGCTCAGCGAGAACGCTCCGCAGCAGTACGCGGAGCTGTCCAAGAAGCCGTCGGAGTTCTTCGCGTCGAACTGGCATGCCACGTTCTGGTTCGAGGAGAGCCAAGGCCACCTGCAGCACCTGATGGACATGGTGGGCGACCAGCGCATTCTCTTCGAGACCGATTTCCCGCACCCGACCTGCATCTACCCGGCGCCGGTCGATTTCGTGGCGGAGAAGATGAACGCCCTGCGCCCCGAGACCCGCCGCCGGGTCATGGGCGACAACGCCGCCAAGCTCTACCGGTTGTAGGCAACAGAGATCTAAGAACGCGCACCAGTAGGTGAACGATCGACGTCTGATCGGTCTCGCTCGCCTGCTAGCGCAGTCGAGAAATGCCACTGTCACATTGGAGGGCTCGCCTATCGGCTCGCCCTCTAAGTCGAAGCGCGACGACGGGAGGGCCGATGGCCGAGGGAGAGATCGAGGTCAAAGGCGGCGTCGTCGTCTACGAGTGGGTGGGTCCCGACGACGGTGATCCGGTCGTCGTCACCCCCGGTGGTCGGTTCAGCAAGGACTTCCCTGGTGTCCACGAGCTGGCGGAGGCCCTCGCCGACGGCGGCAAACGGGTGCTGCTGTGGGACCGTCCGAACTGCGGGCGCTCCGACGTGCAGCTGTTCGGACGATCCGAGTCCCACATGCGCGCCGAAATCCTCGGCCTGATGCTCAAAAAGCTCGGGGTCGAGTGCCTGTTCGTCGCGGGCGGGTCGGGCGGGGCCCGGGACTCGATAATCTTCACGATCATGTGGCCGGAGATGGTGCGCAAGCTCGCCGTGTGGTCGATCGTCGGCGGCACCTACAGCACGATGAGCCTGGCCGGCGTGTACATCCTCAATGAACTGCGCACTGTTCGCAGCAAGGGCATAGACGGCATCCTCGAGCTCACCGGTCCCGCCGGCAGCTTCGGCGACATGGTCGAGGCCAACCCGCGCAATCGAGATCGGCTGATCGACTTGGGTGCCGACGAGTTCGAGCTCGTGATGAACCGGTG
>CAYMJU010000110.1:0-60503 GCA_964390555.1 uncultured Acidimicrobiales bacterium | reverse complement strand
GCAAGATCGGCGACGGCAAGGTGTGGGTCACCGCCGTCGAGAACCTGGTCCGTATTCGCACCGGCGAGCTCGGGGCCGACGCGGTCTGACCAACCCGACGTCGAGCGTTTCACCTATCAGCGCGGGTCGCTCAGGTACCTGAGCGCGGCGCGAGCGGCGTGGACACCGCACATGCCGTGGACCCCCGCTCCTGGCGGTGTTGACGCGGAGCACAGGAACACGGCGGGATTCGGCGTGCGGTACGAGCGCCAAGTGGGGCGCATCAGCATCTGCATGCCCGAGTGAGCGCCGCCCGCGATGTCTCCGCCGCGATAGTTCGGGTTGTAACGCTCGAAACCGGCGGGGGTGGTGACGTGACGGGCCAGTACGACGTCGTGAAACCCCGGGGCAAAGCGCTCGATCTGCCCTTCGATCGCGTCGGTCGCGTCGCCGTCGTACCCCGCGGGTACATGACCGTAGACCCAGAGCGTGTGCCGGCCGGCTGGCGCTCGGCTCGGGTCGGCGAGGCTCTGCTGGCCGACGAGCACGAAAGGTCGTTGCGGCATCTGGCCCCGGCCGACGGCCCGCTCGGCGGCGGCGATCTCGTCGATGGCCCCGCCCGCGTGCACAGTGCCGGCGCGCCGGCAGTCCGCATTGGTCCACGGCACCGGTTCGCGCAGGGCGTAATCGAGCTTGAACGCCGCTGGTCCCGCGGCGAACCGGCGCAACCGGCGACCGAACCGCGCTGGCAACGCATCGCCGGCGATCGTCGCCAACTGGTGCGGATCGGTGTCGAACAAGGCCACGCGATGGGCGGGCAGGTCGGCCAGGCTCGACACCCGATGGCCGACCCGAATCTCGACGCCGAGCTGGCGCAGGTGCGACTCGACCGCGTCGGCGATGGCTTGCGAGCCGCCGACTGCGACCGGCCAGCCGACCGCGTGACCGGCCGCCGCGAGCATCGCGCCGAACGAGCCGGTGAGCGGATTGGTGAGCGGGAGGAACGCGTGAGCTGCGCAGCCGGCGAGCAGTCCGGCAGCCTCGTCGCTCATGCCGCGGGTGAGCCAGGTCGCCGGACGGGCGGTGGTCAGGCCGAAGCGGGTCATCGTCGCCGGGTGGTGGGGGAGTCGCAGCATCGGCCCGAGCAGCATCGCCGACAGATCGTCCCAGCGCTCTACCAGCGGTCCGAGCAGGCGGCGGTAGCGGCGGGCCGTGCTGGGGTCGAACCGATCGACAGTGTCGGCGACCGATCTCATGAGCACGCCGGCTCGACCTCCGTCGAGGGGGTGCGCGAGTGGGAACTCGGGATGAGCGAAGCGCAGACCATGCTCGGCGAGGGGAGTGTCGACGAAGAACGGCGCACCTACGCCGAGGGCATGGAACCCCGCGCAGACGTCGTGAACGAACCCCGGCAGCGTGAGCTCGGCTGACCGCATGCCGCCGCCGACCGTGGCGGAACCTTCGAGCACGACGACGGACCGGCCGGCTCGGGCCAGCGTCGATGCCGCGGCGAGCCCATTGGGCCCGGCTCCGACGACGACGGCGTCGAATTTCAGGTGCTTCGCCCCGGGTACCCGGGACCCTTGTCGCTGCCGTCGCTGTGCATGTCCGGGCGCTCGATACCGCGGCCGGTGCCGTTGTCGATCACCCTTCGAGCGTCGTTTCGCTTGCCCATTCCCTAGTCCTTCGATTCCTCGACTCTCGACCGAGCGGCCGGCTCAGACCCGCGGCGACCCGCGCCAATCGGTGAACGCTCGACGTCGGATCGGTCATGTCTCGTCTGCCAACGCAGGCGAGACATGACATTGTCACTGCAGGGCTCGCCCTCTTTAGCACGTTTCCCGCAGACGACATCGCCGGAGAGGGGTGGGTACCCTCGTGCGATGGAACGCCGGGTGCCCTCGCTCGACACGCTGCTCGCCCACGCCGGGGCCGGCGATGCCTCGAAGGCGCCGCTCGCGCCATCGATCCACCCGGCCACGACCTATCGCCGCGGTGTCGATGGCACACCGATTGACGGTCGCACCTACGCCCGCGACGAATCGCCGGCGTACATCGACCTCGAGGCGTTGCTGGCCCAACTCGAGGGCGGCGCCGCCGCGCTGGTTTACGGCTCGGGGATGGCGGCGTGCGCCGGGGTGTTCGCGGCGCTGCGACCTGGTGACCACCTGCTCGTCCCCGGCAACGGGTACTGGGGTGTCCGGGCGTGGATCGACGACGTCGGCCGGCCGTGGGGCCTCGACGTCGACGAGGTCGACATGACAGATGCAGCGGCGGTAGCTCGAGTCCTGCGGCCCGGTGTGACCAAGCTCGTCTTCGCGGAGACGCCGCTCAACCCGGGGCTGGAGATCGTCGACTTGGCGGCGTTGGCCGACCTTACCCACCGGGCCGGCGCGCTCCTCGCGGTCGACTCGACGCTGGCGACGCCGCTGTTGACCCGGCCGATCGAGATCGGCGCCGACATCGTCGTCCATTCGGCGACGAAGTACCTGAACGGCCACAGCGACGTTCTGGCCGGCGCGGTGGTCCTCGCCCGGGAGGATGAGTTCGCGGACCGCATTCGGCGGGCGCGCTTGCGCTCGGGACCGATGCTCGGCGCGTTCGAGGCCTGGCTCGTGTTGCGCGGCTGCCGGACACTGGCCGTGCGGGTGCGCCGCCAGTGCGAGTCGGCGGCCCGCCTGGCCGCGGCGCTGGAAGGTCACCCGCGACTCGCTCGTGTCCGCTACCCGGGATTGGCGTCGCACCCCGGTCACGACGTAGCGGCCCGTCAGATGCAGGGCGGCTTCGGCGCCATGGTCAGCATCGAGGTGGTCGGTGGTGCTGCGGCGGCGTTGGCGGTCGCGTCCCGACTCCAGGTGTTCGCCCGCGCCACGTCGCTCGGCGGCACCGAAAGCCTCGTCGAGCACCGTGCGAGCGTCGAGGGCGCAGGTACCCGCGTGCCACCAGGGCTGCTCCGGTTGTCGATCGGTCTGGAAGACGCCGCCGAGTTGCTGGCCGACCTTCTGCTGGCGCTCGACGCGCCTTGACGGGCGGCTGCGCAGTACCGTTCGGCCGATGACACACGACCGTCGATCCAGGTTTCCCGGGCTGGACACGGGCTGGGCTCGCTTCGACGGGCCGGCCGGAACGCAGGTGGTCGACCGGGCGATCGACGCCATGAGCGAGTGGCAGCGCAGCGGCAACAACGCCAACAGCCACGGATGCTTCGCCGCGGCGCACGAATGTGACGCCTTGTCGGATCGGGCTCGCACCGCGGTCGGCCGGCTGCTCGGCGCGCCGGCCGACGGCGTGGTGTTCGGGTCGAGCGCCACGGCCCTGGTCATGCACCTGGCCCGGTCGGTGGCGCCGACGCTCGGACCGGGCGACGAGATCGTGTGCACCCGTCTCGATCACGACGCCAACGTGGCCCCGTGGCTGCTGGCGGCCCGCGATGCCGGCGCGACCGTTCGGCTGGCCCCGTTCGACGCCTCGACCGGCCGCCTCGACCCGCAGGCGGTGATCGACCTCATCGGTGCCCGCACCCGTTGGGTGGCGATCACCGGTGCCTCCAACGCCATCGGGACCGTGCCCGACGTGGCGGCGGTCGCCGCAGCCGCACACGAGAGGGGCGCGCTCGTCGCCGTCGATGGCGTCCACCTCACCCCCCACGCCCGCGTCGACGTCGCCGCCCTGGGGTGCGACACCTACGTGACCTCGGCCTACAAGTGGTACGGGCCGCACGGCTCGGCGCTGTGGATGGCACCGTCGGTTCGCGACGGCCTGGTGCCCTACAAGGTTCGTCCGGCGCCCGACGACGGTCCCGAGCGGTGGCAACTCGGAACCCCCGCCTACGAGAACCTGGCGGGGATCGAGGCCGCGGCTGCCTGGCTCCTCGACGAACGGATGGAAGGCATCGTCGAACATGAGCGTCGAGTGTTCGCCCGACTCCTCGATGGGCTGCTCGGGCTCGGCGGCGTCACGGTCCACGGGCCCCACGATGTTGTCGACCGAGCCCCGACGCTGGCGCTCACCGTCGCCGGTGTTCACCCCGACCAGGTGGCGACGACGCTGGCCGAGCAGCGGGTGGCGGTGTGGAGCGGCAACTACTACGCCGTCGAGGTCATGTCGGCGCTCGGCCTCGGCGGCACCGGCGGCGCAGTCCGGGCCGGCGTCTCGTGCTACACGAACGACGACGACGTCGACCGGCTCCTCGCCGCCGTCGCGACGCTGTGTTGACGGGCCGCGGTGTTGATGGGCGGCCATGGCCGCGGTGTTGATGGGCGGCCATGGCCGCGGTGTTGACGGGCGGCCTGACGGCTGCTCAATAACGCAGATGGGGTGCGGTACCGTCATCGAACGGGCTCCGCAGGTCGTCTCGGTCGGCGTCGAAGTGCCCCGTTTCGTTCAACGACACGATCGCCAACCGGTCCGCCGCGAGGCCGAGCTCCAGGCGGGTGATCGACGCATAGTCGCACGTCACCCGGGTGGCGGCACCGGGTGGGAACAGGCCTCGCACCGCGAAGTTGACCACACCACCGTGGCAGGCGACCGCGACCCGAGAACCGCGCGGGTTGGCGACCAATTCCCCTACGGTCGCGGCCACGCGCGCCGCGAAAACGTCGGGCGGGTCCCACCCGATCTCGTCCCAAGCCTGTCGCTTGGCGGCCTCCCAGTAGTCGCCGCCCTCGGTCGCCAACAGCTCGGTAGGGAAGTAGGTGGCCGAGAAGCGGTCGATCTCGTCGAGGTCGTCGATGACCTCGATCGCCAGACCGAGCTGGTCGGCGACGGGACGGATCGTCTCGAGGGCTCGGCGCTTCGGGCTCGACACGATGGCGTCGATGGGCTCGTGGGCGAGCCAGGCGCGGAGACGCTCCGCCTGCCACCGGCCGAGGTCGCTGAGCCCAGGATCGGCGATGCCGCCGGGGGAGTGCTCGCGGACGGGTTGGGCGTGGCGGACCATGACGAGCTGCACCCGTGCAGGCTAGGAGCCCGCGCCGCTAGGCGCGGCCGTGGCCCGAGCGGCCGCTCGCCCTCTTGGAACGCGCGCCACTAGGTGAACGTTCGGCGTCTGATCGGTCTCGCTCGCCTGCTGGCGCAGTCGAGAAATGCCACTGTCACATTGGAGGGCTCGCCTATCGGCTCGCCTTCTTAGGGCCGAGCTGAAGATCGCTCTCCCGGAGGAAGTCTGAACAGGAGCTGACTGCTGGCTCGACCGGATTCAGTTCCGGTTCAGGACTGCCGAGTACCACTTCACGGGAACTCGCCGTGACGGTGAGACCAGGACGGACCCTACCGTGGAGGTCACGTGAAACTTCTGGTGATCGAAGACGACGAGGACCTGGCCGAGTCGGTGAGCCGCGGCCTGGTCGCCGAGGGTTACACGGTCGACATCGCCCACGACGGCGCCGTCGGCCTGTGGATGGCTGTCGAGGGTGGCTACGACGCCATCGTGTGCGATCTGATGCTGCCGGGCCGCAACGGGTTCCGGATCTGTAACGACCTCCGCGTGGCTGGGAACTGGACACCGGTACTCGTCTTGACCGCCAAGGACGGCGAGCTCGACGAAGCCGAGGCCCTCGACTCGGGGGCCGACGACTTCCTCACCAAGCCGTTCGCCTTCGCCGTGCTGTGCGCTCGGTTGCGCGCCTTGCTGCGCCGGGCCGAGGTCCGCGGCCCGACTCCGGTAAGCGTCGGCGATCTAGAGGTCGAGCCCGCCACGCGCCGCGTCGCGCGTGCTGGCACGGCGATCGAATTGACGGCTCGCGAGTTCGACGTGTTGTCGTTCCTCGTCCGCCGGGCCGGCCGCGTGCTGTCCAAGCGAGACATCATCGATGGAGTCTGGGAGCACGACTTCGACGGCGACCCGAACATCGTCGAGGTCTACGTGCGCCGCTTGCGGCGCAAGATCGACGAGCCGTTCGGGTGCCAGACCATCGAGACCCTCAGGGGCGCCGGCTATCGGGTGGTGGCCGAACCGTGAGCGTCCGGTCGCGGGTGACCGTTGCCGCGACGGCGAGCGTCGCCGTCGTGCTGGCGGTCACCGGCGCGGTGCTCGTTTCGCACCTGCGCCGCACGCTCACCGAGGGGGTCGACGATGGCCTCGAAGCGCGGGCGATCGCACTCGGCAACACCGCGATCGCCGGAGCGCCGCTGTCGGACCTCGCGGTGCCCGGAGATGACGACCAGTGGGTGCTCGTGGTGGACGACGGCGGGCGGGTGGCCGCTGCCGAGGCGTCGGTGCCGGCGGGGTTCCTCGTCGCGCCGCCGCGGTTCGACGTCGCGCTCCCCGCGCCCGACCTCGACGGTGATCCCACAGTCGTCGCCGGCGCGGTCACCGAGCCGCAGTCGGGCGAGACGTTTCGGCTGGCCTCGCGTCGAATCGACATCGACGGGGTCCCTCTTCGACTCCACGTCGGCGGACGGATCGACGACATCGACGAGGCCACATCGACGCTGCGCGACGCCATGCTGCTCGCGGTACCGGTCGTGTCGGCGCTCCTCGGCGCGCTCGTGTGGTTCTTGACCGGTCGCACCCTGGCCCCGGTCGAGGCCATCCGGTCGACGGTCGATTCGATGGACGGATCGTCGCCGGGAGGTCGGGTACCCGAGCCCCGAGGCGACGACGAGATCGCCCGGTTGGCGCGCACCATGAACGCCATGCTGGTGCGGACCGATCACGCCGCCGAACGTCAGCGACGTTTCGTAGCCGACGCCGCCCACGAGCTGCGGAGCCCGATCGCCCGCATGCGGACCCATCTCGAGGTCGACGACCCGCAGCCCGATCGGTTGCTCCGCGATCTCGACGGGCTCCGGCGCCTGCTCGACGATCTCCTCCAATCGGCGCGGGTCGACTCTGGTCGCTCGCTGCGCACCGAGCCCGTGGACCTCGACGACGTCGTGATGCGCGCCGTCGGCGACGCCCGCGCCGTCAACGCGTGCCGCATCGATGCGAGCGGCGTGTCGGGCGCCCAGGTTGTCGGCGACGCCGACGCCTTGCGTCGAGTCGTTGACAACCTGCTCGACAACGCGTGCCGCCACGCCGCCGCCTCGGTGTCGGTCACCCTGCGCGAGGTCGGCGACCGGGCCGAGTTGGGTGTGAGCGACGACGGTCCCGGGATCGCGCCGGCGGACCGAAAGCGGGTGTTCGAGCGGTTCGCTCGACTCGACGACGCCCGGACCCACGGCCAGGGCACCGGGCTCGGACTCGCCATCTGCCGCGACATCGTCGTCGCCCACGGCGGTGCTATCGACATCGATGGTGGCCACGGTTCGGGGACACGAATGCTCGTGCTGCTCCCGCTCGGTGGGTGACCGCGGCGGCTCGGAAATCAGTCGAGCGGCATGCCGGCCATGATCCACTCGACGTCGGCCCGCATCTTGTCGGCCGACGGCGGCCAGTGCTTCGGCGTGAACGAGCCCTCGATCGACCGCGGGTCGACCGGGCGTCGCTCGTCGGACGCCTGATACACCGCGAAGCAGACCTGCAACACGGCGATGGCCAGGTCGGGGGTCATGTCGGGTTGGCGTCCTTCGACGAGGCCGTCGATGAACTCGCGGGAGGAACCGACGAAACCTTGGGCCCAATTGGCGTCGAGGTCGTCGATGGCCTGGGTGCCGGCCGAGGTCTGGAGCACGATCGGCGGCGCGTCGAGCATCTCGCCGGTGCATCGGGTCACCCACAGGACGCCGTCGGTGCCGGTTACCTCGAAGATCTCGTCTGCGCCGAAGAACGAACTGGCGATCTTCAGTCGCGGTGCGTGCTGCACGTCGAGGGTACCGAGCAGATCAGGGCGGTCGTACTCGAAGATGGCCGCGGTGGGCGTCTCGAAGAACAGCCGGCCGGGCCGTACGACGGCCTGGACGCTCGTGATAGGGGCGTCGAACATCCAGAGCGCCGTGGCGTACTTGTGCACCACGTCGTCGAAGAGGTGCCCGCCCGGGCTGTCGGTCCCGAACCGCCAGCCGTAGCCGGCGGGATCGAGGCCATTCTGGAACTCGGTGTCGGTGTCGGCGACCAGCGTCTTCAAGCGGATGAACGTGGGTCGACCGATCGCGCCGTCGGCGATGAGGCGCTTGGCGCGCACGAGCGGCGGGTAGTGCAGGTTGCACTCCGACACCCGCAGCACCCGACCGGCGGCGACCGCGGCGGCCGCCATCTCGCGTGCGTCGGCGACGGAGTTGGCGAGGGGCTTCTGGCACGACACGTGCTTGCCGGCGGCCAGACAGGCGAGGACATGGGCGTGGTGCAGGTGCGTCGGCGTAAGTACCTCGACGGCATCGACGGCGTCGTCGGCCAGGAACTCGTCGAGATCGGTGTACCAGCGCGCCGCCCCCCATCGTCGGGCCGCCGCTTCGGCGTTGTCGCGCCGGCTGTCGCAGACGGCCACGACATCGCAGCGCTGGTCTTCGAGGTAGCCCCGAACGTTCAGGTCGGCGATGTTGCCCGCCCCCAGGACCCCTAGGCGCACCATGGCCGCGCATGCTAGAACGTTGCCATGAGGGGAACCAGAACAATCATCGCCATTTCGCTCGCCGTGTCGCTGCTCGCCGCCTCGTGTGGCGACGACGATGACGACGGGGCGACCGACACCGACACCACGACCACTGCCGCCCCGCCGGCCGACACGACCACTGTGCCCACCGATGGCACCGGCGCGCCCGCCGACACGACCACCACAGGGGCCGAGGTCGAGCTCACCGACTCGTTCCGTGGCGTCACCGCGGACACCATCAAGATCGGCGTCGCCCTGCTCGACTTCGAGCAGCTCGCGGACCTCGGCTTCATCGATCGGAGCTTCGGTGACCTCGAACTTGCCTACGAGGCCGCCATCGCGGAGATCAACGAGAACGGCGGCATCCTTGGTCGCCAGATCGAGGCCGAGTACGACATATACTTCCCGGTTGGCGACGCCGAAGGCCTCGAGACGTGCGTCAAGTTCACCGAGGACGACGAGGTGTTCGCAGTCCTCGGTGTGATCCCGGCCCTGTTCCCGACCGTGATCGAGTGCATCACCGGCGAGCACGAGACCATCCACATCGGTCACGAGCTCACCCGGGAGCTGATCGACAACGCCGGCGGCCTGCTGGTCACCTCCGACATCACCGCCGATCGCCTCTTCGAGGCCTTGCTGTCGTTGCTCGTCCAGACCGGTGACCTCGAGGGTCGCACCATCGCGATCTACGGCAACCAGGACGGGGAGAACCGGATCAACGACATCCTCGTTCCGGCGTTCGAGGCGGCCGGATTCGAGATCGCCGATGTCGGCATCGTCGACACGTCATCGGCCGACACGGCCTCGATCGCCGCCGACACCGCGGTTGTCGCCGAACGCTTCCGGTCCAACGGCGTGGACACGGTGTTCGGGGCGGGCCTCACCTCGCCCTCGCAGTTCCCGACGATCTTCCAGGTCCTCGGCGAGGTCCAGTTCTACTCCGATGGTCCGTCGGCGCTGCTGGACCAGGGCCAGACCGCAGAGGACAAGACGCCGTTCGAGGGGGCCATCTCGCTCGAAGGTATGAACGAGGACGACGGCGAGCAGTTCGCCGAGCCCAACATGGTGGCCTGCGTTGCCAACTTCCAGGAGCGCAACCCCGACATCCCGGTCATCAACCCCGGTGAGCTGCCCGAAGGCGCGCCCAACGTCTTCGCCGGCGCTCGCGACGCGTGCAACGAGCTCGCCGTGCTCGTGGCTGGCGCGACTGCGGCCGGTCCGAACCTCACCAACGAGACGTGGATCGAGGGCATCCAGACCGTGGGCGACATCGGGCTGTACGCCAAGGTCTTCGCCTCGTTCGGCCCCGGGAAGTTCGACGCCGAGGACGGCTTCAGGCTCGTCCGGTTCTCGGCGACTGTCGGTGACAACGGCGGCTACGAGAACCTGACCGAGATCCTCGACGTCTCGGCCGACTAGAGAGTAGAGGTCATGGGAGACAGGCTGGCCGGTCGAGTCGCCCTCATCTCGGGCTCGACCCGAGGCATCGGGCGCTCGACGGCCGAGCTGTTCGCATCTGAGGGAGCCAAGGTCGCGGTCACCGGCCGCACCGTCGAGCGCGGCGAGCGGGTCGCGGCTCGCATACGCGAGGCCGGAGGCGAGGCCGCGTTCTTCGCTCTCGACATCACCGACGAGTCGAGCGTGCGGGACACGGTGGCGGCGGTGGCCGATCGTTTCGGTGCGATCACGACGCTGGTGAACAACGCGGCGCCGACCTACGAGGTGTCGACCACGATGAAGCCGCTCGTCGACTACACGACCGACGAGTGGAACCACATCCTTCACGCCACCCTCACCGGCAATGTCTTCTGGGCCACGAAGTACGCCTGGCCGCACCTCGTGGCTGGCGGGCCCGGATCGACCATCGTGAACGTGTCGTCCGGCGCGTCGATGCGGGGCCACGCAGGCCTGTGCGCCTATACCGCGGCCAAAGGTGGGATGAACAGCGTCACCCGCACGATCGCCGTCGAGGGGGCGCCGCTCGGCATCCGGTGCAACGCCATCGTCGTCGGCCGGGTGGTGGCGAGCCAGGGCGATTCGGGAAACGCCATGCCGACCGATGCGTCACTGATCGGTACCGCCATGCAGATCGCGACGACGGCGCTGTTCCTCTCCTGCGCCGACTCGTCGTTCATGACCGGCGAACTGTTGACCGCCGACGGCGGCATGGACATGCGCGGCAGCGTCGAGACCTGACCGATCCCTCTAGCCCCATCCCCCCGTTCCTGGCGCGATATTGGTCGTTCACCAACCAGAATCGCGCCAGGTTGTGGATGCTTTCGAGCGTCGAGCGGCGCGAACCGACTGAACGAGTCGCTCGGGCGCGCCCTTGTAGTCGGCCCAGGTGAACTCGAGGACGGTCCAGCCGGCTAGGAGAAGGAGATTGCGTCGGCGCGCGTCGTTCTCCAGGGCGTACTTGCTCACGTGGTGGGTGACGCTCTGCAACTCGATGCCGACCCGCTCGGCTGGGTAGGCAAGGTCGAGATGAAAGGTAACGCCGTCGTCGGTCGTCACGGGGTACTCGAGTTCGGGTCGGTGTACACCACTCTCGACAAGGAGAGTCGCAACCAGTCGGCTCCAGTCGCTTCTGGGCATTCGGCCATCGCTGCGCTCGCCGATCATGGCGCGCGCAGCACGTATGCCAGGCCGCCCGCGTTGAGCGCGAGCGAACAGGTGGTGCGCCAGCTTCGCCCAGTCCGTGAGCTCGCGGCGCACGGCGTCGTCGGCCGCTTGGCCGAGGCGGTGGCGAGACACGACCGCCGCGAGGTCGAGGATCGTGCACTCGATCCCCGTCGTCGGGATGGAGTCACGGACTGTCGGGCACGTCAGATCGAACCGGAGCGTCTGATGGACGACGATTTCGGATGGACGTCGCCGATACCGGCCGTGGGGCACGACGATCTCGACGCTCGACGTCCTGATTCCGTCGAGCGCCCAGAGACGGGCCGCGGTCCGATGGCTGGCCAGTCCATCCATGGTGAGCGAGGCGACCGCAACGTCTTGGTGCCACGTCGGCGGGGCGGCTGCGCTTAAGAGAACTCGAGGGCTCGGTCGGAGCCAGCGCCCGGACTCGTGCGCATGCCTCAGCTGTCCCCGCGTGAGGCCGAGTCTCGTCGCCGTCTCTACGGTCGCGACGCCGTGCAGATCTCGCATTGCAGCTTCGACGAGGTCGACTGTTGGTCGTGGCATCTGCGCTCCGAGATTCGATGGAACCTGCGGGCGTCGAGACGCCGAATGGAAGGAAAGGCTATCTGAATCCCCGCCCGTACCGCCGGCCCTTCCATTCCCGGCGCGCAAACGGTTGTCCAGCAACCAATAGCGCGCCAGGAACGAGGGGATGGGGGTGGGGGTGGGGGGTCAAACGGCGCTGGAGCGGTCGATGGCGCGGGAGTCGGTGCCGAGGTAGGAGGCGACGACGGAAGGGTTGTTCCGGACCTCCTCCGGGGTGCCTTCGGCTATCACATGGCCGGTCTCGAGGCACACGACCCGGTCGCTGATCGACATGATGAGCGGCATGTCGTGCTCCACGATCACGAGCGAGGCGCCGAGTTCGGCGCGGATGCTCATGATCAGCGGCCCGAACGCCTCGGCCTCGCGCTGGGCCACGCCGGCGGTCGGCTCGTCGAGACACAACACGCGTGGCCACACCGCGAGCACCGCAGCCAGCTCGACGATGCGGCGTGTCCCGGTCGACAGCTCGGCGACGAAACGGTCGCCGTACCGGCCCAGGCCGAGGAAGTCGATTAGCTCGCCAGCCTCGGCCCGCTTGGCTCTCTCGGCCGCGTTCGTTGGCGGCCAGGCGACGAGCGTGCCAACCACCGACGTCCTTCGTCGGGCCTCGAGCGCGAGCTGAACGGTCTCGCGGACGGTGAGCTCGGGGTACAGCGTCGCCGCCTGGAAGGTCCGCCCGAGGCCCCGTCGCGCCCGGCCGGCGGGGTCGATTCTGGTGACGTCGCGGCCCAACAACTCGACCCGGCCGGTCGACGCGACGAAGCCCCCGATGGCGTTGAGCAATGTCGACTTACCGGCGCCGTTGGTGCCGATCAGGCCGAGCACCTCGCCGGGGTGAACGGCCAGGCTGACCCCGTCGACGGCGGCCAAACCTCCGAATCGAACCGTCACGTCGCGCGTCGCGAGCACCGGTCCCGGACCGTGCGTCGAATCGGTATCGACTCGCCGAATCGTCGCTGGTGCGCTGACCCGGGTCTTGGTGGGCGCCGGTGGCCGGCGTGACTCGGATCGGCGGAAGAGAAAGCGCCGGACGACGTAGCCGAGCTGGACCAGCCCGCCGGGCAGGTACAGCAACAGGATCAGCAATCCGATGCTCGACGTGAACAGCGGCACCAGCTCGTTGTCGGGAAAGAAGAACGGCATACCGACAACCCACAGTGCGCCGATGATCGGGCCGGCCAGCGATCCGAGCCCACCGATGACGGTCATGGCCACCAACCGCAGCGAGTCCGCCGGCAGGAAGAACCGCTCCGTGAAGGGGACGTTGACCACCAGCCCTCCGAGCAGGGCGCCTCCCAGACCGGCGATGAACCCGGCGAGAGTGAACACGAGGAGCTTGGTGCGCGTTGGTGACACCGTCATGGCCGCGGCCGCGTTCTCGTTCTCGCGCACGCCGATGATCGATCGGCCGACTCCCGATCGACGGATACGGCTGGCCACAATCGTCACGGCCACCAAGACGGCGAGGGCAAACCAGTAGTAGTTGCGTTGTTTGTCGGCGAGGTCGATCGGTCCGAGCGAGCCCCGCCGCAGCGGCGCGGACGACGAGCTACCGCTGCCCGACAGGATCGATCGCCGGAACAGGTATTGCGAGGCGGCGACGGCGAAGGCCAACGTGCTCACCGACAGCAGAAGCCCGCGTACCCGCAGGGCGCCGAGACCGACCACGAAGGCGGCGGCGGCGGCGATCAGGGCACCACCCAGCAGGCACAAGACGAACGGCGGACCGGCGCCGTTCTGCAACGACGATGCGCCGAACGCGCCCAAGCCGGCGAACCCCATCTGAGCGAGCGACAGCTGACCCCCCCACCCGGTCAACATACTGACCGATGTGGCGCACACCGCGAACCCGATGACCGTCGACCACGTGAGCTGGCGGCTGGGCTGGTCGAACACGAGCGGGGCCAACGCCGCGACCATCAGCGCAGCGAGGCCGACCAGCCGCGCCAGCCGACCAGCCCACCACGTCTGGCGGAGCCGTTCGGGAATCACGTCGACCCGCGGGGCGAACGAGAAGCTTTCACCGCCCTCCCCAGCGCGCCGGCCGACGACCGCGACTGCCACCAGGGTGACGACGAGCATGAGCATCTGGGTGATTTCGGACTCGTCGAAGTTGAACGTGATGTAGGACTTGGTGATGCCGATGAGGGCCCCGGCCAGCACCGCACGGGGAAACGAACGCATCCCGGCGAGCAGCGCCGCGGTGAGCGCGAACAGCAAGGTTCGAGGCCCCGCGGTCGCTTGCCCAGTCGACAGGCCCGCGGTGCCGGGGCCGTTGGCGAGGAGCAGGGTCGCCGAAAGCGCCGACAGGAACCCGGCGATGGCCCAGACCCCGGTCGACACCAGCTTAGGGTTGACGCCGGAAAGGCGAGCGAGGTCGGCGTTGGTGGCCGATGCCTTGACGTGACGTCCGAACCGGGTGTGGTTCATCACGTAGCCGAGCAACCCGGCGAGAACCGGTACCACGACGAGGATCACGACCTGAGGCCCGCTGGCTTGGATGTCGAGGAACGGCTCCCATCGACCGCCGAGCGCGGTGGGGTAGGCGGTGGTCAGCCCGCCGTTCAGCTCCGGCATCGACAAGGTGACGGCAGTGGCGAGCTGGGCCACGCCCACGGTTGCCACTAACAGGATGACCCGCGGCGCGCTGAATAGTCGGCGGATCACGCCGATCTCCACGATGACCCCAGCCCCGGCGCCTACTGCGACGGCGGAGACCAAAGCCGCCCAGTACGGCCAGCCGTAGTTCAAGACACAGAGGGCGACCAGGAAGGCCGACGGCGCGCCGAGGTCGGCGACGGCAAAATTGATGACTCGGGTCGACCGGTAGACGAGGACGATTCCGAGGGCGAGCAGCCCGTAGACGAGACCTTCGACGGCGCCGAGCCACGCCGCGTTCCAGGTGAACTCTGCGGCCAGGACCGGAGCGATGAGCACCGCGTCAACCGCCCTCGGGGCCGAAGAACACCGCTCGCGCGAGGTCGTCGCGCTCGAGGAGCTCGGCAGCCGGCCCCTCGAAGCGGATCTCACCCTTCTCCAAGAAGACGGCACGGTCAGCGATCGCGAGCGCCACGTTGAGGGACTGCTCGACGATGATCACCGTCGTGCCGCGCGCTTTGAGACTGCCGACCACGCCGAGCAGCTCCTGCACCACCACGGGGGCCAGGCCGAGCGACAGCTCGTCGATGATCAACAGCTCCGGCTGGTGCATGAGCACTCGAGCCAGCGCCAGCATCTGCTGTTGCCCGCCCGACAGCGAGCTGGCGCGCTGGTCCAAACGGCCGGCGAGGGTGGGGAACAGATCGAGCACGCGGGTCATCGCCGCGGCGAGATCGTTGGGGTCGGTGCCGCGCCGGTCGGCGCCGAGCAGCAGGTTCTCGTGCACCGACATGGCGGGGAACACCCCCTTGCCTCCGGGGAGCTGCCGGATTCCCATCGCCGCTCGTTGTTCGGGTGACGTGTAGGTGATCGTGCGGCTGTCGTAGCGCACCACGCCACGATCGGGGACGCCGAGGCCGCTGATCACCCGCAGCAGCGTCGACTTGCCGGCGCCGTTGGTGCCGAGCAGGGCCAACGTCTCGCCCCGACGAACCTCGAGGTCGATGTCGAACAGGACTTGCACCGAGCCGTACGAGAAGTCGACGTTCACGAGTTGCAGGAGTGGCCGCTCGCCGGGGTCGGCCTCGCGGCGCCTGGCCTCGGCCTGCTCCTCGAGCAGTTCCTCGACGACGAGCGACAGGTCCTGGCGGATGAACCTCGCCCCGTTCATCAGTATCAACCCGCCGACGATCGTCGAGGGCACGCCGATGGCGATCACCGCGGGGCGTGGCCCCCAAGCCTCGACGAACAGCGACGACAACAGGGCGCCACCGATGCCGCCGAAGAAGAAGATGTACATGGTCGAGAACGACGCCCCGAGGCCGCGCAGCCGGTAGGGGACCACCGCCTGCATGACCGGCCGGACCATGGCGAATGCGCTGTACAGCAGGACTTGTGAGGGCACCCAGAAGGCCACGAACAGCACCACGTTGGGCATGAAGTACTGGATGGGCGTGAACACCGCGGTCGGCAGGATGAACGCCCCGATGAGGGCCAATGCCCGGGACGGGTCGCGCCGGTACAGCGTGTCGAAGTACCGGCCGGCGAACGGTAGGGCGATCATGATGAAGACGCCCGCCGTGCTCTCGGCCACCCCCCGGCCGAGAGCGTCGAGCCCGAACTCGTCCTCGAGGTAGAGGTTGGCCAGTACGCCGTTGCTGAACAGGCCGAATCCCATGGCCGAGAACGCCACCATCACCTGGGTGATCGTCCGGATCCGCCGCAAGCGTGCGAACGCCGCTTCCATGGTGATCGGAGCAGGGTCCACGTCGGTCAGCGTCTCGCCGAGCACGTCTTGTTGCTCCCATTGTCCGCGCGCTGGCTCGCGGAGCCCGAACGCGAACACGCCGAGCACCAGCACCGGCACCGAGAGCAGCAGGTACGTCCACCGCCATCCATCGACACCACCCGCGGCCGATGCGATGCCGGCCACGAGGACCGGGCTCACCACGAGCATGGAGCGTCCGACGAGCTCGTTGAGCGCCGACATGCGCGCCCGCACCGGGATCGGGTAGGTGTCGGCGAGCAGCGATCCGTGGACCGAGATGGTGTTGGCCTTGGCGATGCCGGCGAAGAACCGTGCCCAGAACAGCATGAAGGCGTTGGCCGCCAGGCCGCACAGGGCGAGGAAGGCGCCGAAGCCGATGCTCGCGACGCCGACGATCGGCACCCGCCGGAAGCGATCGGCGAGCCAGCCCATGGGCACGGCCCCGAGCACGAAGAACATGTTGGCCGCGGTGGCGATGAAGACGATGGCGCCGTCGCCGATGCCGAAGGTGTCGCGGATATCGGGGGCCAGAACCGACAGCGTCGCCTCGGACAGCTCGTCGAGGCTGTTCAGCGCGGTGAGCAACACGAACATCGAGAGGCCGCCCACGGCCAGGCCGTCCTTGAGCGACATGGCCTCGGAGCCGACGCCGGGTAGCAGATCGTCCGGGAAGATGACCTGCTCGCGCGCCGCGGCCCGCGACGCTTCACGCTCCTCCTCGCCGGCCAGGATCGCCGCCGCGAGACCGGACGCACCCTCGTTGTCGTTCATGTCCCCCATCGGTGCGACGCTAGTTGCTCGGCGCCGAACGGTCGAAGGCTCGAACGGTCGAACGGTCGAACGGTCGAACGCGTCGAAGCGTCGAAGCGCTGGGCGGTAGCGTCCGCGAGTGGTCGTGGCGACGGTGCTGGCGCTGGTGTCGGCGGTGCTGCACGCGGCGTGGAATCTTGTCGCCAAGGTCTCTACCGATCGGTTCGCGGCTCTGTGGGCGCAGTTCGCCGTCGCTGGGGCCTTGGGCGCGACCGGGCTGGTGGTGTTCGGAGGTCCGCCGGCCGACGCGTTGCCCTGGGCGGTCCTATCGGGTGTGGTCCATGTGCCGTACCTGTGGTTCCTGGCCCGGGCCTACGAGAGCGGCGACTTCTCGCTGTCGTACCCGGTGGCCCGAGGTGGCGGCGCGGCCTTGGCGGCCATCGGCGGAGTGGTGCTGCTCGACGACGACCTCGGCGTAGCAGCTGGCAGCGCCATAGCAGTCGTGGTCGGAGGCCTGTTCGCGATGCGGGGTCGGGGCTCGGCGGCCGGCGCGCGCGACGCCCTCGTCGTGGCGGTGATGGTGGGTATCTACACCACGGCTGACGCCAGGGGGGTCCGGCTGGCCGGTTCGTTCCGGTACGGGCTCGCGGGCTTCGTGATCACGGCGATCATGGTCAGCGCGAGCGGGTTGATGGCCGGCCGTCGCGACCGGTTGGTCGCCGCGGTCCGTCGCGACCCGACCCGGCTGGCGCTCGCCGGAGCGGCGACCGTGGCGACCTACTCGATGGTGCTGGTGGCGATCACACGTGCGCCGGTCGGGTATGTGGCGGCGCTGCGCGAGTCGAGTGTCGTGCTCGCGGCGTGGATCGGCTGGCGCCACCTCGGCGAACCGGCCGGGCGGCGGCGCGTGGCGGCCTCGGTCGTGGTGGTGGCCGGTTTGATCGCGCTCGTCGTCAGCAGCTGAGTCGTACGTACGTAGGTGGCTGTTCCATGCGTACGTGTCGAGTATCCTGGGCGGCATGGCGATCTCGGCGTCCGCTCTGCGCTCGGACATCTACCGGATTCTCGATCGCGTCCTCGAAACGGGCGTTCCGGTCGAGATACAGCGCAACGGCCTCACGTTGCGCATCGTGGCCGACCGCCCACCCTCCAAATTGGCGCGACTCGTCGACCGACCCGATGCCGTCATCGGTGATCCCGATGACCTCGTCGACCTCGGTTGGTCCGACATCTGGTCGCCGGAACCGCCGGATTGAACCGGGTGCTACGCCTCGACACCCACGTGGTCGTGTGGCTCTACGCAGGCCTAGCCGACCGGCTGTCCCCCGCGGGGCGCGACCTCATCGAGGCCGACACGATCGCGGTGAGCCCGATCGTCGGGTTGGAACTGACCTATCTGAGGACCGTCGGTCGGCTGACGGTCGACGGGCCGACAGTCATAGCGGACCTCGGCGACCGGATTGGTCTCCAGGTGTCGGACCTGTCCTTCAACGACGTGATCGAGGCGGCCGGTGCGCTCGACTGGACCCGCGACGTGTTCGATCGCCTCATCGTGGCCGACGCGATCGTCTCGAAGGCGACTCTGCTGACGAAGGACCGGACGATCCGCGAGAACGTCGCACTAGCGCGGTGGTGATCAGCCCGAGCCTCAGCGCAGGGCGTTCGCCGGTCGACCGCTGATGTCGACGCACGCCTTGCACACCGACTCGTTGATCACGCCGACTCGCATGAGCCCGGTGAACATCACACAACCCAGGCACAACGCAAACGCGGCCTCGAGGAACGCGGCCACGGCTATGGCGCCCGCGATGACCTGCGCCGTGCCGTTCGCGCCGAACCCGAAATGCGCGACGGTGGCCACGACCGAAAGGCTGGCACCGAGGCCTTGAGCGAACCGCTTGGGTGGCCCGGGCACGAAGCGATGGTCGACGCGCAAGCGCGGCGCGATCACCCGGGTGGCGAGTTGTCCGAGCGGGCTGAGCGTCGGTCCGGTCAGCACTCGAGCGATGAAACCGTAGGTGATGATCGGGAGTAGCCAGAGCTGTCCGCCCACCGCCACCGCGAGCATCATGGCCGCGACGCCGGCCGCGACCAAGCGAGCTGACGTCTCGTTGACCGGATCGGGGAAGGCGAACAGCTCCCGTGGTGTCACGCCGGCAAGACTACCGGCCGAATCCTGACCAGACAACTCGGGATTCAGGAGCTCGGCGAACGGGTCGCGCCGGACGGCCCGTTGCCGCACGCCACGTGAGCGAAGGGTGACGAGGATCGAAGCGTTGTCCCTCGCCCTCTTGGGGCGCGAAACAGAGCCGGCCGTGGCAGGCTCGTGACCGATAGGAGGTGGCTTATGCAACTCGGGATCATCGGAGCCGGCCGTATGGGCGCGAACATGGCCCGCCGGCTGCAGCGGGCGGGCCACGAGCCGGTCATCACCGACGTGTCGGCCGGCGCCCTGGCGTCACTGGCCGGCGAGGGGGTGGCCACGGCGGCCAACGTCGCGGAGCTCGTGGCGCAGCTCGACACGCCTCGCGCGATATGGATCATGGTGCCGGCGGGTGCGGTCGACTCGGTCGTCGACGGTGTGGTCCCGCTTCTGTCACCCGGTGATGCCGTGATCGACGGGGGCAACTCCAACTGGAACGACGACATCCGGCGCGCCGGCGCCCTGGCGACCGCCGGCCTCGACTATCTAGACGTCGGCACGAGCGGGGGCGTGCACGGTCTCGACCGCGGCTTTTGCCTCATGATCGGGGGCGCGGCCGAGCCGGTCACAAGGCTGGAGCCGATCTGGGCGGCGCTCGCGCCCGGGCTCGACGGCGCGCCGCGCTCGTCGGCCCGCTCCGGCCCACCGGGTCCGGGCGAGGAAGGGTGGCTCCACTGCGGACCGCCCGGCGCGGGTCACTTCGTCAAGATGGTCCACAACGGCATCGAGTACGGCTTGATGGCCGCGTATGCCGAGGGCCTCAACGTGCTCGCCCACGCCGGCGCCGGTCGCGTCGATGCCGCCCACGACGCCGAGACCACGCCGCTTCGCGACCCGGCCGCCTATCAGTACGACTTCGACCTCGCCGCCGTCACCGAGCTGTGGCGGCGCGGCAGTGTGGTCGGCTCGTGGCTCCTCGATCTCACGGCGGATGAGCTGCACGACAACCCGGGCCTCGATGGCTTCTCGGGCAACGTGTCGGACTCCGGCGAAGGTCGTTGGACCCTCCAAGCGGCGATCGACACCGCGACCCCGACGCCGGTTCTCGCCGCCGCGGTCTACGAGCGGTTCGAGTCGCGCGGCGAGGCCACCTTCGCCAACCAGGTGCTCTCAGCCATGCGCCATGCGTTCGGGGGGCACCGCGAGCAGCACGACCGCAGCGCGGGGCCGGCGTGAACCCCGCCGCCGCGCCGGTCCCCCGGGCCGACGGCGTGATCCTGTTCGGTGCCACCGGTGACCTGGCGGCCAAGAAGCTCTACCCGGCGCTGTACGAGTTGATCCGCGGTGGCGAGCTCACCGGCCCGATCGTGGGCGTCGGTCGGTCCGAGCTCGACGACGCCGGTCTCGCCGCCAAGGCCGAAGCGTCGGTGCGCTCGGCGGTCGCCGCCGTCGACGAGGCCAGCGTCGCGGTGCTCGCGAGCCGACTGACCTACGTGCGCGGCGACGTGACTGACCCCGACCTGTATCCGGCGATCCGGCAGGCGCTCGGTGACAGCCGCCAGCCCGTCGCCTTCCTCGCCGTGCCGCCCGACGCCTTCGACGATGTCACCTCCCGCTTGGCCGGGGTGGGGCTCGGTTCGCCGGCGCGGGTGATCGTGGAGAAGCCGTTCGGCCACGACTTGGCGAGCGCCCAGGCGCTCAACGAGCTGCTCCACCTGCACTACGACGAGCGTGACATCTTCCGCATCGACCACTTCCTCGGCAAGGAGCCGGTGCAGAACGTGCTGATCATGCGGTTCGCCAACAGCGTCTTCGAGCCGCTCTGGAACCGCAACCACGTCGATCGGGTCGAGATCCTCATGGCCGAGGACTTCGGTGTCGAGGGCCGGGGCGCGTTCTACGACCGGGTCGGAACGATCCGCGACGTCCTCCAGAACCATCTACTCCAGCTGGCTTGCCTGCTCGCCATGGAACCCCCGTCGAGCCGCGA
This sequence comes from uncultured Acidimicrobiales bacterium, assembly GCA_964390555.1. GTDB lineage: Bacteria > Actinomycetota > Acidimicrobiia > Acidimicrobiales > SHLQ01 > CAVTWS01. The sequence continues at coordinate 39,573 of CAYMJU010000110.1, read as the reverse complement.
TCCCCAGGCCCTTCGCGACGAGGTCGTGAAGGTGTTGCGGTCGATCCGCACCATCCGGCCGGCCGATCTGGTGCGCGGCCAGTACCGGGGGTACCGCGACCTCCCCGGCGTGGCGCCGGACTCCGACACCGAGACCTTCTGCGCCGTGCGCGTGCACATCGACACCTGGCGCTGGGCGGGAGTGCCGTTCACCATCCGGGCCGGGAAGATGCTGGCCGAGACGGTCACCGAGGCCATCGTCGAGTTCGCGGCTCCGCCCCGGCTGTTGTTCAGCGATCGCACCGATCGGGCCCCACACGCCAACCACTTGCGGTTCCGGATCAAGCCCGAGGACTCGGTCTCGCTGTACCTGCAGACCAAGCGACCCGGCGATGCCCTGGTGGGGACCGGCGTCGACCTCGAGGTGTCGTCGTCGCAGCGCCTCGGGACCGGCGCCGACGCCTACGAGCGCTTGATCGGCGACGCCTTGGCCGGCGACCCGAGCTTGTTCGCCCGCCAGGACGCCGTCGAGGAGGCGTGGCGCATCGTCGACTCGGTGCTGTCGGAACCGACACCTCTGCTTCAGTACGAACCCGGCACCTGGGGCCCTCACGAGGCCGACGTCCTGGTCGGTCTCGAACCTCGGCGCCGCGACCGGAGCATCGGCCGGGTCTGATGTTCCCGGCGGTGCACATCTCGTCGGACCCGACGATGGCGCTGGCTGATCGCCTCGCGGAGCTGATCGCGCGGTCGGTAACCGAGCGCGGCCTGGCGGTCGCGGCGGTGAGCGGCGGCTCGTCTCCGGTCGCGGCGTTCGACGACCTGGGCCGGCGGCCCCTCCCGTGGGATCGGGTGCACCTGTTTCAAGTCGACGAGCGGGTCGCACCCGACGGCGATCCCGATCGGAATCTGGTGACCCAACGCCGCTCGTTGCCCGACGCGGTCTGGCACCCGATGGCTGTAGCGGCCAGCGAGCCCCGCGACCTGGCCGCAGTGGCGCGGGACTATGGGCGCGAGCTGCGCTCGGTAGCTGGAGCGCCGCCGGTGCTCGATGTCGTGCACCTCGGGCTCGGCGCCGACGGCCACACCGCGAGCTGGCCTCCGGGCCGGGCGCTTCCGGCGGGCGCCGACGTGAGCGCGGTCGAGCCGTTCAACGGCCGGGCTCGCCTGACGCTCACGCCCGAGTGCATCAACCGGGCTCGCACCATCTGCTGGCTCGTTCCCGGAGCGGGGCGACAACTCGTGCTCGGCGAGACACTGGCCGGCGCCGGCCACCACCCGGCCACGGCGGTCCGCCGGAGTCCGCGCGTCGAGGTGTTCACCGATCGCTGGCCGGTGGCACGGCTCGACCTCAGCCGCGACGACGTGACCGAGGGCGTGGTGGCGCTCCAGCGCGCCGCTTATTCCGTGGAGGCCGCGCTCATCGGCTACGACGCCATGCCGGGGCTGCACGAGTCGGCCGACGAGCTCGTGGCCCGTGACATCGACATGGTGGGTGCGTGGCAGGCCGGCGAGCTGGTCGGCGCCATCGGTTACCGGCGACTCGGAGACGGCGTGGTCGATGTCGACCGGCTGGTGGTGGCGCCGTCGACGTTCCGGCGCGGCGTCGGTTCCTCCCTGGTGCTCGCGCTGCACGACATCGAGCACGACGCCCGATGCTTCGAGGTTTCCACTGCGGTCGCCAACCTCCCTGCCATCGCTCTGTACGAGCGGTGCGGCTACGCGATCGTCGGCACCGAGCGGTCCGACGGTGTCGAGATCGCCCACCTGCGCCGGACCCCCTCACCACCGGCTACGGTCGCGGCCGCCGACCCAATGGCGATGACGCCCGAAGGTCGATGACCCCCGAAGGTCGATGATAGGGAGCGTGTGGTGGCCGAGCTGTCGATCCAGTTAGCGAACTTCGCCCAGGACCCGCAGAGCTGGAACCACCTCTTCGAGCTCGCTCGCGCCGCCGACCGGGCCGGTCTCGACCGGGTCGTGGTCGCCGACCACATCGTGTACGGCGAGAACCTCGAGGCCTATGGCGATCCCAAGACGGGGGGGTCCCTCGGCGGCAAGCAACCGACCACGCCCGACGGTCACTGGCTGGAGCCGCTGACCCTGCTGTCGGTGATCGCCGGCCAGACGACCCGGGTTCGCCTCGGCACCGCCATCCTGCTGGCCGCCCTGCGGCCGGCGGCGGTGCTGGCCAAGCAGCTGGCCACCCTCGACGTGCTGTCCGGGGGCCGGCTCGACGTTGGCGTCGGCGTCGGCTGGCAACGGGAGGAGTACGAGGTCGTCGGGCTCGACTTTGCCTCGCGGGGGAGGATGCTCGACCAGACCCTCGAGCTGTGCCAACGACTGTGGACCGAGCAGACCGTCGTGCACCGCGATGGCCAACTGTTGTTCGACCGCATCCACCAGATGCCGAAGCCCGTTGCGCCGGAAGGCGTGCCTATCTGGGTGAGCGGCCGCAATACCGCCAAGACCGTGGCCCGGGTCACCCGCTTCGGCGTGGGGTGGATCCCGTGGGGCGACGACATCGCCGACCCTCGCCCGGGAATCGCCGCCATCAAGTCGGCGTGGGTCGCCGCCGACCGTGATCCTGGTGCCTTGAAGGTCCAAGGCACGCTGCCGGTCGTGCGCAGCGGCGGCGTTGTCGACATCGTCGCGACCGTGGCCGGGGCGGCGCCGCTCGTCGAGGCGGGGGTCACCGATTTCCGCTTCCAGAACCGGTGGGGGGTCAACATCCCGGCCGAGACCGAGCTGCTCGAAGCGATCGTCCCCGCTTTCAAGGCGGCCACCGGTTGAGTGACCTCACCATCGAGCTGGTGGGCGACATCGCCGTCGCGCGCGATGCCGAATCGGCTCTGGCCCGAGTGTGGGGTCCGGGGCAGTTCCCGGCCGCTTTGATGTTCATGATCGGCCGGACCGGTGGGTATCTGTCCGTTGCGAGGCTCAACGGCGGGATCGTCGGCGCGTCGATGGGCTTCCTCGCCCACGGGGGGCGCGAGCTGCATTCGCACGTGACTGGTGTCGTGGCGGGGCTGGCCGATCGAGGGGTAGGCGAGGCGCTCAAGCGCCACCAGCGCTCGTGGGCGTTCGACCATGGAATCGGGTGCATCACGTGGACGTTCGATCCCCTCGTTCGCCGCAATGCCTGGTTCAACCTGGCCAAGCTCGGCGTCACCGTTCGGTCCTATGAGATCGACGTCTACGGCGCCATGAACGACGAGATCAATGGCGGTGACGAGTCCGATCGGTTGCTGGTCTCGTGGTCGACCGAGCCGTCTCCACCTCCTGGGCCGGTCGCCGCGCAGCCCGGCGACGTCGTCGTCGATGTGCCGGCCGACATCTCGGCCCTTCGGGCCACTGACCCGGCGCGGGCTCGCCGGTGGCGCCGAGAGCTGCGCGCCGCGCTGCACGAGCCGATGACCAGCGGTTGGTCGGTGGTCGGCGTGACCCCCGAGCGCGCGTACGTGTTGCGGGAGCAGTCGTGAGGCTCACGCACGTCGAGCTGCGCCGGATCTCGATGCCGCTGGTCGCGCCGTTCCGTACGTCGTTCGGCGTCGAGACGGTTCGCGACGTCCTGCTGGTGCGGGCGATCGGGCCCGATGCCGAGGGGTGGGGCGAGTGCGTGGCGATGTCCGAGCCGCTCTACTCGTCGGAGTATGTCGAGATGGCCCAGCACGTGGTGCGCCATCACCTGCTGCCCCGCCTCGATCCCGCTCGCGTCGTGGCCGCCGATGTGTCGGTCCGATTCGGCGGGATACACGGGCATTACATGGCCAAGGCCGCGGTCGAAACGGCGGTGCTCGACGCCGAGTTGCGCATCGACGGCCGCTCGTTGGCCGAGCGGCTCGGCGCCGTGACGGACCGGGTCGCCTCAGGTGTTTCTGTCGGTATCCACGACTCGATCCCCGCTCTGCTCGACACGGTCGCGCGCTACATCGAGCAGGGCTACCTTCGGATCAAGCTCAAGATCGAGCCGGGCAACGACATCGATCTCGTTCGAGCGGTTCGAGAGCGCTTCGGTGACGAGGTCTTGCTCCAGGTCGACGCCAACGCCGCCTATGGCCGAGATGACGGCGAGCACCTGGCCCGGCTCGACCCGTTCGACCTGTTGCTCATCGAGCAGCCACTGCCCGAGGACGACATCGTCGGCCACGTGCGCCTGGCAACACAGGTGCGCACACCGATCTGCCTCGACGAGTCGATCGTGTCGACGCGGGCGGCAGTCGATGCCATCGAGATGGGCGCATGCTCGATCGTCAACATCAAACCGGGACGGGTCGGCGGGTTCCTCGAAGCGGTACGAATTCACGACGCCTGTGTCGCGCGCGGCGTGCCGGTGTGGTGCGGTGGCATGCTCGAGACCGGCATAGGTCGGGCCGCGAACGTGGCTCTGGCCGCCCTCCCAGGCTTCACGCTGCCGGGCGACACCTCGGCGTCAGATCGGTACTTCGCTCGTGACATCACGGCGCCGTTCGTGCTCGACGACGGTTACCTCCGGGTACCGAGCGGGCCCGGCACCGGCGTCGATCCCGATGCCGCGTTCCTCGACGAGGTCACCACATCGGTTGAGTTGGTTTCGCTCGCCTGATCCCGGCAGCCGGTCGCGGTCCGTCGGACATGGTCCGGCGGACCGCGACCGGAACGGGTGTCCTCAGCAGGGCTCGAACACGAAGCTGCCGCCGTCGGTCACGTAGTGCTCGTCAGGTATCGGGCTGCCGTTCTCCAACACGTTGCAGCGCACGACTACCGGGTTGGAGCTCGCTGCCAGCACGAAGTGCTCGACGATCGGGCCGCTCACGTTGCCCTCGACCCGGCAGCGGCTGGTGGTGTAGCACCGCACCGGGTAGTAGCCGTACCGACCGTCGATCCAGTTGTTCCGGATCGTGACGTCGAGGTTGCCGTCGGTGACGAAGATCGCGGCGTTGTAGCAACAGCCCGGACCATCGGCGGCGAACCAGTTCCCCTCGACCAGCAGCGAGCCGTCGACGGGTACTGACGAACCGATCTGGATGCCGTCGTAGTGGGCGCCGGCGCCGAGCACGGGATGCCACATCACGGTGTTGGTGATCCGAGACGAGCCCATCCACCCACTGATGTACAGGGGATCACCGCAGTTGGTCACCTCGAGCCCGTTGAGGGAGAACTGCGTGTCCTCGACGTGGAAGGCCGCCCACGACTCGCCGCTGCACGAGATGCGGGTGCGTTCGACCACGAGACCCGAGGCGCCGCGTGACTCGACGGGGAAGCGGTCGCCACACTGGATGACCGAGTTTCGGATGGTCACGCTGTTGGCTCGAATGGCGAGGCACCCCTCGATCACCATCCCGTCGATGACCGTGCCGTCGGCGGTGATCTCGGTAGGACCGTCATAGACGGCCGATGGCTCGCTCGGCGGACCGACCGTCGAGCCGATGCTGCCGGGTGTCACGTAACCGCCGGGTCGCGGCGGTGGGGTGGTCGGTGCCGGAGGGGGCGGTATGAAGATCGGGATGCTCGGCGGCGCCGGCGCCACCGTTGTCGGTGGGTTCGTGGGCGCGGGCAGATCTGCTGGCCGCGCCTCGGGCTGCTGAAGCGTCGGAGCCGGCGGGGGCGTTGTGACCGGAGCCGCGGTCGGTGCCGATGTCGTGGTCGTGTACGGCGTGGTGATCGGTCGGACGCGGCCCCGATGGCGTTGAACTGCGTCGAACGGTGCCGAACTGGATATGTGGCCTCCTCGGCCCGAAGAACTTCGGTGGCTCTTCCACGCCGCGGCGCTCGATGCTGCGAGCGTCACCGCCAGCAGGCAGCCGAGGAGCAAGACGCCGGGGGTAGTTCGCAGACATCGCGAACGGGATTGATGGGGGGTTGATTGCCTGGTACGCATGAGCGCCTCCAGAGGCGTTCAGGCCGCGCGCACAGACCCTATCGGCTGCGCGACGTCGATCTTGAGCACTCCGTCACCTGGCGGTTACCCCGTTCCACCACACACCCTTCGCTCATCCAGTGGTTGGGTGAATGCACCGGAGGTTAGGCTTCGGCGCTTGTGAACAGACTTGTGATGGTGTTGGCGGCGCTGGGGCTGGCGACGGTGGGCTGCGGGAGCAGCCAGGCCGCGCTCACGGTCGGGGGCGACGAGGTGGTCACACGCGAGGAGCTGCTCGACAGCGTCGCGGAGCGGGCTCGGGCAACCAACATCGAGATCGATCCCGACACGTCGTCGACGGTCGCCGTCGACGATTCGATGTGGGACCAGGAGGTCGTCGCCGCTCGGCTCACCTTCCTGGCCCAGGCCGCGATCCTCGAGCGACTGCTCGATGACGAAGGCGTCGAGGTCACCGAGGCCGACCGAGACGCAGCGTCCGCGCAACTGGCGGGCGCCCCGGAACAGGCGGTGGCGACGATCGAGGAGATCACGACGCTGCAAGCGAACCTCTCCGCACTGCGTCGAGCCGTCGCACCGATCGAGGAGATCACCGACGCGGACATCGAGGCCGCGTTCACGCCGGTCGAGCTCTCGTGTGCTCGGCACGTGCTGGTCGAGACCGAGGCCGCGGCCGACGACGTCCGGGACCGAATCGAGGATGGCGAGGATCTCGCGGACCTCGCCATCGAGCAGTCTCTCGACGCCTCGCCTGAGGGTGACCTCGGGTGCGCGCCGTTTGGAACCTACGTCGCCGAGTTCGACACCGCCGTCTGGTTGGCTGAACCCGGCGACCTGGTTGGTCCGATCGAGACGGAGTTCGGGTTCCATGTCATCGAGGTCTACGACCGGCGGCCCCAGGCGCTCGACGAGGTCCGCGACCAGATCGCCGCCCAGCTGCAAGAACAGGCGCAGCTCGTCGCCGACTCGGCGTTCGACGACTACCTGACAGAGCAATTGGCGCAGGACTTCGGCGTCGAGATCGACGAGCGGTTCGGGTCCTGGGATGTCGCGGCGTTCGCCGTTGTCCCGCCGGAGGGGGCGTTCGTGCCGCCCGAGGCCACGGTGGCACCGGGCCTGTTGGCTCCGTGACACCGAGGGTCACGATCGTCGGACTGGGGCCGGCCGGGTCTGATCTCGTCAACCAGGCGTCGCTCGACGCCATCGCCACCCACGGGCCGGCCCGCACGATCGTCCGCACCCACCGACACCCGGCCGCTTCACTGGTCGCGGCGGCGCCGGGCTGCGACGATCTGTACGACGCCCGAGACAGCTTCGACGAGGTGTACGGCGCCATCGTCGAGCGGGTGGTGGCGGCCGCGCTCGATCACGGCGAGGTCTGCTACGTGGTCCCGGGCTCACCGCTTGTTCTCGAGCGGACCGTCGAGCGACTCCGTGCCGACGGCCGCATCGACACGGTGATCGTGCCGTCCATGTCGTTTCTCGATGTGGCCTGGGCGCGCCTCGGGGTCGACCCCGTCGAGGCGCGGGTGACATTGGTCGACGGCCATGCGTTCGCCACGGCGGCCGCCGGGTTGGCCGGCCCGCTGCTCGTGGCGCACTGCCACAACCAGCGGGTGCTGTCCGACATCAAGCTGGCGACCGATGAGCCCGCCGACACGCCCGTCGTGATCCTCCAGGGGCTCGGGCTGCCGGGCGAGCGCATCGTCCACACCACATGGTGCGAGCTGGACCGCGCCGTCGAGGCCGATCACCTGACCAGCGTCTACGTACCGTCGCTCCGTGAGCCCGTGGCGGCCGCGTTCGCCCGATTCGAGCAGCAGATCGCTCACCTTCGAACGCGCTGCCCCTGGGACGCCGAGCAGACCCACCAGTCGTTGCGCCGCCACCTGCTCGAGGAGACCTACGAGGTGCTCGAGGCCATCGACCGGCTCGAGCACGACGCCGACGAGGGTTACGGCATGCTCGAGGAGGAGCTCGGCGACCTGCTCTTCCAGGTGTTCTTCCACGCCGTGATCGCCACCGAGAACGGGCGGTTCACGGCGAGCGACGTGGCTCGGGGCATCCACGACAAGTTGCGCCACCGCCACCCCCACGTCTTTGGCGATGTCGAGGTCGCCGACGCCGACGAGGTGGTGGCGAACTGGGAGCAGATCAAGAAGGCCGAAAAGGGCCACGCCTCGGTCATGGACGGCATCCCGGACGCGCTCCCGGCGATCCTGTACGCGCAGAAGGTGCTGAAGAAGGCCGCTGCCGCGGCCCTCGAATCGGAGCCGGAACTGCTGATCATGGAGACGACGCCGCTTCCTGTAGACGAGGCTTCGGCCGGCCGCACTCTGTTGGCCCTCGTCGATGGCTGCCGGCGGGCGGGCATCGACGCCGAGTCGGCTCTTCGCGCCGCCGCCGAGCAGTACCGCCACGCGGCCCTCGCCGCTGACGAGCGTCGGGCCTGACACTTTGATTAGCCTGTGCTCGCTCTCTCGTGGCGGCCAGATCCGGCTCCATGTCCACCGTCATCCTCAAGTTGACGTGTAGGTTTTACAACACCAGCAACAGGAGTAACACACGTGAGTGAGATCGTCGCGATCCTCGGGCGCGAGGTCCTCGATTCCCGCGGCAACCCGACCGTCGAGGTCGAGGTGGTCCTCGACAGCGGCGCCGCCGGCCGCGCCATGGTCCCGAGCGGTGCCTCGACCGGTCAGTTCGAGGCCCACGAGCGCCGAGATGGTGGTGACCGGTACATGGGCAAGGGCGTGCTCGGTGCCATCGACGCCGTCAACAACGAGATCGCAGTCACCCTGCTCGGCGAGGACGCCACCGACCAGCGCGGCATCGACACGCTCCTCGGCGACCTCGACGGCACCGACACCAAGGCCCGCCTCGGAGCCAACGCCATCCTCGGGGTGTCCCTCGCCGTCGCCCGGGCGGCGGCCGACGAGGTCGGGCTGTCGCTCTACCGCTACGTCGGCGGGGTCAACGCCCACGTGCTCCCCGTTCCCATGCTCAACGTGATCAACGGCGGTGAGCACGCCGACAACAACGTCGACATGCAGGAGTTCATGCTCATGCCCGTCGGCGCCGCGTCGTTCTCCGAGGCGCTGCGGTGGGGCGTCGAGACCTACCACGCGTTGAGGAAGGTGCTCCACGACCGTGGCCTGTCGACCGGTATCGGCGACGAAGGCGGGTTCGCTCCCAACCTCGGATCCAACGAGGAGGCGCTGCAACTCCTCCTCGTCGCCATCGAGGCCGCCGGCTTCACGCCGGGCGACGACATCGCCCTGGCCCTCGACGCCGCCTCCACCGAGTTCTATCGCAACGGCCGCTACGAGCTGGCCGGCGACGCCAAGTCCCTCGGCTCCGAGGAGATGGTGGCCTACCTGGCCGACTGGTGTGCCCGCTACCCGATCATCTCGATCGAGGACGGCATGGCCGAGGAGGACTGGGACGGCTGGCGCGCCCTCACCGTCGAGCTCGGCGACAGGGTGCAACTCGTCGGCGACGACTTGTTCGTCACCAACTCCGCCCGGCTGGCCCGCGGCATCGAGTCCGGCGTCGCCAACTCGATCCTGGTCAAGGTCAACCAGATCGGATCGCTCACCGAGACCCTCGACGCCGTGGGCCTGGCCACGCGGTCGGGCTACACGGCCGTCATGTCGCACCGGTCCGGCGAGACCGAGGACACGACGATCGCCGATTTGGCCGTGGCCACGAACTGCGGCCAGATCAAGACCGGGGCGCCGGCCCGCAGCGACCGCGTCGCCAAGTACAACCAGCTCCTCCGCATCGAGGACGAGCTCGGCCCCACGGCGGCTTTCCGTGGCCTGGCCGCCGTCGCCGGCCGGCGGCCGTGAGAAGACGCCTCCGCCGCGGCGCCGATGACGGCCGCGACGCGGTCGAGTCGACGACCGACGCCGCCACCGACTCGCCCCGTGGCCGCTTTCAGCTCGTCGGCACCATCGTGCTCGCTCTGGTGACAGTAGTCGCCGTGGCCGTGTTCTTGATCACCCCGGCGCGCACGTGGGTGGCCCAACGCCAGCAACTCGATCGAGTCCGCGGCGAGCTGGCCGAAGTCGAAGAGGTCAACGCGCAGTACGCCGCTCGCATCGAGATCCTCCAGACCGACACCGAGATCGTGCGCATCGCCCGCGAGCAGTACAACCTGGTGACGCCGGGGCAGGAGGCCTACGTCGTTCTCCCGGTGCCCACCACGACGCCCCCCGTCGCCGCTCCCTGAGGCCGGTCCGGCGGTTCGGCTGCGCCGACGTCAGATGGCTACTCTTCCAGCGGCGCGCCAATCCGGCCGCCGGCCCGTGACACCAAGGGACATCGATGAGCATCCTCGGCAACCGCGTCCTCCGCAAGGAAGATCCCACGTTTCTCACCAAGGGGGCGACCTATACCGCGGACCTGCAGGAACCGAAGCTGGCCGGAGCCGCTCACGTCACCTACGTGCGCTCGACGATGGCCCACGCCAAGCTGCTGACGGTCGACGTCGCCGAGGCGCGAACGATGCCCGGCGTGATCGGCGTCTTCACCGCCGCCGATCTCGACGACAACGTCAAGACGTCGCCGGGGATGCTGCCGTTGTTTCCTCCGCCGATCCTCAACCGGCCGACGCTCGCCGCCACGCACGTGAGGTTCGTCGGCGAGCCCGTCGCCGTCGTGGTGACCGAACGCGCCTACCAGGGCGAAGACGCCGCCGAGGCGGTCGTGATCGACTACGAGCCGCTGCCGGTGGTGATCGACATCGAGGCGTCGGCCGCTGGTGACGTCGTTGTCTACGACGAGGTCGGCTCGAACGTGGCGATCGACCACACGGCGTTCGGTATGGCCACTGGCTTCAAGGACCCCGAGATCTTCGCCGACTGCGAGGTCGTCGTGCCGAGAACCCGGGTGATCAACCAGCGCACCGCCGCCGCGCCGCTCGAAGTGCGGTCGACCGCCTGCGCGTGGGTCGACGGCGAGTTGTGGGTCTGGATGAGCGGCCAAGGTCCTCACGGCACGAGAGGCGCCCTGTCGGGCGTCTACAGCCTCGACGCGAGCGCCGTGCACGTGATCTCGCCCGATGTCGGCGGCGGGTTCGGCGCGAAGATCGCCGCGTACCCCGAGGACATGCTCCTGCCGTGGCTCGCCCAGAAGGTCGGCCGGCCGGTGCGCTGGCTCGAGACCCGCACCGAGAACATGAACGCCATGGGCCCGGGCCGGGCCCAGGTGCAGTTCGTGACCATCGGCGGCGACCGTGATGGCTCGGTGAAGGCCTACCAGCTCGAAGTGATCGCTGATCTCGGCGCGTACGGTCGCATGGGCGGCTTCTTGCCGTTCTTCACCTCTCAGATGGCGACCGGCTGCTACACGATCCCCAAGATCGAGACGTCGGCCAAGGCCGTGGTCACCAACACCACACCGACCGAGGCCTACCGCGGCGCCGGCCGGCCCGAAGCGACGGCGGCGATCGAGCGGGCCATGGACCTGTTCGCCGCCGAGATCGGCATGGACCCCGTCGAGGTCCGGCGCAAGAACCTGATCGCCAAGGACCAGTTCCCCTACACGACTCCGACGGGCGCGGTCTATGACTCGGGCGACTACCACAAGTCACTCGACCTGGCCCTCGCCGCGGCCGGCTACGACCAGCTGCGCGCCGACCAGGCCGCGCGGCGAGCGAGCGGCGCCGTCACCCAGCTCGGGATCGGCGTCGCCACATACGTCGAGATAACCGCGGGCCCGGCGCCGGGTGGCAACGAGTTCGGCAAGGTCGAGATCACCGCCGACGGCAAGGCCCGCGTGTACTCCGGATCGTTCAGCCACGGGCAGTCCCACAAGACCACCTTCGCCCAGATCGCCGCCGAGCAGCTCGGCATGTCGATCGACGACGTCGAGGTGATCCAGGGCGACACAGATCTGGTGAAACAGGGGTCCGGCACCATGGGCTCGCGCTCCACGCAGATCGGTGGTTCGGCGGTTCACACGGCAGCGATCGACGTCGTGGCAGCAGCCAAACAGGTCGCGGCCAACCTGCTCGAAGCGAGCGTCGATGACATCGAGCTCGACAAGGTCGCCGGGGCCTTCCACGTCAAGGGCACGCCGGCTGTCGCCAAGACGTGGGCCGATGTCGCGGCCGCCGCCGGGACCGACGTGTTGTCCGCCGAGTCCGACTTCAAGGCCAACTGCTCGTACCCGTTCGGCGCGCACGTGGCGGTGGTCGAGGTCGACACCGACACCGGCAAGGTCGAGCTTGTGCGCATGATCACCTGCGACGATTCGGGCACTTTGATCAACCCGATGATCGTCGAAGGCCAGCGGCATGGCGGCATAGCTCAAGGCGCAGCTCAGGCGCTGCTCGAAGAAGTCGTCTACGACGCCGACGGCAACCCGGTCACCGCCAACTTTGCCGACTACGGAATCATCTCCATGGCCGAGCTGCCGAGTTTCGAGCTCGTCCCCCTCGAGACGCCCACGCCGAACAATCCGCTCGGCGCCAAGGGCATCGGCGAGTCGGGCGCGATCGGCGCCACCCCAGCGGTGCAGAGCGCCGTCGTCGATGCGCTGAGCCACTACGGCATCCGGCACATCGACATCCCGACCACGCCCGAGAAGGTGTGGGCGGCCATCCAGCACGCACGTGGCTGACCCGCCGATCGAGGCCGAGGGTCTCGTCAAACGCTTCGGCGATGTCATCGCGGTCGACGGTGTCGACCTGCGCGTCGATGAGGGCGAGATCTTCGGGTTTCTCGGACCCAACGGGGCCGGCAAGTCGACGACCGTGCGCATGCTCGTGACCTTGCTGCGGCCGACCGCGGGTCGCGCCCGGGTCGCCGGCTTCGATGTGGTCGCCGAGGCCGGTCAGGTGCGGCGGTCGATCGGCGTGGCCCTGCAAGACGCCGCCATCGACCCGCTGATGACCGGCAACGAGCTGCTGCGGTTGCAAGCGGTCCTGCACGGGTTGCCGAAGCGGGTTGCCCGCGAGCGCGGCGCCGAGTTGCTCGAGCGAGTGGGGCTCACCGCCGCCGCCGATCGACGCGTCGGAACGTACAGCGGTGGGATGCGCCGCCGCCTCGACTTGGCGCTGTCGCTCGTCCACGAGCCGCGCGTGCTGTTCCTCGACGAGCCCACCACCGGCCTCGACCCGACGAGCCGGGTCGCGCTGTGGGACGAGGTGAGGCGCCTCAACACCGAGGCCGGCACGACGGTGATGCTCACGACCCAGTACCTCGAAGAAGCCGACCAGCTGTGTGGCCGGATCGCGATCATCGACGAGGGCCGGCTCGTACGTGAGGGTCGCCCGGCCGAGTTGAAGGCCGCCGTCGGGTCGCCGACGCTGCGGATCGACGTGCCCGACGACCGGGTCGACGCGGCCCGCGACATCGTGAGCCGGTTCGGCCCGACCCGCCCGGCGGCGACCGGCCGGGTCGCCGTCGGGCTGTCCGAAGGCGCCGGTGCGGTGAGCGACGTGGTGCGGGCCCTCGACGAGGCCGGCATCGCCATCACCCACCTCGAGCTCGATCCGCCGAGCCTCGACGACGTGTTCGCCGACGCCACCGGCCACCGCATCGAGGGTCAGTGAGCGTGGCGACCGGAGTTGTCGGGCGCAGGGATTCGTGGCGCCAGGCGGGCGAGCTGTGCCTGCGCTCGATCCGGGGCATCCGGCGGAATTGGACGGACTGGATCGGCGGGCTCGTCTTCCCCCTCATGCTCGCAGCGGTCTACTCGGCCCAGTTCCGTCGGGCGATCGAGTTACCCGGGTTCCCCGAGGTCGACTCGTTTCTCGACTACGTCGTGCCGGCGAGCGTCCTTCAGGCCGTGGCCTTCGGCGCAACCAATGCCGGCGCCGATCTAGCTCTCGACATCGAGACCGGATTCTTCGACCGGCTCGTGGTGTCACCGGTTTCGCGCACGTCGATCGTTCTCGGCCGTCTCGCCGGTTCGATCGTCGAGGCGCTTCTCCGCGCCGGGATCCTGCTCGTGATCTTCGTGGCCTTTGGTGCCGCGGTCGAAGGTGGTGTCGGCGCCGCGCTGGTGCTGCTGCTCACGGCGGTCGGGCTCACGCTCGGGCTCGGCGGGATCGGCGCCATGATCGCCGCCCGCACGGGTTCCCAGGAGGTCGTGAACAGCACGTTCCCGGTGGTGTTCGTGGTGATCTTCCTCAGCTCGGCGTTTTTCCCCACGAACCTCATGAAGGGGTGGTACAGAACCGTCGCCGAGTACAACCCGATCACGTTCATCATCGACCCGGTCCGCCGGCTGTTGATCGTCGGCTGGTCGTGGGGCGACGCCGGCCAGGCTCTCGGCTCGGCGGCCCTGTTCGCGGTGGCCGGCGTGGCCCTCGCGGTGTGGGCCCTGCATCGACGGCTGGCCACCGCATGATGGCCCTCAGCTGGGAGATCGCCCGCCGGGGCCTGATGCGCCTGCGCCGGCGGCCGTCGCTGCTCGTCCCGAACCTGGTGATGCCGACGTTCTTCATCATCGCCTTCGGGAACTCGTTCACGTCGCTCACCGACATCGAGGGGTACGGCACCGACAACATCTTCAACTGGATGGCGCCCTACGCGATCATCCAGGGTGCCGCGATGGGTGGCATGGGGGCACCAGCCATGGTTGCCCAAGATCTCGAGAACGGCTTCATGGACCGGATGCTGCTCGCACCCGGCCGCAGAATCGCGTTGGTCCTCGGTCCGATCCTCTACTCGGCAATTCGAGTGCTCTTGCCGTCGGTGATCGTGCTCGGTATCGCCTACGCCAACGGGGCACGGCTCCAGACGCCGGTCGGGCTCGCCACGTTGATGGTGGCCGCCATGGGCACCGGCGTGATCTTCTCGCTCCTCGGCATCGTCTTCGTGCTGCGCGTCAAGAGCATGCGGGCCCTCGGGCTGGTGCAGATCGTCGTGTTCATCTCGACGTTCCTGTCGATCGGGCAGGTGCCGCTTCAGCTCGTGACGGGCTGGATGCACGGCGTCGCCCGGGTGAATCCGATCACCAACGTGTTGCGGATGGGGCGCGAGGGGTTCCTCGGCGACGTCACGTGGGGGAACACGTGGCCGGGGCTGCTCGTGATCGTGGTGGTCATCGCCGTGCTGTCGCTGCTCACCCGCAACGGACTTCGTCGGCTGGCGCCATGAGGCCCCGACCGCGCCCATCCACTACAGTCACCGGTCGCTGACACCAGGAGGATCACCGTGCAGGTGAGCATGCGAGTCAACGGGGCCGACCAGTCCCACGATGTCGAGCCGAGGACACTTCTCGTCCACTACATCCGCGACGAATGCGGGCTGAAGGGCACGAACGTCGGCTGCGACAGCTCGTCGTGCGGTGCGTGCACGGTCCATCTCGATGGCGAGGCCGTCAAGTCCTGCACCGTGTTCGCCGTCCAGGCCGACGGCGCGGAGATCAAGACGATCGAGGGGCTGGCGCCCGGCGACGGCACGCTGCACCCGATGCAGCAGGCGTTCCACGAGTGCCATGCGCTCCAGTGCGGGTATTGCACTCCCGGCATGGTGATGGCCGCGGTGTCGCTGCTCGACGAGAACCCGAGCCCGACCGAGCGCGAGGTGCGCATCGGGCTCGAGGGGAATCTCTGCCGCTGCACCGGCTACCACAACATCGTCAAGGCCGTGCTCTCCTGTGCCTCGGGCGGTGCCAAGTGATCCCGGTCGCGTTCGATTACGAGCGGGCCGATTCGGCCGACGCCGCGGTGGCCCTGTTGGCCGAGCACGGCGACGACGCCAAGCTGCTCGCCGGCGGCCATTCGCTGATCCCGCTGATGAAATTCCGGCTCGCGACGCCGTCGGTGCTCATCGACATCGGCCGCCTGGCCGACCTGTCCTACGTGGTCGACGACGGCGATCGGCTGCGCATCGGTGCGCTCACCCGCCACCGCGATGTCGAGATGAACGCCTTGGTCCGCGAGCACCTCCCGCTGCTCGCCGAGGTCACCTCGCATGTCGGCGATCCGCAGGTCCGCCACCGCGGCACCATCGGCGGCTCGCTCGCGCACGGTGACTCGGCCGCCGACCTGCCGTCGGTGCTGTTGGCCCTCAACGGTTCGGTGGTCGTGCGCAACGGCGCCGGCGAGCGCGAGATCGCCGCCGACGACTTCTTCCACGGCTTTCTTGAGACCGCGATAGGCCCGACCGAGCTGCTCACCGAGATCCGGCTCCCCAAGGCTCCGGCCGGTACGACCGGGTTCCAGAAGTTCAACCGGCGAGCCCAGGACTGGGCGATCGTCGGTTGCTCGGTCGTCGCCAACGGCGACCAGGTCGGCATCGGCCTGGTGAACATGGACTCCAAGCCGGTGCGCGCCGCCGCCGCCGAGGCGGCCCTGCGAAGCGGGGCGTCGGCGGCCGATGCCGCGGCGCTCGCAGGCGAAGGACTGGACCCGCCGTCAGACCTCAACGCCAGCGCCGAGTACCGGCGCCACCTCGTTACCGTGCTCGTCCGGCGAGCCCTCGAGTCGGCCGGTCGATAGCCCGGTCGGCCTTCCGTGAGCGCCATCAGGGCCGACAAGCTGGTCAAGACCTATTCGAGCCGCGAGGGCCAGGTCGAGGCCGTGCGAGGCGTCGACCTCGATGTGTCGCCCGGTGAGGTGTTCGGCTTTCTCGGCCCTAACGGGGCGGGCAAGTCGACGACGGTGCGCATGCTCACCACGCTGATGACCATCACGTCGGGATCGGCGTGGGTGGCCGGCGTCGACGTCGCCGCCGACCCCCACGCGGCGCGCCTGAAGATCGGCGTGGCCCTCCAAGAGGCCGGACTCGATATCCGCCAGACCGGGCGCGAGCTGCTCGTCCTCCAGGCCCGGCTGTTCGGCTTGTCGTCGTCGCGAGCGGCCGAACGGGCCCAGGCCCTACTCGAGTTGGTCGAGTTGACCGATGCCGCCGATCGGCGCATCAAGGGCTACTCGGGCGGCATGAAGCGGCGCCTGGACCTGGCGTCGGCGCTCGTCAACCAACCGGAGATCCTCTTCCTCGACGAGCCGACGACCGGCCTCGACCCGGCCAGCCGCCTCACGGTGTGGGACGAGGTGCGGCGGATCAACGAGCGGGGCACCACCGTGTTTCTCACCACTCAGTACCTCGAGGAAGCCGACCAGCTCTGCGACCGGATCGCCATAATCGACGCCGGGCTGATCGTCCGTGAGGGCACGCCGGCGGTGTTGAAACAAGAGTTGCGCGACCGCCGTGGACTCGTCGCCGAACCCACACTCGACGAAGTGTTCCTGGACGCCACCGGCCGCACGCGCGAACGCGTGGCCGGCGAGGTCCAGGAGGTCCAAGCATGAAGCAGTCGTTCATTCTCGGCCAACGCGCCCTGCGGGAGGCCCTGCGCACGCCCGATGCGCTCATGCCCACCTTGTTCATCCCGCTGTTCTTCCTCATCGTGAACGTGGGGCAGGCGGCACGGATATTCCCCTCCGACGGGACCGACTTCCTGAAGGGCCAGAACTACGCTGCGTTCCAACTGCCGGCGTCTCTGCTCACGGCGGCCTCGTTCGGTAACGCCGCGTTGTTCCTCGTCGAGGAGGTCGAGGGCGGCTATCTCGACAAGCTTCGGGCCACGCCGACCCCCCGGTTCGCCATCGTGTTCGGCCGGCTCTACGCCGAGTTCGTGAAGACGGCGCTGCTCGCGGCAGTGATGGTGCTCGTGGCGCTCCCGTTCGGCGTTCACGTCGAGAGCGGCGTTGCTGGGTTCGTCGTATTGGTGCTCATGATCGCGCTGTGGGCGGTGGTGTTCAGCGGGTTCATGCAGCTCGCGGCGCTGAAGAGCCGCAGCGCCGCGGCCACCCAGGGCGCCAGCATGATCTTCTTCCCACTGCTGTTCGTCACGCCGAACTTCGTTCCCCGCGACCTGCTCACCCGGCCCATGGAGATCGCCGCCAGCTTCAATCCGGTGACCTACCTCATGGAAGGCACCCGCTCGCTGATCCTCGACGGCTTCGACGCCACTTCCCTGTTGCGGGCGTTCGCCGTGGTGGCCGTCGCCGGAGCCGTCATGGTGGCGCTGAGCGTCCGGGTCATCAACAACTACGACTGATTCTCGGCCTGAACGACGGCCGGGGGGACCGAAGCACCCGCGCCAGTAGGTGAACGTTCGACGTCTGATCGGTCGCCCTCGCCTGCTGGCGCAGTCGAGAAATGCCACTATCACATTGGAGGGCTCGCCTATCGGCTCGCCCTCTAAGGCGGGGCGCGAGCGTGCGGACCGTAGCCTGTGAACGATGGCTGGAACCGATCCCCGCGCCGTGGGTTCCGTCGACGAGGTCGTCGCCGGTCTCCGGGCCCACGACTACCTGTCCGATCAGGGGCTCGCGACCTCGGTGTTCCTCGCGCTTCGGCTCGAGCGGCCGCTGTTGCTCGAAGGCGAGGCCGGGGTCGGCAAGACCGAGCTGGCCAAGGTGTTGTCGGCGTGGACGGGTGGGCAGCTGATCCGCCTCCAGTGCTACGAGGGCCTCGACGCCGCCCAAGCCGTGTACGAGTGGGACTACAGCCGCCAGTTGCTGCACCTGCGCACCGCCGAGGCCGTCGGCCGCGCCCAGGGCGACGATGCCGACCAACTCGAGAACGAGCTGTACTCCGAGCGCTTCCTCGTAAAGCGGCCGCTGCTCGCAGCGGTCACCACCGGCGATGGGCCGGTGCCGGTGCTGCTCATCGACGAGGTCGACCGGGCCGACGACGAGTTCGAGGCGTTCCTGCTCGAGATCCTGTCCGACTACGCCGTGACGGTGCCCGAGCTCGGGACATTCCGCGCCGAGCGGCCACCGATCGTGGTGATCACGTCGAACCGAACCCGCGACGTGCACGACGCCCTCAAGCGGCGCTGCCTGTACCACTGGGTCGAGCACCCCGGCTTCGAGCGCGAGGTGGCGATCATCCGGCTCCGGGCGCCCGGCGTCGGCGAGCATCTCGCCGCCCAAGTCGCCGCCGCCACCGAGCAGCTCCGCGGCGCCGGACTGTACAAACCTCCCGGCATCGCCGAAACGATCGACTGGGCGCGATCGCTCGACCTGATCGGCGTCACGTCGCTCGACACCGCGGCCGTCGAGCACACGCTCGGCAGCGTCTTGAAGTATCGCGAGGACCACGAGCGGATCCGCGGCCGCGGCCTCGAGGGCATGGTGCAGTCCGCCCTCGAGCGCGTCGCCCGGTGACGGCGCTACCTGGGTCACCGAAGGTGACGGCGACCGCTTCGCCGGCGGCGCTGGTCGCGCCGGGTCCGATCCACTTCGCGCTCGCGTTCGTCGTCATGTTGCGCCACGCCGGCGTGCCGGTGACCACCGAGCGGGCCAGCACCTACCTCGATGCCCTGGGCCTGGTCGGGTTCGAGGATCGGGGCACCGTGTACTGGGCAGGCCATGCCACGCTCGTTCAGCGGCCCGAGCAGCGACCGGCCTACGACCGGGTGTTCCGCGAATGGTGGTTGGGCCACACCTCACCCGCCCCGTCGGTGATGCAGGAGGTTCTCACCCTCACGTTGGCCGTCGATGACCCCGACGCACCACCGCCCGCCGAGGGTGACGACGACGCGACGACCGAGGACGAGGTGTTGGCGGTCCGGTACAGCCCGACCGAGGTGCTGCGCCACAAGGACTTCGCCACCTACACCGACGTCGAGCTTGCCGAGAGCCGGGCCCTGATGGCGCGGATCCGGCTGTCCGGCGTGCCGCGGCGTTCGCGGCGCATGCGGCCGGCCAAGTCGACGGCCGGCCGTCCCGACATGCGCCGTACCGTGCGGGCGGCGCTGCGCACGGGCGGCGAACCGGTGCAGCGCCGGTTCGTGCGGCCCGGGACCCGGCACCGGCGGCTGGTCTTGTTGCTCGATGTGTCGGGATCGATGGAGCCCTACGCCCGCGCGCTGCTCCGGTTCGTCCATGCGGCGGTGGTCGGTCGGTCCAAGGTCGAGGTGTTCACGATCGGTACCCGGCTGCACCGGGTCACCCGTGAACTGTCTACGCGCGACCCCGACTCGGCGCTGTCCGCCGCGGGCCGCACCGTCGACGACTGGTCGGGCGGGACCCGCCTCGGCGAGGTCATCCGGGACTTCAACGACCGGTGGGGGGTTCGCGGCCTGGCGCGCGGCGCCATCGTCGTCGTGCTGTCCGACGGGTGGGATCGCGGCGACCCCGAGGTATTGGCAGAGCAGTTGGCCAGGCTGCAGCGGGTCGCGTTCCGAGTCGTGTGGGTCAACCCGCTCAAGGCGTCGCCGGGCTACCAACCGCTCGCGGCTGGGATGGCGGCCGCGCTCCCGTTCGTCGATCGGTTCGTCGAGGGTCACTCGCTCGATTCGCTCGAGGAGCTGGCGCGGGTGATCGATGAGACCGGCACAATGGACCTCCGGAGGAACGCCGATGCGTGAGTTGCTGAAGGACCTCGACCGGTGGAACCGCCAGGGTAAACGAGTCGCGGTGGCGCGCGTCGTCGATGTCGAGGGCTCGGGCCCCCGTCAGGCCGGCGCGGCGATGGCGGTGAACGCCGACGGCGAGGTCGTCGGGTCGGTGAGCGGCGGCTGCGTCGAGGGTGCGGTGGTGACCGAGTGTCTCGACGTGATCGAGACCGGGGAACGCAAGATGGTGACCTTCGGCTACAGCGACGACGAAGCGTTCGCGGTGGGGCTCACCTGCGGCGGGACCATCCACGTCTTCATCGAACCGCTCGACTGGTAGAGGGATCGTGGCCGAGCTTCCCGTCTACGCCGCTCTGCGAGACGCCATCGGTGCCGATCGGGCGGTGGCGCTCGCGACGGTGATCGAGGGGCCGGGGACCGGAGCCAAACTGCTCGTGCGGACCGACGGCACGACGCTCGGCACGCTCGGCAACGACGACCTCGATCGGGTCGTCACCCGTGACGCCCTGGGCGAGCTCCAGGCTGGCCGAAGCGGGGTCCGCCACTACGGCGAGCGGGGCGAGGCGCGCGAAGAGGTCGTGGCGGTCTTCATCGAGTCCTTCGCCACGCAACCTCGCATGGTCATCTTCGGGGCCGTCGACTTCACCGCCGCCCTCGCGCGCGTGGCCAAGATCCTCGGCTACCACGTGACCGTCTGCGACGCCCGGCCAGTGTTCGCGACCACGCAGCGGTTCCCGATGGCCGACAAGGTGGTGGTCGAGTGGCCGAACCGGTTGCTCGACGAGATCGGGTCGACACTCGGTCCACGCGACGCGGCATGCATCCTCACCCACGACGCCAAGTTCGACGTCCCGGCGGTCATCGGTTCGCTCGCCACCGATGTCGGCTACATCGGCGTGATGGGTTCGCGCCGCACCCACGAGGACCGCACCCGCCGCTTGGTCGAGGCCGGGGTCGACCAAGCCGGGCTCGATCGCCTGATGTCCCCGATCGGGCTCGACATCGGTGCTCGAACGCCCGAGGAGACGGCCGTCTCGATCGTGGCCGAGATCATCGCCTTGCGCACCGGCCGCCTCGCCCCATCACTCCGTGACACCGATGGCCCGATCCACCGTTGCTGACCACTACCGGTTCAGCCGTTGCGGACGCTGAACCGGGCTTGCCAGCCGACGCTGGTGCGTTCGTCGATGCGGACCTGGAACACGTAGCTGCGCGCGGGTTGGAGCGGCAGGGTCGGGAAGTTGACCGCCAACGGCACGCTCAACGGGGTGCCGGGCCTCAGCCCCACGGGCCGCCCGGCCTCGAACGTGCCGGCGACCAGGATGGGCTGGCCGTTGCCGAGCACGGGCTGGCCGTCCTCATCGAGCAGTTCGAGCTTCCATCCGTGCTGGATGTTGGCGCGGTCCCACGGCACCTGGATGCGTACCGCGATGGCGAGGGGCTGGGGCCGCGGGCCGATGAGGGTGATTCCGCCGCCGAGGATGTACAGCTTGGAGTCCGCCACCTGGGCGGCGTCGGCGAGCAGCACCGTGACCTCGACCGGCGGCGGGGCGAGCAGGTCGTCGAACGCGGCATCGGTCACCCCCCGACCCTACCGCCGTGCCCCACGAGCGTCTCCCCTCGCGTTCTTGGCGCGTTCTGGGGGGCAGAGCCCCCCAGAACGCGCCAAGAATGAGGGGATGGAACCCGAGCGGGTGTTGGCGGTCGTGTTGGCGGCGGGGGGCGGGTCGCGATTCGTCGGGACGGAGCACAAGTTGCGAACTCTCGTGCGCGGGCGCGCCGTGATCGAATGGTCGGTGTCGGCCGCCGCCGAAGCCGGGCTCGACGCCACGCTGATCGTGACGGGCGCGGTGGACCTCGCCGATCTGCTCCCGGCGGAGGTCGATGTCGTGCACAATCCGCGCTGGCACGAAGGGCAGGCGACCTCTCTGCAGGTGGCGGTGGCGTGGGCGGCCGGACAGGGATTTGATGCGATCGTGGTCGGTCTCGGGGACCAACCCTTCGTACCCTCCGAGGCCTGGGGCGCGGTGTCCCAGGCCTCCGGTAGCCTGGCGATAGCGAACTTCGATGGCCGGCGGCGCCCGCCGGTCCGTCTGGCTCGCTCGGTCTGGCCGCTCCTCCCGGTCGCCGGCGACGACGGGGCCCGAGTGGTGATGCGGGAGCACCCCGAGCTCGTGGTCGACGTACCGTGCGCGGGTGATCCAGCCGACATCGACACTCTGGAGGATCTGGCCCCGTGGAACTGAGCAACGAGTTCGAGGTATCGGCAACCATCGCCCGCACATGGGCCACGCTCACCGACGTCGAGGCCATCGCGCCTTGCCTGCCGGGCGCGCAGCTCCAGGAGATCGACGGCGAGGAGTACCGCGGGATCGTCAAGATCAAGGTCGGCCCGATCTCGGCCAACTACAAGGGCGCAGCCAGCTTCGTCGAGAAGGACGACGCCGCCCACAAAGCCGTTCTCAAGGCCGAGGGCCGCGACGTGCGCAACGGTAACGCCAACGCTCTCATCACCGCCCAACTCGTCGAGGTCGATGCCGGGACCACCAAGGTCCAGGTCACAACCGACCTCCAGATCACCGGCAAGGTCGCCCAGTTCGGCCGCGGTGTCATGGCCGACGTGAGCGCCAAGCTCATGGGCCAGTTCGCCGACAACCTGCAAGCGCTCATCAGCTCGCCAGTCAACGGAACCAACGGCAGCGCTCCTGCGACCCCCGCCGACGAGACGGCCCCAGCGGCCGCGGCCGCCGAAGCGCCGGCTGCGCCAGCCCCGGCCCCGCCGGGTCCGCGCCGCATCGAGATGCCCGAGCCCGAACCGGTCGACCTGCTCGACGCCGCGGGTGCTCCGGTGCTCAAACGGCTCCTTCCGGTGATCGGGATCGCCCTGGCGTTGTTGATCCTGCGGCGCCTGCTCCGGGGCCGAAGCTGAGCGACGACACCGAGGCGGTCGCCGCACTGCTGGGTCGGACGCCGTCGGGGCCCTTCGAGGTGGTCGTGCGAGATAGCGCCGGCGGGCCGGTGGTGATCCGCAACCACCCGATCCTCGACGACGGCACGCCTATGCCCACGCGCTACTGGCTGGTGGGCGAGCGCGAGAGGTTGTTGGTGAGCCGGCTCGAGTCGCTCGGCGGCGCCAAGGCCGCCGAGGCCGAGATCCCCGCCGACGCGGTCGCCGACGCCCATCGCCGCTACGCCGCCGAGCGTGACGTCCACGTACCCGTCGCCCATACGGGACCTCGCCCGTCGGGTGGGGTCGCGGGCACCCGGATCGGCGTGAAGTGCCTGCACGCCCACTACGCCTGGCACCTCGCGGGCGGCGACGACCCAGTGGGGCGGTTGGTCGCCGAACGTCTGCGCCAGTTGGAGCAGGGGGAATGTCGGTGACGGTCGTGGCGGCCATCGACTGCGGTACGAACTCCACGCGACTGTTGGTGGTCGATGGCACGACCACCGTCGAACGCCTGATGCGCATCACTCGCCTCGGCCGGTCCGTCGATGCCACTGGCCGGCTCGCCCCCGACGCCATCGACGCCACCTGCGATGTGCTCGTCGAGTACCGCGCGGCCATGGATCGCTTCGGAGTCGAGCGGGTACGCATGGCCGCCACCTCGGCGGCTCGTGACGCCGACAACCGCGACGAATTCTTCGACCGGGCCGAAGCGATCGTCGGTGTGCGACCGGAGTTGCTCTCGGGCGACGACGAAGCTCGCTTCTCCTTCGCCGGCGCCACCGCCGAACTGGATCCGGCCGACGGACCGTTCCTCGTCGTCGACATCGGCGGCGGATCGACCGAGTTCGCGTTCGGCGGGGCATCGTTCGAGTGCGGGCAGTCCGTCGACATGGGTTGTGTCCGCATGACCGAGACGTATCTCCACTCCGATCCGCCGCGCCCTGAAGAGCTGCTGGCGTGCCTGTCCATCGCCGAGGCCTACATCGACGAGGTGGTCCGCAACCACCCCGAGATGCTCGACGCCCGGCAGTTCGTGGGGCTGGCCGGCACCGTTTCGACCACGGCGGCCGTCGAGCAGGGCCTGGCCGTCTATGACCGCGACAAGATCCACCACTTCCGGCTCGAGCGCGCTGCGGTCGAAGACGTCTTTCGTGCCTTGGCCACCGAGTCGCGGGCCGATCGCCTCCACAACCCGGGCCTCGAACCCGAGCGGGCCGACGTGATCGTGGGGGGCTTGTGCATCCTCGTCAAGCTCATGCGGATGCTGCGCTTGGACGACTGCGTCGTGTCGGAGTCCGACATCCTCGACGGCTTGGCGGCCTCGCTGCGCTGATCGTCGCCAGGGGCGGTGTCCCTGGGGGTGGTGTCGGGGTGCGGTGTCGGGTTGCGGTGTCGTTGGGTGCGTTGACGACGTCTCCGATAGTCTCCGACGCCGTGTTGACGCAGTTCGGTCGGAGAGTGCTGCTGCGGCCGCTCGTCGCGGCCGACTTCACCGCCTGGCGCGAGGTGCGAAGGCGCAACCACGACTGGTTGACCAGGTGGGAGCCGCGACGCGTGCCCGGTCAGCTCGATGTGGTCGAGGACCTCAGCGGATTCACCGCCCGGTGCGCGGCGCGTGACCGGGAACGCCACGGCGGTCAGGGCGTGGCCTTCGGCGTGTTCATCGAGGGTTCCTTCGCCGGGGAGATGAATGTCAATTCGATCCAGCGGGGTCCGTTTCAGAACGCCTACGTCGGTTACTGGATCGACGAGGCCCGTGCCGGCCAGGGGTACACGCCCGAGGCTCTAGTGGTGGCGATGCGGTTCGCCTTCGACGAGCTGGCCCTTCACCGACTTCAGATCGCCATCATTCCCCGCAACCGGGCCAGCCGCCGGGTGATCGAGAAGATCGGCCTGCGCAGCGAAGGCGTGGCGCAGCGCTACCTCGAGATCGACGGTGCGTGGGAGGACCACATCCGCTACGCCATCACCGCCGAGGAATGGGAGGAGCGGCGCGACAACCTCACCGCGGAATGGCTCTGACCGCTCACCGCTCCGGGGGCTTGCTGGCGATGCGGCTGCGGAGATCGCCGAGGAGTTTCTGGAACTCGGGCTGGCCCATCGACCACAGCTGAGGATGTACCTCGTGCTCCACGGCGTCCTCGGAGTCGCCGACCCGGTCGAGGGTGTTGATCGTCGCCTTGGTGCGGCGGACGAGTTCGCGGGGTGCCCGCGCTGACCGGCCCGCCATCTCGCGGGCGGTGTCGAGCAGGGCATCGTCGTCGAGGCACCGCCAGGCCAGCCCGTGCTCGGCCGCCTGCTCACCCGACAGGATCTCGCCGAACAGCACCATCGCGGCGGTGACGTGCTGGTTGGTGTGGTTGCGCAGCCGCCAGGTGTGCCCGCCGCCGGGGTGGATGCCGATGTTCAGGAACCGGGTGTCGAACCGGGCCGAACGGCCAGCGAGGATGACGTCGCACGCCAAGGCCATGTTCATGCCCGCGCCGACCGCGGCACCGTTGACCGCGGCGATGGTCGGCACCGGCGTGTGGGCGACCCGAAGGAACCCCGAGTAGATGCCTTTCAGCGCTTGGCCGGTGGGGTCGTCGGCCCCTGCGGCCAGCTCGCCGAGGTCGGCGCCGGCGCAGAAGGCCGGCGGGGCGCCGGTGACGATCACCGCGCCGACATCGCCGTGCTCGACCTCGTCGAGAGCTGCCTCGAGCTCGGCGTTCATGGCGAGGCTCACAGCATTGCGGCGTTCGGCGTCGTCGAGGGTGATGACGGCGACGCCGTCGGTGATGTCGAGCGAGACTAGGGACATGGCCGCAGTCTCGCGCGGTGGTTCGGTCGCCACGCCAACCGCGTGATACACCGGCGGCGTGCCCGCCGACGTCGAGACCCGCGCCGTCGGGGACCGCGGGGCGTTCGAGCCGTTCCACTACCGCGACTACCGGTTGTTCTGGCTCGGTGGAACGGTCGCCAACACCGGGCGATGGATGCAACTCCTCACGCTGCAAAAGGTCGTCTACGACCTCACGGGCAGCGCGGCCTGGGCGGGAGCGGTGGGGTTCGCCAACCAGTTGCCATCGGCGTTGATGGGACCGCTCGCGGCGTCGTTGAGTGACCGGTACCGCCGGCGCCGGCTTCTGCTCGTGACCCAAACCGTGTACGCCGCGGTGGCCATCGTCATGATGCTCGTGTGGCAGGCGGGAGTGTCGGAGCCCCTCGTCTACCTGATGCTCGCGGCTGGCACCGGCATGGTGTCGGGCCTGAACTTGCCGGTGTGGCAGGCCTTCGTCGGGAACTTGGTGCCGCGGGCCACGCTCATGAAGGCGATCACGTTGAACTCCGCTCAGTTCAACACGGCGCGGGCGGTCGGCCCCGCGGTCGGTGGTCTGGTGCTCGGCGTGTGGGGCGCGGGTGCGGCGCTCGGCCTGAACGCCGGCGCCTACGCCGTGGTGTTGTTGTTGCTGGTCATGATCCAGACCGACGCCGCGCCCAAGGCCCGGGCGGTGGGGGCGTCGATTTGGGGGGATTTTGTCGGGGCCGTGCAGTTGGTGCGGTCGGTCCCCGGAGCTCGTCGGGCGGTATCCATGGCCCTGATGATCGGGTTCCTCGCCGCGCCGCTCGCGTCGATGGTGGTCGTGTTCGCCGAGGAGGTGTTCGACGTGAGCGAGCGCAAGTTCGGCGTTCTCGTGGCCTTCCAAGGGGTGGGAGGGGTGCTGGCGGCGCCGTTCGTGTCGTCGGCCGCGGGTCGGGTGAGACGCTCGCAACTGGCGCTCGGCGCCTACCTTCTCTACAGCGCGTCGATGGTGGCGTTCGCGTCGACAGACGTGTACCTGGTGGGGCTGATCGCCATCGCACTGGTCGGCGCGGCCCACATCAGCGCAGCGTCGGCGATCAACTCCGCGCTTCAGCTCCAGGTGTCCGACGAGGACCGCGGCAAGGCCTTGGCGGTGTACCTCATGGCCCTCATGGGGTCGAGCCCGATCGGGTCGCTCGTGATCGGTTTCGTCGCCGACGCGACTTCGCCCCGAGCGACGGTGACCGGCGCTGGGATCCTCCTCGTCGCCGTGGTGTTGTTCATGCGGGCCACCGGCCGGTTTGCGTGCCTCGACGACGAGGGGGTCGGGGTCGGCACTCCTCCTTGACGGTGACGACTACTCGTCGTCGTCGTAACGAGGGTCGTCGTCGAGGTCGCGGAACTCGCGGAGCCACGCCTGACCGGGGACGCACGTCGAGCGCACCGGGCACCACGCGCACGGCGGCCCGGTACGGATGATCGCCGAATCGGGGTCGAGCTCGAGAGCGACCATCCGGTCGACGCCGTTGACCACCCGGGCGATGGTCCAGTCGAGCATGTCTACGGTGACGTCCTCGATGATCGGCCGGCCCTGGTCGAGGTAGTACGTGGCGAGACGTCGGGGTGGAACCCCGACCTTGAGCGTGTCGACGAGGGCGTAGAAGCGGAGGTCGTCGAGGTGGTGGCGCTGGCTGGCCCCGGTCTTCAGGTCGACGAGGACCTTGCCGGCGGTCTGACCGTGGGCATGCCCGAGCGCCAGGTCCACCTTGCCGGCGAGGATGACGGTGCCGTCGGCCAGCTCGGCCCGCATCCGGGCCTCGGTGGTGGGCCGCCACTTCGGGTTGAGCGGCGGCCATGTCTCGACGAAGGCCGTGACCCGCTCGGCGGCTTCGGCGCGCAGCTCGGCCTGCTCGACCTCGTCGATGCCCTGGAGCCACTTGGCGAGCCCGTCTTCGCCGTGCTCGAGGCGGGCCAGCGCCTGGTCGACCAACTCGAGGGGCACCGGCTCGTGCTTCCAGTGGATGGAGAGCTCTATGGCCTTGTGGGCGACGGTCCCGCGGGCCAGCGCCACCGACCATTCGAAGGGTTGGGCGGCCTCCGCGCGGGCCCGCACTTCGCACCCGTCGAGCTGGCTCAGGCGATGCTTGGACACCCAGAGCGAGCGCTGGTCCTCGGGAAGCTCGGCGACGATCGGCCGGAGCGCTTCCTCGAGGGCGGCGCGCAGCTGGGAGCGCAGGTTCGGGTCGAAGCTCGGTCGTTCAGCCTTCGGCGCGCCGAGCAGGTCCCTGATCTCCTGCTGTGCGGGATTCAGTGGTGCGCTTGCCGACAGGTCGTGCGACGTCATCCTGGGAAGTATGGCCGCGCCGTTGCCCAGCGATGGTCAAGGAAGCCTCGGAGGTTCGGTCAGGCCCGGGATTGCTCGGACTCAGGATTGTCGGCGCCCGCCGCCCAGGGGAACGCGGGAGACTCGTCGCCCGTTCCGAGCATGGACTGGATCAGACCGATCGTGTTGCCGGCGTCCTTGTCGGTCTTGGCTCGGTGGCGGAACTTGGCGCCGGCGAGCAGCGCCCGGGCCTCGGCGGGCAGGTCCTCGAGAAGCGACCGCCGCAGGCTGGGCGACGGTCGCTTGAAGTGGTTGGCCGGCAACAGCAGCACCAGATGACCGAGGACCTCGCCGTAGTTGGGGTCGGTCGCGTTGCGATTGCTGGCGACAGTCGCCGGTTCGTCGATCCGGAAGACCCACTGGCCGGCGAGGTTGACATCGACGACGCCGCGGCCGTGGACATCGGCGTCGAACACCCCCTTGCTGCCGGCGACCGGCACGTCGGCGCGGACGATGCCGATCGGCGGATCGAACGGGTGACGAGGAGGCCGGATCCGGAATCGCACGTCGAGCAGCTTGAAGCCGCTGACGTTGTCCTTTTGGTCGAGCGGGCGGAAGTCGGCTGGATCGATGGTGAGCGGCGCGAAGCGATCGAGACGCTCGAGCTGCCCGTTCGGCTTGATCCCGACGGGCAAGACCGTCCAGATGATGTCGCCGACGATGAAGCGGGCCGAACTGGCCTTGCGCAACCACAGGACCAGGGCACCGACGGCTGCGACCATCAGAACGATGCCGAGAGTCCGCCCACTGGGAATGACGCTGCTGCCCTCGTCGATGACCTCGACAGCCGGCTCGAGCTCGGGGCGGAGGTCGGTGTCGGCGACGACGGCGGTGCCGCCGGCAGCAGCCGGGATCTCGTGGGTCGTACTCTCGGTCTGGGTCGGCAGCGTGACCCCGGCGTCGGTGGTGGCCGTGAGGGTGATGGTGATCTCGATCGTCGTGCCGAACGTCGGTGGCAGTTCGACCACTCCTTGCAGGTAGCCACTCGCGCTGGGACTGAGGACGACGTCTTGGCCCTCGGCCGAGGCGATGTCGGTGATTCGGGCGTTGATCACGGTCGTGGCCGGCAGGTCGGTCACGTGGTCCCCGAACTCGTCGACGATGTCCGCGATCACCGTCGCCGTGCGTGCCGTGCCGACGACCAAGATGTCGTCGAGCCGGGGGAACAAGTTGCCGTATCGGGTGGCTTGGAGCGTCGCCGTCGCCCCCGATTGGCCGCTCGGGTCGACCACGACGAAGGACCACTCTCCCGTCGGCGGCGGCACGATCTTGGACCGGATGTCGATGGTGAGCACCGAACTCGACAGCCAAGTGGCGACGAGGTCCGCCGACGCAGTCGACGTCGCCGCCGAGCCTTCCCGAGTGAAGACGGCTGGCGTCGGATCGGTTGGGTCGGTCACATGGACCTGCAGAGTGGGTGAGGACGACGTGACCAGCACGGTCAGTCGGCGGATCGACGAGTCGACGGCGACGGCACCGGTGCCCGACGGGCACGGGGCTCCGCCGCAGGCGGTGACGGCTTGTTCAACATCGACCGCGCCGCCCGAGATCGTCCCGGCGACGGTGTCGAACGTCGACAGAAGGCCAGCCAGGTCGGCTGCTTCGAGGTACTGGCCGGCGGAGGGTGTCGGCGTGCCGCAAGATGTCGCGCCGCTGGTGCCGGCCGCGATGGCCGCGATCAGGTCGCGATCGGCGGGGTCGATGGCGCTGGTGAGGGCGATGGCGAGCGTCGTCGTACCGACTTCGCGCAGCCGGTCCACCACGCCGCCGGGGTCGCACATGGTGCTGACGGCTCGCTGCTCGACCAGCGCTGCGTTGCCGGCCACGTCGAGGGGCAGATCGGGTGCGTACACCTTGGTCTCGGCGGTCGAACGGGCCTCGATGTCGAGCTTGCCGTCGGTGAACAGCATCAGCGCCGTGCAACCGTCGATGTGTCGCGCGTCGAGCAACTGCCGGTGCTGAGCGAGCGTCGCCTCGGCACCCAGCAGGGCGGTGGCGAAATCGGTGTCGATGCCGCTGTTGCGGCTGGCGAAGCTGTTGAGGGTCGACGTGAGACCCACGCGTGACGAGTCGTCGAGCAGCGCCCACTCCGTTACCTGGCTGTAGTCCGCTGCGAATGCGGCCATGGCGACCTCGACGGTGGGCTGGGTACCGGCTACTTCGTTCGAACCGAGGGCCGCCAGGGTGTTGAGAGCCGCGCTGGCGGCCACGACCCGTTGGCCTCCGGGGTCCGTCGTGGCGAGGCTGCCGCTCTCGTCCATGAGGAACAGGACCGATAGGTATGCCTCCTCCTGGACGCAGGTGGCGAGAGCCTCCAGGGCGGATTCGGCTGGCGGCGAGCTGATCTCCTGCGCGTCGACGGCCGGCGCGAGCGTGGTCGCCGCGGCCGCGGCAAGCGCGGCGACGATGGATCGGGCGCGGCGACGAGACCTCATTGCCCACATGATCGGCACCACCGTGCCGGCCCTGAGCATGTCGCGTCGATTGTCCTGAGTGTCACAGGGGCGCGTCATGATGGGTCCCATGCGAGAGAGAGGTAGGGAGTCGACGGTGGCGCCCGCAGTGCGGTTCGCCGAGATGGCGCGTCAACTGGGTCGGGCGGCGCGGCTGCGGGGACTCGAGGTTCCCTCGTTCCGGAGCCCACCCGGGCTCGACGACGTCCAGCGCAGCATCCGGCGGCGGCAAGGGTCCGCGACCGTAGCGGTCCGGGTCAGGGCCCGGCCGTGGCCGGCGGTCGTGTCGGACATGATCGAGGGGATCGTGGTGGCCAACGGTTTGACCGGCGCCAAGGCCGATCGGGCGCGGGCCGCGTTGTGGCTCGCGGTCGAGCCCGCAGACACGGCTGCGGCGTGAGCCCCGCTACCGTGGCCGCGCCGCCCGGGTGGCGAAACTGGCAGACGCAGAGGGCTTAAACCCCTCTGACCGCAAGGTCATGCGGGTTCGATCCCCGCCCCGGGCACCTCGGTCTGAGCTGGGGTTTGTGATTTCGATCGAGTCGAGCGAGCGCATCGAGAGCATCTGCGCCCGGTAGCTGGTGAGAATCCCCTTCTCGCCGGCGCAGAGTGCTGTTATGCTTCCGGCCGCTCGAGCATGCACCGATGCTCGAGGGAGGCCCGGGGCGACCGCGGGACCGCACCACCTTTGGGGGACATCATGAAGAGAGTTGCAGCCATCGCCATGCTCGCGTTGCTCGTCGCATCGTGCTCGACGGACAAGGACGAGAGCGACGAGGCCACGGCGCCCGAGGAGACCACGACAGTGGCCGCCACGGACGACACGACCGCCGACACGACCACGACGGTCCCGTCGGGCGATACCGGGGAGACCACCACGACCGTGGAGGCCGCACCGGAGATCGAGCCCATCGTCGACGACCGGGCTCCGGGAGTGTCCGACACCACGATCACCATCGCCGTCGCCCACGTGTCCCGCCGCAGCGACGGCCGGGTCACCCACGGCGACTATGAGCTCGCGTTCAACGCCGTGGCTGACGCCATCAACGCCCGGGGCCGTATGCACGGTCGCCAGCTGGTGCTGGAGTTCGCGCCGGAGGACACCGAGGCCGACGATGGCGTCACCGCGTCGTGCGTGCGAGCCACGCAGGACATCGGCGCGTTCGCTGTTGTGGGGGAGCTCCGCACAAACGCGCCCTGCTACATCGTCGACAACTCCACGGCGCTCGTCGGCGGTGAGATCTCCGCCGCGGTTCTTGCCGACGCAGACGCCCCGTGGTTCAGCCCCGGCAACAGCGAAGACGGCCCGGCGGCGGGCGTCGAGGCGATGATCGAGGCCGGTCTGCTCGACGGCACGGTCGCCGTTCTCGGCACGCTCGACGACGAGCCGCTCTACGAGAACAAGATTCTCCCCGTGCTCGAGGCGGCGGGCATCGAGGCGACCGTGGTCCTGATCGACACCACGAGCGGCGACGAAGCGGCGACCAACGCGGTGACGGACACGACGCTCGAGCGCTTCGAGTCCGACGGTGTCGACCAGATCCTCATGATCGGCAGTTCGGTTGGTGTTTTCGTGCCACCGCGGATCGGGGAGACCGACTATCGCCCGGCGCTGCGCTACACCAACCTCGGCTCGGCCAACTTCTACATCGCCAACGGTGGGACCGACTTCTCCATCCTCGAGGGAGCCGCCGCCGCCGACAGCTTCGACGGGCGCAACCACTACGAGAGCCTTGGTGGTCTGACCGACGAGTGCATCCAGATCCTCACCGACGCCGGAATCAACATCCGCCCGGAGAACGACGTTCCCGAAGGCGAGGAGGACGAGGTGGTCAGCGGCAGCATCGCCTGCCGGCACCTGTACCTGCTCGAGGCGATCCTCGAGGCCGCCGGACCCGAGCTGAACTACGGCACATTCGCGACGGCCGGCTACTCGCTGGGCGAGATCGAGCTCCCGTTCATGCGAGGGCCGCAGACGTTCGGGCCGCCGCCGTCATCCGATGGAAACCCCGAGTCCGTCACGTACCTCTTCGACGCCGCCACGAGCACCTTCGTCGAGTCGTGAGTTCAGGCCCCGCAGGGAACCTGGCGTGAATACGAGTGAGCCTGCCGGCGATCGGCCGCCCGAGCCGATCGCCGGCGCGTTCCTCGCCCTCGAGGAGGAACGCCAGGAGGAGATCGCGGCGGCGGACACGCCGACCGACGGGGTCGTCTACGGCGTCGGCGAGCAGCAGTCGAAGCTCACCCTGAAGGACGCGTTCGCGATCGGCGGCACGTTCCCGTTCGCCGTCCTGTGCCTGCTCAACAGCCTCGACGAGTTCGAATCGGCCGCGCTCAGCACCCTGGCCCCCAACATCAGGGACTCGCTCGGCGTCAGCGACGCCGCGATCGTGGCCATCGGCTCGTCCAGCAGCGCGTTCCTCATCCTGGGCGCGCTGCCGATGGGCTGGATGGCCGACCGGTTGCGCCGCGCCCCGGTGATCGCGTGGTCGAGCATGATCTTCGCGGCCATGGTCGCCGTGTCGGGCTTCGCGGTCAACGCGTTCATGATGGTGATGGCCCGGCTGGGTGTGGGCATCGCCAAGTCGAACACGCTGGCCGTGCACGGCTCGTACCTGGCCGACCGGTACCCCATCGCCACACGCGGGCGTCTGGGCGCCGTCAACAACGTCGCCGGGCGGACGGTCGCCACCATCAGCCCGCTGGTCGTGGGGGCGATCGCCGCGGTCGCCGGGGGCGATGACGGCTGGCGGTGGGCGTTCTTCATCTTGTCGGTCCCCGTCGCGGTCGTCGCCTTCGTGGCGTTCCGGCTCCCGGAACCGCCACGCGGGCAATTCGAGCAGATCGACGTGGTCGGCGAGGTGGTCACCGATGCCGACCCGGCACCGATCTCGCTCGAGTCGGCGTTGGCCCGCATCCGGCGCATCAAGACGATGTCGGCGGCGATCGCCGCCCTGAGCGCGATCGGGTTCGGCCTGTTCACCGTTCCGGTGGTCACCAACCTCTGGTTGGAGGAGCACTACGGGCTCGGCACGCTCGGCCGGGGCGCGGTCACCACGACCATGGGCGCCGGCTTGCTGGTCGGTCTGCCCTGGGTCGGCCGGAAGTACGACTTGCTCTACCAGGACGACCCGGCGCGCGCGGCGCGTCTGATCACCATGCTGTTGGCGCCCACGGCGGTCCTCGTCCCGATCCAGTTCTTCATGCCCAACCCCGTGATGTTCGCGATCGTGGGGATCTTCCCCACGATGCTCAGCACCTCCGCCCTCGTCCTCGTCGGACCGCTGCTCATGCTGGTCATTCCGTTCCGCCTGCGCGGAGTGGGTGGGGCCATCGGGTCGATCTACCTGTTCTTCGTCGGCGCCCTCGGGGGCTCGGTCCTGTCCGCGTTGATGATCGACGCGTACGGTCCCCGCACCACAGTGCTGGTGATCTATGTGCCCACCACGCTGCTCGGTGCGTTCCTCCTCTACCGAGGGTCGCTCTCGATCACCGACGACATCGCCATGAACGTGGCCGAGATCCGCGACGAGAAGGCCGAAGCCGAGCGGCGGGCCGCCGATCCCGACACCATCCCGGCGCTCCAGGTCAGCCACATCGACTTCTCCTATGGCCCGGTCCAGATCCTCTTCGACGTCGGCTTCGAGGTCCAAAAGGGTGAGGTGCTCGCTCTGCTGGGCACCAACGGTGCCGGCAAGTCCACCATCCTGCGCGTGATCGCCGGGCTGGAGACTCCCGGCCGCGGCGTGGTTCGCCACCACGGCCGCACGATCACGTTCACGTCGCCCGAAGTGCGGACCCGTATGGGCATCCGCATGTTGCCGGGCGGCCGGGGGATCTTTCCCGGCCTCTCCATCCGCGAGAACATGTTGATGGCCACGTACAACCAGCGTCGCGACGACGCCGAGGCCGAGCGGCGGATCGGTGCGGCGCTCGAGCTGTTCCCCGAGTTGGCCGAACGAACGGAGTTGCGGGCGTCGTCCTTGTCGGGCGGCCAGCAGCAGCTGCTCGCCCTGGCCCGGATCCTCACCGACGAGCCCGACGTGCTCATCATCGACGAGCTGTCGCTCGGTCTCGCCCCGATCGTGGTCGAACGCCTGGTCAAGGTGATCGAGCAACTTCGCGCCCGGGGTATGACCATCGTGATCGTGGAGCAGTCGCTCAACGTCGCCGCCGCGGTCGCCGACCGCGCGGTGTTCATCGAGAAGGGGCACGTGCGCTTCGAGGGTGCGATGCAGGCCTTGATCGAGCGCGACGACCTCGCTCGCGCAGTGTTCCTCGGCGCCGACGGCGGATGATGATCGCTGCCTCCTACTGGACCGACCAGATCCTGTTCGACGGCGTCGTCCGAGGTCTCATCTACGGGTTGCTCGCGGTGGCGATCATCCTCGTCTACCAGTCCACCAGGGTCATCAACTTCGCCGCCGGCAACCTGGGGCTGATCGGCTCCTCGCTACTTGTCCTGATCGCCGGCAACTACGGTCTGCCCTACTGGCTGGCTCTCGCGGTGGGGCTCGCGGTGGGCACCGTCGTCGGTGCCGTGGTCGAGCTCGTGGTGGTGCGGCGACTCGTCCGCTCCCCCCGGGTCATCCTGCTCGTGGCGACGATCGGACTCAGTCAGCTCGCCCAGGTCGTTCCTTTCCTGGTCCTCGACATCGACTTCTCGGTCCGGTACCCCTTGGCCATCGGATCGTCGTGGAACGTCGGCGACGTCACCGTGAAGGGTTCGGAGTTGCTGGTGCTGATCGTCACCCCGGCCGTCGTCGTCGGGTTGGCGTGGTTCCTCTACCGAACCCATGCCGGCCGGACCGTGCGAGCCGCGGCCGACAACTTCGACCTCACGCGGCTCTCCGGCGCCGACCCGAAGCTCCACTCGACCCTCGTATGGGCCATCGCCGGGCTCATCGCCACGATCGCGATGATGTTGCTCGGCGGTGTCGAAGGTGGTGCCGGGATCCTGAGCTCACTCGGGCCGGCGACACTGCTCCGCGCGCTGGCCGCCGCGTTGGTGGCTCGTTTCACGTCGTTCGGTCGGGCCATGGTGGCCGCCGTCGTGATCGGCGTCGCCGAGCAGGTGATCGGGTTCAACGGCCTCGACCAACTCGGCCGGGTGGAGGCCCTCCTCCTCGTGGTCGTGCTCGTCGCCGTGGCCAGAGAGGAGCGGACCGCGCAACGGAGTGAGGCCGGGAGCGAGTTCCGTTTTGCTCCGAAGGTCGAGCCGATGCCCGCTCATCTCCGCGAGATCCTCTGGGTCCGTCACCTCGACCGGATCGCCCTGCTGGTCATGCTGGCCATCGGGGTGCTGGTCCCGATTCTCATCACGGTGCCTTCCCGCCACGTGCTCTACGCCTCGATTCTCGCCTCGACCATCTGCGCGATGTCGCTCACGTTGCTCACCGGCTGGGCCGGACAGTTGTCGCTCGGCCAGACGGCATTCGCCGGCATCGGGGCCTTCACCGCGGCGGCGTTCACCCGTGGCCTCGAGATCGACTGGGTGATCCGGGACCGCCAGATCATCTACCTGCTCGTCGAGCCGTTGCCGTTCGCGCTCTCGATCCCGCTCGGAGCCGTCGTGGCCGCGTTGGTTGCTGCGGTCGTGGGCGCCGGCGCGCTCCGGGTCAAGGGCCTCACGCTGGCGGTCAGCACGTTCGCACTGGCCGTCGCCGCAGGCGCGTACCTGTACCGCCTCGAGGTCTTCACGGGCGGAGACGGCACCTCAGTTGGCTTCAAACGGGGCTCCATCGCCGGCATCGACCTCAACGACAGCCGGAGCTACTACTACCTCACGCTCGCCGTCGTGGTCGTGGTGACTGCGTTCTTGGCTCGCCTCCGCCGCAGCGGGGTGGGCCGCGTGACCATCGCGGTGCGCGACAATCCGACTTCGGCCGCCGCGTACACCACGCGTCCGGCCGTCGCGAAGCTGCGGGCGTTCGTGCTCGCCGGCGCCATCGCCGGGCTCGGAGGCGCGCTGATAGGCGGCATCGCCGAGGACATCCGATTCGGCGACGACCGCTTCCTCATCGATGGCTCGCTCCGGCTGGTCTCGATCGTCGTGATCGGTGGCCTCGGATCGGTGGCGGGCGCTCTGATCGGCGCGCTGTGGGTGATCGGTCTGCCGGCGTTCTTCCCCGAATCCGACATCGTCCCGTTGCTCACGTCGGGTATCGGGCTCCTGGTGCTCCTCATGTACTTCCCAGGAGGCCTGGTCCAGATCGCCCACAACGTCCGCGCCAGCCTGTACCGCCGGCTGGAACGGTCACACCCGGCCCCATCCAAGGCCGCGGCCGCGCCGCCAGCGAGCGTGCGCCGCTCCGACCGCGCTCTCCCGGCCTCCGACACACCCTTGCGTGCCCACGACATCACCGTGAGCTTCGGCGGCGTGAAAGCCAACCGCGGGGTGTGCGTCGAGGTCCGGCGCGGCGAGATCGTCGGGCTGATCGGCACCAACGGAGCGGGCAAGACCACGTTGATGAACGCCGTCGGCGGGTTCGTCCCGGCGACCGGACAGGTCGAGTTGCTGGGCGAGGACGTCAGCGGCATGACGGCAGCCGAGCGGGCTCGACGAGGTCTCGGCCGCACCTTCCAGGCGGCCACGTTGTTCCCGGAGCTGTCGGTGCGCGAGACGATCGAAGTCGCGTTCGAGGCCCGAGGCCGCTCGAGCCTGATCGAGACGGCGCTGTTCTTGCCCCGGGCCCGCAGGCGGTCGCGTCAACAGGCGACCGATGCGGCCGAGCTGATCGATTTCCTGGGTCTGGGCCGCTACGCCGAACGTCAGATCTCCGAGCTGTCCACCGGGACCCGCCGGATCGTGGAGCTGGGTGGTTTGCTGGCCCTCGACGCCCGGGTGCTGTGCCTCGACGAGCCGTCGGCGGGTGTGGCCCAACGGGAGTCCGAGGCCATGGCGCCGCTGCTGGTGCAGATCAACCAGGAGCTCGAGGCGTCGATGCTGATCATCGAGCACGACATGCCGATGATCATGCGGATGAGCGATCGCGTCTACTGCCTCGAGCTCGGCGAGATCATCGCCGAAGGCGATCCCGAGTCCGTGCGCAACGATCCCGTCGTGATCGCCAGTTACCTCGGCACCGACTCCCGCACCCTCGAACGGAGTGGCCCCGCCCGCGCCTGACCGGTGGCTGGCGACCACGTCGTCGATGTCTGGGTGGCGGCGTCCGACCGCCAGGAAGCGGCCTCTCATCAACGGTCACGGCAGCCCCGGTATATGCGAGCCCCCTCCTGTGATCGCAGACGGCGCACGACGGGCCAAGTCCGGTGCGCCGATCGGCATGGCTGGCGGCTTGTGCGCAGCGCGTGATACACATGACCATTGATGTGATACGCTCGCTCCGTGAGAAGCCTCCGCCTCGACCCCGGCCTCGACGAGAAGATCCAGCGCGCGGCCGCGATCAGTGGCCAGTCGGTGTCGGCGTTCATCCGCCACGCTGCCGAGGATCGGGCCAACGAGACCCTCGCAGCGCAGCCCGGCGGCAGCTTCGCAGACGTCGCCGGCGTGGTGCACGGCGGCGGCGGTCGGGCGCGCCGATCCGGCGAGGCGTTCGCCGCGGGCCTCGCCCGGGACCGCGCCGCGCGATGACGCTGTGCGACGCCGGACCGCTCATCGCCATCATCGACGCCGACGAGCCCGACCACGATGCATGTCTCGTCGCGCTCGACGATCTCGCGCTACCCCTCGTGACGACATGGCCGGCGTTCACCGAGGCGATGTACCTGCTCGGCCAAGCCGGCGGCATCACCGGTCAACGCGCGCTGTGGAGCCTGGTTCACACGGGCCGGCTGATGCTCGCTGACCTATCGACCAAGGCCGTCGAGCGATCTGCCCAGTTGATGGACAAGTACGCCGACCGACCCATGGACCTCGCCGA
Organism: uncultured Acidimicrobiales bacterium; assembly: GCA_964390555.1. GTDB lineage: Bacteria > Actinomycetota > Acidimicrobiia > Acidimicrobiales > SHLQ01 > CAVTWS01. The sequence goes on along the minus strand of CAYMJU010000110.1, from coordinate 955 downwards.
TGCCACGTTGGTGGCCCTCGCCGAGGAACAGGGGCATCGCAAGGTCTTCAGTCTCGACTCCGACTTCCACATCTATCGAGTTCGCGGACGACAACGCTTCGACGTGGTTCCACAAGCCTGAACAGACTCAGTGAGTCACGATGCCCTCGTGGCGGGCAGGCGCGTGAGCACAGCAGCGCCGATCGAGAGCCACTCGGTAGTGCTCGACCGAGCGCCATTCCGGCTGCAAGATCCGGGCGGGACTGCGAGACTTCGAACATGACGGCGAGCAGCGAAGGAGCACCCGGGCAGCGTGAGGTCCAACCCACGAGTCCTCAGTCCACCGTTGTTCGATCGCGCCGGCTGTTTGGGAGGGAGCGCGAGATCGCCGAGGTCGCCGAGAGCGTCGCGTCCGTGCCGTTGACGACAGTGACCGGCCCTGGTGGTGTGGGTAAGACCGCGTTGGCGCTAGCCGTAGCAGCGGAATCATCGGCGCGGTTTCCCGATGGCGTGTTCGTCGTCTGGCTCGCTGCGCTGCGGTCAGCGGATCTCGTCGCGGGCGAAGTGGCCGCGCAGGTCGGGATGCAGCGGTCGGGCGGCGAGTCGAACGTGGATGCGCTCAACAGGTGGTTGGCGGACCGAGACCTCCTGCTCGTGCTCGACAACTGCGAGCACGTCGTGTCGGCGGTGGCCCAACTTGTCGAGGAGCTCACCGCTCGACTCCCTCGTCTCCATGTGCTCGCGACCAGTCGCGAGCCGCTGTGGGCCGTGGATGAGCTGAACCACCGACTTGCACCGTTGCCGGTGGCGAGCAGCGACGCGAGTCGCTCGGAGATCGACGCGTGCGCGGCAGTGCGCCTGTTCCGTGAGCGAGCCGGCGCCGGGATGCAGACATCGTTGGAAACGGACCGCTCGGTCGGGCTGATGGGAGAGATCTGCCGTCGCGTCGACGGTCTCCCGCTCGCCATCGCGTTGG
>CAYMJU010000109.1:0-15778 GCA_964390555.1 uncultured Acidimicrobiales bacterium | reverse complement strand
GCGTCGAGGTCTGCGCGGCCAAGGCCGACGGTTGGTTGCCGTTCCTGTTCGCGCCGGAGCTGGCGAGCAAGGTGTGGGGCGCGCCGCTCAAGGCCGGTTACGCCCGCCGACCCGCCGACATGGGCCCGCTCGACATCACCGCCGGCGGCCTGCTCGCGATCGGCGACGGCTGCGAGAAGTTCCGTGAGTACCTGCGTCCGATGGCCGCCCTCTACATCGGCGGCATGGGCGCCCGCGGCAAGAACTTCTACAACGACCTCTGCAAGTCCTACGGCTTCGCCGACGCCGCCGTCGAGATCCAGGACCTCTACCTATCGGGCAGGAAGGACGAAGCCGCTGCCGCCATCCCCGAGGAGCTGCTCGAGAAAGCCTCCCTCTGCGGCCCCGAGGGCTACATCCGCGACCGCCTCGCCGCCCACCGCGAGGCCGGCACCACGATCCTCAACGTCACCCCCGTCGGCGGCCCCCCCGCCGACCAGTTCGCCAAACTCCGCGCCCTCATCGGCGAATAACGCGCATTCGCCTACCTCTGCGGTCGGCGAATTCGCGTTATTCGCTCGGCTCGCTCTCGCGGGTTTTGAGGGATTCGATGGCGGCGATGAGGCGGTCGGTGTTGGCGCGGTCCTCGTAGATCAGGCGGGTGAGCCAGTAGCGGAAGTAGCGGGTCAGCGAGTTGCGGATCCACAGCGCGAGCCCGATGAGGATCAGGCCGATGCCGAACAGCGCGGTCCAGACGTTGTTGGTCGCCTGGACGATCTCGACGATGCCCGCGCCGTCCGCGAAGTCGAGCTGACCCCGTTTGCTCCAGCTCAAGATGACCACGACGAACCCGCCGACGATCATCAACAGCGCGCCGAACGACGACCCCGATTTCTCGGAGTTGGCGAGCCCGCCCCCGATCTTGAGTTTCTTGACCTCGTCGGCGAACTCCGCGAGGCGCTGCTGTCCGTTGCTCTCGCTCACTGTTGTCTCGCTCATGGTGTCTCCTGTTCGATGAACCTAGTGACCGCCGCCCAGATAGGCGGCGGTCAACTCTTCGGCGATCTCGGCCGGCGGACCGACCCGGGTGACCCGACCGTGCAGCATGATGGCGGCCACGTCGGCTACGCCGAGCACCGCTTGGGCAAACTGCTCGACGATCAGGATCGACAACCCCGATCCCGCCAGCTCGGCCACCCGCCCGTAGAGCTCCTCGACGATGATCGGCGCCAGTCCCATCGACAACTCGTCGAGCATCAACAACGCCGGGCTCGTCGCCAGCGCCCGAGACATCGAGAGCATCTGCTGCTCGCCGCCCGACAACGTGCCGGCGAGCTGGCTCTTGCGTTCGCCGAGTCGCGGGAAGAACGAGAACGCCCGCTCCTGGACCTCACGGAACGAGGTGCCGGTGAACGTGCACATGCGCAGGTTGTCGGCCACCGTGAGGTTGGGGAAGATGCCGCGGCCCTCGGGCACCAGGCACACCCCGGCTCGGGCCAAGGCGTCGGGTTTCGCCCGATTGGCCTCGCGACCCATGAGCATGACCGAACCCGCGCTCGGGACGATCTGCCCGCTACAAACACCGAGGGTCGTGCTCTTCCCAGCACCGTTGGGCCCCAGGAGCGCCACGACCTGACCGGGCATGACCGTGAGATCCACACCGTGGAGCACGTCGATGCTGCCATAGCCAGCACGCACACCCACCAGCTCGAGAACGGGGATCGACGCGTCGTGGGTCATGACACGCCCGCTCCGAGGTAGGCCGCCTTCACGGCGGGGTTCTGCTGGACCTCGATCGGCGAACCCTCGGCAATGATCTCCCCGAAGTCGAGCACGGTGATGTACTCGCACAGCCCCATCACGAAGGCCATGTCGTGCTCGACGAGGAGCACGGCCAGACCGTCGACCGCGAGGCGCCTCAGCAGCGAGCTCATCTCGCCGGTCTCGTCCTCGTTGAGCCCCGACGACGGCTCGTCGAGCAATAGGAATCGCGGCCGGCTGGCCAGGGCTCGGGCGAGCTCGACGAGGCGTGCGGTGCCCGTCGGCAACGTGCCCACCGTGATGTCGGCCACGTCGGCGATGCCGACCCGCTCGAGGATCTCCATGGCCTCGACGGCGGGCGCCGGCCCCGTCTTGTCCCATCGGCGCCGCACCTCGGCCGCCACCAGCACGTTGTGGAGCGAGCTGAGGCTGTTGAAGGCCTCGAGCTTCTGGAACGTTCGAGCGATGCCGGACCGGGCTCGCTTGTGCACCGCCTTGCCGGTGAGATCGACGGTGGAGCCGCCGTCCTCGATGACGATGCGACCCGCCGTAGGCGGCTGAAGGCCCGTGATCACGTTGAACAACGTGGTCTTGCCGGCGCCGTTGGGCCCGATGAGGCCGGTGACGCGTCCCGGAGTCACGGTGACCGACGCCGCCATCAGCGCCTGTAGCCCACCGAAGTGGACGTCGATGTCAATCGCTCGCAGCGTGGCCAACGGACACCCCCCCGGTTTGGTCCATGGCGAGCCCGCCGTTGCGACCGACGGGGGGCAGCAGCATCGAGCGGGAACCGGGGTAGCCGTCAACCGGAGTGACCAGGCCGACGATACCCAGCTCCCGGTCCAAGGCGATCACGTCCTCGGGCGTGAACGGCCGGTGCAGGCCGAGCTCGCCGATCTCCGACACCCGCGCCGCCAGGGCCGCGGCCCGCTTCTCCGCCCGGGCATCGTTGCGCCACGGCAGCCGCGGCGCGAGCTGCCCGCCCAGGTCGACAACGGCGCCGTGCGGACGAAATGCCATGCCGATGGCGGCCAGGCCCACCCCGAGGGCCTGGACCTTCTCCTGGACCCACAGCAACTCGCGTTGGTTGCCGAGCTGATCGTAACGCTGCGACATGGCCCGGTTCACGGGAATGAACATGGTGAACAGCGCCGCGGCCGGACGCGACAGGCCACCGGCGGCCATCAACAACACGATGCCGAGTCCAGCCAGGAGCTCGAAACCCCGCGTCCCGTCGACCGATTGCAGGGCGACCGTGTTGATAGCCCCGCCCACCCCGGCGATGGCGGCAGCGAAGGCGTACACGACGAGCTTGGTCTCGATCACACCGACGCCGACGGTGGCCGACGCTGCGGGGCTGTCGTTGAGGGCGACCCACCGCCGCCCGTACCGAGACCGCCGCAGCACCGTGAGCCCGACGATGGCCAGCCCCAGGGCCGCCACCTCGGCCAGGAGGAACGTCCGCCGATCGTCGAGTCGCCAACCGAACACCGACAAGTACGGGATCTCGATCGTCGAGTTGGGAATGACGTCGGGATGGGGGAAGAACAGCTTCGACATGCCGTGGGCGAACGCCATCGAGCCCAACGCCAGATACAGCCCCCGCAGCCGAGCGAAGGGCAGCGCCACCAGCGCTCCCAGTGGGGCGCACAGCAGGGCGATGACGAGCAGCCACAAGACGTTGCCGGAGTCGCGGCTAGGCAGGTGGATGTAGAGGAACGTCCCGAAGCCGGCGAAAGCGATGGGGGCCAGGTTGATCTGGCCGGCCCAACCGGTGAGCGGGACGAGTGAGATGCCAACGAAGGCGATGGCGAGCGCCCCGTTGGCCGAGTTCAGATTGGCTTGGCTCCAGGGGCCGGGATCCCAGATCCCCAAGTTGAGCCAGCCACCCGAGAGCGCCACCGCGCCGATGAACAAAGCGATGGCGCCGAAACATGACTCCCATGGCCTGGAGAGCCGTTGGACCTTCGCCAGACCTCGGCTCACCCGCCCCACGTCGAGCCGGGCCTGGGGAAGCGCCAGCACTACCGCGAACAGGACCAACGAAGCCCACGACTCGGGGACAAAGTTCCAGTCGCTTCCCCACGTCAGGAACTGGGAGATGAACTGCTTGGACACGCCGAGGAACAAAGCGCCACCGAGCGCCAGCGGCAGGCTCCGAAGCTGACCACAGGCTGCCGCGGCGAATCCCCACACGATGACGATGTTGAGGTTGGCCGGGTCGAGCTGTATCTCGGGGGCGATGAGAATTCCGGCCAGCGCGCCCAGGCTGGCGCCGATGGCCCACGCGGTCGACGACACCAGGCCCGGCCGAGCACCGGCCAGGGCGGCCAGCTCGCGGTTGTCGACCACGGCCCGCATGGCCACGCCCAACCGGGAGGCGAACAAGATGCGCAATCCGAGGGCCACCGCGATGGCCACGCAGAACACGATGAACCGGTGCCAGGTCACGTTGGCGGGGCCAAGCGAGAACCCCTCGTTGCCGAAGAAGGGATCGAACCGCCGGGCCTCGTCCTGCTTCCAGATCTGTCCCGTGAGGGCCAGCAGGAACACCATCAGGCCGACGGTGACCATGAGCTGGTTCACGAGTGGTGCCTTCTGGACCCGCCGCATCAACCCCACGTCGAGGAGCACACCCAGGACCGGCCCGAACAGCAGCACCGACACGAGCAGGGCCGGAATGGCGTGCCACCCCCACTCCACGCGGAGCTGCCAGTACAAGAAGGCGGCGAACACCCCGATGGCACCCTGGGCGAAGTTGAAGATGCCGGTGGTGGTGTACACGACCACCAAGCCGGTGGCGTACATCGCGTACAGCGCCCCGATCGACAATCCGATCAGCAACGCGGTGATGCCCGAGCTCCACGACAGGCCGCCACTCCATCCCTTGGCCACGGGGTAGATCGCCAACACGAGGCTCACCGCGATCGTGTACAGCACGGAGCGCCTGATCCTCACCGATCCTCCAGGCGTCGGTACGACGGCGGGAGGGCCGCCGGCAGGCGACCCTCCCTAGATGTCGTCAACCGCCGAAGCGGGCGGCGGAGTCGAGCTGGTCGATCCGGACGAGGTTGCCCTCCTCGCAGTCGAACGTACCCGGTTCCTCGGGGTGCACCCGGACGTACTCCCCGTCTTGGACCTGGAGGAGCACATAGCAACTGCTGATGGAAGCTTCCGCGGTGAAGTCGAGCGTGCCATACCAGCCGTTGGCGTCGAAGCTCTCGACCGTGGCGAGCTGGGCCAGCAGGGACGCACGAGTCAGGCCGTTGGGGCCGGACTCGGCCACGATGGCGTTGACCGCCTCCTCGAACAGCAAACCGGCTACCCAGGCGTTGGCCGCCCACGATGGCGGGAAGGGGTCGCCCATGTACTCGAGGAACGTGGCCAGCTCCTCGTTGCTGTCAGCCTCGCCGAAGGGCAGGAACTGCATGTTGACGTAGGTGCCCTCGGCTTCGGCTCCGCCCTGCTCGGTGAAGTCGGGCGTATAGCAGGCCAACGAACAGACCCACGTTATGGTCGACTGGTCGAGCCCCTGGGCGGCGGATTCCCGGCGCAGCTTCAACATGGCCTGATCGTTCGAGCCGCCGTAGGCCCAGGTGGCTCCGGTGTCGGCGAGGAACTGCACGTACTGCCCGTAGGTCGCCTGCTCATCGCTGCCCGAGACGCCGAACTCCCCACCCGTGGAGTCGATGCCGATGTCGTTCAGGGCCACGACAAGAGGCATCGAGGACTCGATCGTGGTGGGAAGATCCGAGGGAACCAGGTACAGGCCGCCGATCGGCCCTCCACCGAGCACGTTGTCGAGCACCCACTGGTGAGGACCGACGAGCGAGGTGTAGTCACGCGGACCCGAACCGCTGTAGGGGCAGTGACCCGCCCGGGGACCTCCGGGAAACACGTTGGGCGAGCACTGGTGGGCGTTGGCCACGGCCAGGGCCGGGAGGTCCGGGATGCCCGTGGGATTCCCGGCGGCGTCTGGGCACGAGTCCAGGGCGGCGACATCGAGCACGAAGAGCGCGTTGGAACCCACCATGGCGAAGGCGTTGTCGCAGCCCTCGAGGAAGCCGTTGGTGGTCTCGGTCGGGTTGATGGCCGAGTCCCACTCGAGGACCTCGACCTGGCGGCAGGCCAGGCCACCGGTGGCATTGACCTTTTCGGCCCACGCCTTGGTGCCGTCGATAGAACCCTGGAACAGACCGGGCGCCAGTTCGGAGCCGACGTCGGCCATCACCAGCACGGTGATGGTGTCCTCGGTGATCCCGGTCTCGGTGGCCTCGAGGGTCACGCCGGCACACGGATCGTCCTCCGCGGGCACGGTCGTCTCGTCGACCGCTCCGCCGTCGAGCTCACCGTCGCCGCCACCGTCGAGCTCCTCGTCCGATGGCGGTGCTGTGGTCGTGGTCTCGACTGCCTCTTCAGGCACCGTGTCGTCGGCGGCAGTGTCATCATCGTCATCGCCGCACGCGCCGGCGATGAGCGCCAGCGCGGCCACGACCACGAGCCAAGCGTTCCTGGATCGCATTGATTCCCCCTGATGGTCGGCCTCGCGACGGAGGCTTGGGCGGCAGTCTGTCTCACGCCACGGGCGGCGGCAAGTGCGCGGAGTGGTTGGTGCCTCCCCGAGCTCGTCGCGTAGCCTCGCCCGCACCCGAGCAGGAGCGCGAATTGAGCCACGTGGATTTCCCGGTGTTCGACGCCGACCAGCACTACTACGAAGCCCCCGACGCGTTCATCCGCCACGTCCCGGCCGACATGCACAAGCGCTGCATGCAGTGGGCCGACATCAACGGCAAGCGCCGGCTGCTCGTCGCCGGGAAGGTCAACAAGTTCATCCCCAACCCGACGTGGGACCCGATCGCCCGGCCCGGCTCGCTCGACGACTACTTCCGCGGCCACAACACCGAGGGCCAAGACGTCAAGACCATGTTCGGGCGCCTCGAGCCGCTGTCGGAGCATCCGGAGTACCAGAGCCGCGAGGCCCGCCTGAAGGTCATGGACGACCAAGGGGTCGCGGCAGCCTTGTTCTTCCCGACCCTCGCCGTCGGCATGCAGGCGTCGCTGGCTCACGACATCCCGGCCGCAGTTACGGCGTTCCGAGGCCTGAACCGCTGGCTACTCGACGACTGGGGCTTCGGCACCGACGGCCGTGTCTACGCGGCACCGGTGATCACCCTCGCCGACGTCGACGCGGCCGTGGCCGAGGTCGAGTGGGTGCTCGACAACGGCGCATCCATCGTGTGCATGGTCCCGGGACCGGTCCCGCTCGCGAGCGGCGCGTCCACCTCGCCGGCCGACACCCGATTCGACCCGGTGTGGGCGCGGATCAACGAGGCCGGGATCACCGTCGGCATCCACGGTGGCGACGGTGGCATGACCGACTACATCAACCGGTGGGAGCCGATGGACCACGTCGAGGCCTTCCGATCCACGCCGTTCCGCCAGATCGCCACCCACGAACGCCAGATCGGTGACACGTTCGCGGCGCTGATCTGCCACGGGCTGTTCGCCCGTCACCCGAACGTGCGGATGGCCTCGATCGAGAACGGCGGGTCGTTCGTGCCCAACCTCCTCCACGAGTTCGAGCTCGCTCATGGCAAGATGCCCCAGGAGTTCGCCGAGCACCCGGTCGAGACGTTCCGAAAGCACGTCTGGATCTCGCCCTACTACGAGGACGACATCGAGCGCATCGGCGAGTGCATCGGTGTCGACCACCTGCTGTTCGGGTCCGACTGGCCTCACGCCGAGGGCCTGGCCGACCCGACAGCCTTCGTCTACGACGTGCCGTTCCTCGACCACGCTGGGCGCCGCGCCGTGATGCACGACAACGCTCGCGCGCTCGTCACCCCGCGCTCGGCACTCGCGGCCTGAGACTCCCCGTTACCTTGTCGACCGTCCACCGTCGCGAAAGAAAGTGACCTAGGCCCATGGCCATGCCCACCAACGTCGGGATCATCGACTGCATGATCGGCTTCCCGGCCACCGACTTCTCGCAGTACGACTTCATCCGCAAGCAGACCAAGGACAAGCAGTCCAACGAGGAATTCGACTTCCCGGTCGAGTACATGTTCAAGCACGTTCCCAAGGAGCTGTACGGCACCGACGACCCGATATCGGTCACCTTGCACCAGATGGACAAGTTCGGGATCGAGCGCGGCATGATCGGCGCCCGCGACGAGGTCAGCCGGGCCGCGATCAAACGCCATCCCGACCGGTTCATCCCATCGAGCAACGTCGACCCGAACAGGGGCATGGACGGAGTCCGCGGGCTCGTGCGGGACTACGAGGAGTTGGGCACCAAGGCCGCCACATCGTTCCCGGCCGGGTGTTTCCCGCAGGTACCGATCGACGACGCCAAGTACTATCCCTTCTACGCCAAGTGCTGTGAGCTCGACATCCCGATCTTCGTCTGCGCCGGCATCCCGGGCCCGCGGTTCCCGTTCGCGTGCCAGCACGTCGAGCGCATCGACCGGGTGATGTACGACTTCCCCGAGCTCACCTTTGTCACGCGTCACGGTTGTGAGCCGTGGGAGGACCTCGCTGTCAAGCTGATGCTCAAGTGGCCCGGCCTGCACTACTCCACCTCGGCGTTCGCTCCCAAGCACTACCCCAAGGCGATCGTCAACTACGCCAACACCCGCGGCGCCGACAAGATCATCTACGCCGGTTACTTCCCGATGGGTTTGTCGCTCGAGCGGATCATGGGCGACATGCCCGAGGTCGGGTTCAAGGACGAGGTGTTGCCCAAGTTCCTCCGCGAGAACGCCGCCCGGGTGCTCAAGATCTCGTGAGCCGCACGGCGCGAGCGCAGCGAGCCAGAAGGCGAACAAGGAGACATGTGAGCCGGTATCGAGAACACGTGCAGGCCGACGGCGAGGCGCTGATCGCTGCTGTGGCGGCCGCGCCGGAGGCGCAGGTGACGGCCTGCCCGGGGTGGGACACCACCAAGCTGGCCGGACATGTCGGGTTCGTGTGGGCGATGGTCACCAACGTGCTGCGGACCCGGCCCGAGAGTTTCGAGCGCCCAGGCCCCGAGGCGGTCGCTCCAGACCAGGGCGTGGCGACGTGGCTCGGCGAGCGTCACGCCGCGATTCTCGACGCCCTCGATGCCACACCCGAGGACACCGCCATGTGGACCTGGACCGAGCGCCGCGACGCCGGCTTCTTCCACCGTCGAATGGCGATGGAGACGGCCGTGCACCGGTGGGACGCCCAAGCTGCCTCCGGCGTGGCGGACCCGGTGGCTCGCGCGCTGGCGGTCGACGGCATCGACGAGATCACCGAAGTCGGGTGGCGGTCATCGCTGTCACGTCAGATCCCGCCACTCCCGGCCGGTTCACTCCACCTGCACTGCACCGACGGTGACGGCGAATGGCTGATCCGCAACGTCGATGGCGACCTGGTGGTCACCCACGAGCACGCCAAAGGCGACGCCGCGGTGAGGGGTGCCGCGTCGGATCTGTTCCTCTATCTGTGGGGACGGGTGGGCGACGATGCCGTCGAGGTTCTCGGCGACGCCGCGGTCGCCCACGCCTGGCGCTCGCACGCCCCGTGATCAGTCGACGAGACGTACCTCGGTGCCGACGTGGATCGTCCCGGTGGTGACCACCGCGCCGTAGCAGCCGAGCACCGCGAGCCCCGACCCGGCGGTCAGTCGCTCGCCGTCGGCCACGCCACGTAGGCGAGCCAGCCGGCGCAGCAACGACCGGTCGGCGGGTACGCCCGGCTGGGACCGGGTGATCATCACGCACCGTTCGGTCCGCTGGTCGGGGATCGAGAGCTCCACCTCGCCGACCACGATGTGGCGACCGAGCAGCGATGCCTCGTCGATCTCGTCGAGGTCGAGCACCAGGTTCGGCCGGAACCGTCGGACGTCGAGGTCTCCGAGACTTCGCGTCGTCAAGAGGTGGAGCGGGTACAGATCGACGTAACGGCCGCGGGGTGTTCGCCAGCGGATCAGGTCGGACGACTCATCCTCGTTGTCGACGGCCATCTCCTGGTGCAGCGAAGGTTCGTCGACAACCGACACCAGCGACACTTCGGCGCCCAACCAGCGGGCGAGTGCTCGATCGAGCGCCAGGGTCCCGGCCCGTCCGTTCGAACCATCGGGCAACCGGAGCCAAACGGCAGCGTCGTTGGTCGTGATCACGCCATCGAGGAGCTGCCCGTGGCGCTTGGCTCCCCACACCGTTCGAGTCGACCGGTCCCACACCGCCCATGCCCGGTCACCATCGGGGCCGTCGATGCCTACGTCGAGGACGTCGACCGACTCGCCCTGCATCGACTTCACCGGATACCGCCAACAGGCGGCGACCCGTCCGATCGACTCGCGCATTACGCCTCCTCGGGAGGGGTCTGCCAATGATGCGACCGACGTCCGGTGCCGTCGATCCTCAGACGGCGATCGCCGATGACGATGTCGCCGAAAACCCCGCATTCGAGGTCCAACCCGATGCTGTCGCGCCGGCCAGTGGTCGTCCAGTCGACGTCGATCCCGAGCGGGACCCGATCCCCGCGGGCGTCGGGTCCGATCTGTTCGACAGTGTCGACGACGACCGCGAAGGCCTCGACGCCCAACGTGGCTTGGACGAGCGCTTCGGCGACCGACACGTCGAGCCACAGTCCCGGGGCTCGAAACTCGAGCCCGCGTCGGGGCATGGGTACGGCGGGGTCCAGGACCGTCACGAAGCCGAGCCCATCGACGGTGACGACCAGTGAGATCGAGGCCACCGTCCCCCGGGCCTCGATGGCGAGCCGCAGGTCGACACCCGCCGCTACATCGCGGCCGGCGATCTCCCACACGTCGCAGGTCGCGCCTGGAATCGCCATCTCGAGGTCCAGTCCGGTGACATCGCCCAACCTCGGTTCCTCTCGTTGTGGCGCGCCCGCTGGCCTCGACGCTCAACGCGCTCGACGGCGAGCCGTTGGGCGAGCCCCAGTGTGGAGAACGGGCCGTTAGGCGAGCTCAAGTGTGACAGCGCCATCTGTCGCCCGCGTCAGCAGGCGAGCGAGACCGATCGGACTCGAGCGACCACCTATTTCGAGCGGGTTCTACGATGTCGGGGTGATCGAGTACCTGTCGACGGAGTGGTTCACCGAAGCGGCGGCGGCGCTGGCAACGATCACCATCGCCCCAGAGACGTCGCTCGTCATCGAGTACCGGGTCCTCGACGCCGACCACGAGGTCGTGTACCACATCACCTTCGGACCAGCCGGCGTCGCCCTCTCACCAACGGCTGTCGTTTCCCCCGACGTCCGCTTCACCGTCCCCCGGTCGACGGCCATCGACATCGCCGCCGGCCGGGCCAGCGCTCAGCGAGCGTTCATCGACGGTGACCTGAGGCTCGGTGGCGACAGCGCCACCTTGGTCCGCCATGGCGACTATCTCGCGCTGATCGACGACGCGCTCGCCGAGCTCCGGGCCCGGACCCAGCTCGACTGACGTGCCCGAACTGCCCGAGGTCCGCGCTCACGCCGAGCGGCTCGACGCCGAGCTGCGAGGTGTCGTGCTGAACGGGTTCAGGCCGCTGAGCTTCACCGCCCTCAAGACCGCCGTACCGCGACCCGACGAATGCGTCGGTCAGCCGGTCGAGCGGGTGTACCAGCGCGGCAAGCTCGTGCTGGTCGCATTTCGGCCGGCGACCTTCGTCGTCCACCTGATGCAGGGGGGACGCCTGCGCCCCGACCCCAAACGAGCGCCCAAGGTTCGCGGCGGCTTGGCTCGGTGGGTGTTCGCCGACGGCCAGGCGTGGCTGCTCACCGAGGCCGGCACCGAGCACAAAGCCGGCGTGTGGGTGCTCGCCGGAGACCCGGCATCTCAACCGCCGCTCGCCGCGCTCGGGCCCGATGCCGACACGGTCGCGCCCGATCAACTCGCGCTGATCGTTCGGTCGACGTCGATGCGGCTGCACACGTTTCTTCGCGACCAGCATCACGTCTCGGGTCTCGGTCGTCGCCTCGCCAACGAGATCTGCCACCTGGCCCGGCTCTCGCCGTTCTCGGCCACGGCGCGGCTCGACGACGACGCGATCGTCCGCCTGCATGGCGCGATCGCGAGTGGCGTCGCCGAAGGCTTGGCGTTCGAACGCGCCCGAGACGACATGTCGTCGTCGAAGGACCGCCCCGGCGTCGTCCACGGCCGCACCGGCCAACCCTGCTCGACCTGCGGCGACGTCGTGCGCGCCGTCGAGTACAGCGCTTACACGGTCAACTACTGCGCTATGTGCCAGACGGACGGCAAGGTGCTGGCCGACAACACCACCTCGAAATTTCTGAGGTAATCACGACGCGCTGAGCAGCTCCCACAGGTGGGACTTCACAAGGAGGTCCCGAGCACCGAGGAGCCGTTACAGCGAATGGCTGCGAAGCGACAGTCGAACGTCCGCACAGGGACAGGCACGCTGTTCGGGCGTGCTGCGGTCTACGCCCGGATCTCGTTGGACAAGGTCGGCGAGGCGGCCGGCGTCGGCCGGCAGATCGATGCATGCCGCCATCTGGCCGACCTCGAGGGTTGGAGCGTCGACGAGGTGCTCGTCGACAACGACCTGAGCGCCTACTCCGGCGCGTGCCGCCCCGAGTACGAGCGGCTGCTCGACCTCGTCCGACGGCGCGAGATCGACGTCATCGTCGCGTACCACCCCGACCGGCTCTACCGACGGCTCGCCGACCTCGTCGAGCTGACCAAGGTCGTCGCCTCCGCCGGTGTCGAGATCCGGACGGTCACTGCCGGGCACGTCGACCTGAACACGGCGAGCGGCCGGTTCACCGCCCAGGTCCTCGGTGCGGCCGCAGAGCACGAGTCCGCGCGGATTGGCGAGCGTGTCAGCGCCAAGCACCACCAGAACGCGGAGCGCGGCAACGCCCACGGAGGCGCCCGCTCCTACGGGTACCGGCGCGTGGCCCAGGGCCAGATCGAGATCGTGCCGGAAGAGGCTGAGGTGGTTCATGAGGCCGCCGCCCGAGTGCTGGCTGGCCAGTCGCTCGCATCGATCGTCGTCGACTTCAACGAGCGCGGCATCCCCTCGGCGCACGGCAAGAAGTGGCGGCCCGGCTCGCTGGGCATGGTCCTGCGGTCGGGACGTATCGCGGGACTACGGGAATCGAAGGGTGAGGTCGTCAGCGAGGCGAACTGGGAGCCAATCCTCGACCGGGCGACGTGGGACCAGGTGCGTTCCCGGCTCACCCATGCTCCCATCGGCCGCCGGCCGAAGGTGAACCTCCTCGCCGGGATGTGCCGGTGCGCCGAGTGTGGATCAGTGATGGCCGCAGTCAGCGAGCGCATGGACAAGCAGCTCAAGCCGGGGCAGCGTCCGCCCCGTCGGACGCTCGCGTGCGACAAGGCGAACCGGCACGGTTGCGGCTCCAACACGGTGAAGGCCGACTACGTCGAGCAGATCGTCGTCGACTACGTGCTCACCGCGCTCGAACACACCGACATCGCGACCGCTCGCGCTCGTCGCGCCGGTGGCGACGCCCACCAGTTGGTCGCCTCAATCGAGATGGACGAGCAGTTCCTCGCCGACCTTGCCGCCGACTACGGCGCGCAGCGGATCAACCGTGCGCAGTTCCTCGCCGCGCAGGACCCGATCCACGCCCGTCTCCTGCTCGCGAGGCGACGGCTCGACCAGTTGACCGTCGACCCCAGCCTCGACGGCACGACCTTCGAGGGCGCGACAGTCGACAGCTGGGATCGCCTCCGCCTGGACCAGCAACGCGCCCTCGTCGGTCTGTTCATCGAGCACGTCGTGATCCGGAAGGGCAAGCGGGGTCGCTACTTCGACCCCAGCCGAGTCCAACCTGTGCCGGTCGAGAACAGCGTGTCATGAGCGAACGAACCGCCCCGAGCCGCAGGGCCGTCGCCGCCTTCCACGGCCCACCATGGCGGAGGCCCGAACCGCGGGTTGACTGCAACGCTGCGGCTGGGACGGTGACGTGGCACCGCGTGGTATGACGAAGTATGATCACCTCATGACCGTCGAACGACTCACTGTCTCGATCGAATCGGAACTCGCCGTCGCCGTCCGCGAAGCTGCCGAGGCCGATGAGCAGAACGTGTCCGCGTGGCTCGCCGACGCTGCCCGTCGCCAACTCGCAACCCGCGGGCTACGCGATGTCGTCGCTGCCTGGGAACGCGAGCACGGCGCGTTCAGCGATGAAGAACTCGCCGCGGCGCGCGCCCTCGTCGACGGATGACCGCACTCGTCCTCGACACGGGAGCGCTGATCGCGCTGGACCGTAACGACCGCACGGTCTGGGCGATGCTCCGAAACGCCGCCGACGACTCGGCGCAGGTGTCCGTACCCGCCGGCGTCATCGCACAGGCATGGCGCGACGGAAGCCGCCAAGCCCTCCTCTCCCGAGCACTGACCCACTGCGACGAGGTACCGCTCGAAGGATCGCTGGCACGCGCGACCGGGCTGTTGTGCGGACGCGCCGGCACGGCCGACATCGTCGACGCCTCCGTCGCCCTGGTCGCGGCCGCTCGAGCGCAGACCGGCCCCGCCGCCCTCATCACCTCCGACCCCACCGACCTCAGACACCTCCTCCAGACGCTCGACGCCTCAGTCCGCCTCGTCACCATCTGACGCCCAGCGTTCCATCCGGCCACGACTTCCGAGCACCCGACTCGGGCCGAAGTGCAGTGGGTCCCGGGAGGCTCAGCGCAGGACCATCGGGCGGCGTTATCGGGTGGCGGTGGGATGAGCCAGTCGGGATCGCATGGCGAGCGATCGCCGGACCTCTGCGAAGATGAGGTCGACGGGTTGGGAGGCACTAGAGCGCGAGACCCGACCGCCCTCACGCTGTGGTCGTCGCCGCTACCTCTCAGAAGGCTCCCTCGCCGACATGAGCCCGCCGGACCCCGAAACCGAGACGCTCAGATCCCCTCAGCACCCCGAAATCAGCGTTGGGCCCACCCCCACACCCACCAACCCGAACTAGCATCAACCCCCGCCGGCACCACGCCGGCCGCACCAAGCACCACGCCTCGAAACCCCACCACGCCACGGGACGCTGCCTCGAGGGCGGCGGTGATGAACGAGTGCCGGAGGCTGTGTGGTGAGATGCGGTTCGTGATCCCGGCTCGCTTGGCGAGTCGCTTCACGGTCCGGTCGGCGGCGTAGCGGTCCATCCGTTGCCCGTCGGCTCCGAGGAAGATCGGCCCGATTGTGCGTTCCCCGATATACAGATCATCGTGCGTCCGAAGATCCAGATGCGCCGGACGGACCTCCAAGAGACCGACGTCGTTGGTGATGCACCACTCGACGAACAACCGGAGCGGCTACGCAGCCCGAGCTTGGAAAGCACCCGTCCGACGTGATGCTCGACGGTCTTCGGGCTGATGTACAGGCGTCCAGCGATCTCGGCGTTCGTCAGCCCGTGCCCGATAAGTGCGAGCACCTCGTCTTCGCGCCGAGTCAGCGTCGAGCGCCGCTTCGGTCCGGTACGGGCGGGGCCGCCGAGTTGGCGCAGGAGCGCAGCCGCGTCGTCCGCAGCACGGGTGGCGCCGAGGTTTTCGAGCGCCGCTAGGGCTGCGGTTGCCTCCGCGATGGCGACGATCGGACGATCCGTGGCCAGTGCTCGGGCCAGCTCGAGACGTGCTCGGGCGAAATCAACTGGCATCTGCAACTCGCCATAGCGCGACATTGGCGAGCGGGCTCCGCTAGCGATCAGGACAAGGAGGTCGCCTCTATCGTCCCGACACGCGCACCCGAGCGTGCCGAGGGGCCGGCCCGACGGAGCCGGCCCCTCGGCACGCTAGCCCGTCTCACCCACCGCCTGAGTACTGGAAGATCCACAGGCCGTGGTCTCGGTCCGAGGCGGCGACGTACTCGAGGCCGTCGCGCTGGAAGACCTCGACGCCCCAGAAGTTGTTGCCGTCCTCGTCGAGGTAACCGCCCACCTCCACGAGTTCGTTCCCCTGGATCTCCGTCACCCGGAAGCCACCCGCGTAGTACGAGTAGTAGGCGACGTCCGTGTCGACCTGCGAGGTGGCCACCTCGTGGACTGTGAGGTCACCGAAACCGATCGCGTACGCCGGGTC
>CAYMJU010000108.1:0-29059 GCA_964390555.1 uncultured Acidimicrobiales bacterium | reverse complement strand
ACGTCATGTTCAACAACGCCGGCGTGACCGGCATGAAGCTGGGCCAGATGTTCGAAGGCCACACCGGAGCCGACTTCGAGCGGCTCGTCGACATCAACTTCCGCGGTGTGTTCCACGGCTGCAAGCACGCCGTGATCCAGTTCAAAGCGCAGGGCGACGGGGGCGTCATAGTCAACACCGGGTCGGTCGCGGGAATGGTCGGGTTCGGCAGCGTGGTGTACGGAGCGACGAAAGGCGCGGTGAACCAGATCACCAAGGGCGTGGCCATCGAGTGCGCACCGTTCGGGATCCGGTGCAACGCCATCTGCCCGGGCACCATGCCCCTCACCAACTTCGTGATGGCCGACCCCGACAACCCGTTTGCCACGCCACCCGACCAGTATCTGGAGATGGCGGCGGCGCTGCAGCCCAATGGCCGGTTCGTGACCGCCGAGGACTGCGCGGCGGCGGCGCTGTTCCTGGCGTCGGACGACGCCCGCAACATCACCGGCGTCCTGCTGCCTGTCGACGGCGGCTACGTCGCCAAGTAGCGCGACCATCGAGAGAACCACCCAGGAGGTGCGGCCCGTGGCCGACGATTCGACCTATACCCCACCCGACATCACCCTCATCGGCGCGGACCACATTCGCCGCTACGAGGAGACCGACGGCGAGGTCGGCTACATCTGGAACGGCGCCACGTGCCTGGTGCTGACCACCACCGGTCGCCAAACCGGCGAGCAACGAAAGTCGGCTCTGATCTGTGGCTTCGACGGCGAAACCTGTGTGGTCGTGGCATCGCAAGGTGGCATGCCGACCCATCCGAACTGGTATCACAACCTGTCCGCGAACGCGGACGTGACGGTCCAGGTGCGCGGCGATCGCTTCGCGGCCAGGGCTCGAACGGCTGTAGGCGACGAACGGGACCGTTTGTGGAAGTTGATGACCGGCATCTGGCCGAACTACGAGGAGTACACCAAGCGCACGACCCGGGTGATCCCCGTCGTGCTTCTCGAGCGGGTGGTGTCGTGACGAGCGCCGCCGACCTTCGCCTCGACCCGGCCCGGCTCAAGGAGCTGTTCGACCTCAACAGCCCGGTCTATGCGACCCGGGGCGGGTCGTTCGATGTCGACCCGAACCCGATCATGCACCGGCTCCGCGATGAGGCTCCGGTGCACGAGGGTGTCCTCGGTCCGATGATCGGCTACCACGGTGAGAACTTCTTCCAAGGCTTGCCGTACCCGGATCGGCGGCACTTCACCGCCTTCGACTTCGAGCATTGCGACCTGGTGATGCGCGACGCCGAGCGTTTCACACCCCAGGCCAGTGCTCACGAGGCCGAGGCGCCGCTCCACGAGTCGAGCATGCTCTACATGGAGGGCGATCAACATCGCAGCTACCGGACCCTCGTCCAACCGTCGTTCGTGCCCAAGCGGGCGCAGTGGTGGATCGACAAGTGGATCCAGTCGACCGTCGATGGGTTGATCGACAACATCGAAGCGAACGGCCGCGCCGAGCTGAGCGTCGAGTTCTGCGCGCCCATCCCGCTGCTCACGATCTGCGGGAGCTTCGGCGTCACGGTCGCCGACGCCCTCGACATCCGGGCGGCCGTCACGAGCGATGGGCTCGGGCTCGAGCGCTTCTACGCGATCGTCATGCCGATCGTCAAGGCTCGCCGCGCCGAGCCCACCGACGATCTGATCAGCGTGCTGGTGCAAGCCGAGCTGACCGACGACGACGGTACCCACCACGTTCTCGCCGACGAGGAGGTGTTCGGGTTCGTGTTCCTGCTCATGGCGGCAGGGTCGGGCACCACGTTCAAGCAGCTCGGGATCACGTTGCTCGCGCTGCTCACCCACCCCGAGTGGCTCGACCGGGTCCGCGAGGATCGCGCCGTTCTTCGGACCGTGATCGAGGAGTCGGTGCGGTGGGCGCCGACCGACCCGATGTTCTCCCGGTTCGTTCGGCGAGACACGACGCTGGCCGGCATCGACATGCCCGGCGGGTCGGTGATCCACGCCTGCTTCGGGGCCGCCAACCGCGACCCCAAACGGTGGGAGCGACCCGACGAGTTCGATCCCGGCCGCCCGCCCCTCACCCACCTCGGGTTCGGCAGCGGGGCTCACATCTGTCTGGGCATGCACGTGGCCCGGGCCGAGATGACCACCGCGATCTCCGCCCTCGTCGACCGCCTACCGAACCTGCGGCTCGACCCCGATGCGCCGCCGCCGCGGATCATCGGCGTCTACGAGCGCGGCCCCAACGCCGTCCCCGCCATCTGGGGCTGACCGGCCGCCTGCGCGGCACGGCCCTGCGGCTCAGGCGACGGTCTTGTGGCGTCGCCGCAGCAGCCGGCCCGGGTGGGCGCCGGTGTGCTCGCCGTGCTCGACGAGCGCGGTGCCGGCCACGATGGTGGCGCGGTAGCCGACCGCTCGTTGCTCGATCCGCTGGGCTCCCGCGGGCAGGTCGGCCTTCATGACGGGCATGGCCGGCATCACCGTGGCGGGGTCGATCACGTTCAGATCGGCGACGTATCCCTCGCGGACCAGCCCTCGGTCGGTGAAACCCCACTTATCGGCCGGTGCCGACGTCATGAGCCTGACCGCCTGCTCGATCGGGAAGGCACCTCGCTCGCGCACCCAGTACGCGAGCATGTGGGTCGTGATCGACGCGTCGGCCATCTGGCTCACGTGGGCGCCGGAGTCGGAGAACCCCATCACGGCGCTCGGGTGGGCGAGCAGGCGGCTGACGTTGTCGGGCTCGAACGGCCCCAGAGGTTGCACGAAGAACTGCTCGAATCCCGATTCGAGCGACAGCTCGATGATCAAGGTGATCGGGTCGACACCGCGGGCCGCCGCCGCGTCGTTGACCGACGGCCACGGTGGGATCGGCGAGGACAGCACGCGCATGCGGTCGTAGTCGGGTCGCCGCGCCTCGGCGCCTGATCCCTCGGCGTACTCGAACCCGAGCGCGGCATCGACGAGACGCTGCCGCGCGACCGGATCGGCGAGGATCTCACGCTGATGATCGAGGGGGAGGCTCCGGATGGCGGCCCATTCGGGCACGGCGTCGAAGGGCATTCGGGTGCGAAACGACGACCAGTTACTGATGCCACGCGGGTGGGTCACTCCGACATAAGTGGCGCCGGCGGCGACCGCTCGGTCGAGGACCGGCAAGGTGATCTCGGGCCGGCCCATGGCTGGGATGACGAACGACATCCCGGTCTTGGCCGACAGGCGGAACAGGTCGTCGTAGCGCTCACCGGGCGACTGGTCGGTGGGTGGGTCCTCGACGTACTGGTACATGCCACCACCGGCCCGGCTGGCCGCGTCGAGCAGCCGCTCGACCTCGGCCCACGTGCCGAGGCGGCTCGCGACCGGGTCGCCGGCCGGCGTCTGGTGGTGCATCGTGCGCGACGTCGTGAAGCCCCACGCTCCGGCGGCGATGGCGCCGGCCACGTGGCCCTCCATCGCGGCGACCTCGTCGGGGGTGGCCACGTCGGTGAACGCCCGCTCGCCCATCACATGGCACCGCACCGCCGAATGCCCGACCTGGGCCGCGTAGTTGATGCCCATGGGCAAGGCGTCGAGGGCGTCGAGGTACTCGGGATAGGTGGTCCAGGTCCAGTCGATGCCCGCTTCGAGCGCGGCGGCCGACATGTCCTCGGCCCGCTCGAGGTTGCGCACGAGCAGTTCGCGCTGTTCGGCAGAACCCGGGGCGATCGTGAACCCGCAGTTGCCCATCACCGCCGTAGTCACGCCGTGCCAGCACGAGTTGGCCCCCACGTGATCCCAGAACATCTGGGCGTCGAGATGGGTGTGCGGATCGATGAAGCCGGGCGTGACGACGTGACCCTCGGCGTCGATCTCCCGGGCGCCTCGCTCGTCGACCTTGCCGACCGCGGTAATGCGACCGTGTTTCACGCCGACATCCGCAGGGAACGGCTCGGCGCCGCTGCCGTCCACGACGGTACCGTTGCGGATCACCAGGTCGTAGGCCACGGGCGCGCTCCTCAATTCTCGAGACTCGATCATCAAACCGCTGAGACGAGGGTAGACGAGCCGGCCGTCTAGGCGTTGCCGAGATCACGGCCGTCCCGTAGCTCGGGCCACCACTTGGTGCGCGGTTGGTCCGTCGGGGAGGCTGTCGCCATGACAAACCCCATCGCAGCGGCCCGGCTGATGATGCCGGCGTCGGTCGTGCGCCTGTCGGCCGGTCGCAACGACATGACCGACGAGCTCCAGGCCTTGTGCCTGCACGCCGGGGCGAGCAGCGTGTTCCTCGGCGATCGCCTCCTCACGACCGCCAACCCGGGCCAGGACCACGACGAAGCCCTCCTCGACAAGCTCGACACCCGCCTCGCCACGCTTTCCTGAGAAGGTCCTACCCGACATGTCGAACCCACGCGCTGGCCTGCGGGCCCTCCTGGCCGGCGATCCGTTCCTTGCCGTCGACTGCTACAGCGCGCTCACGGCACGGATCGTGGAGCACGTCGGGTTCCGATGCGCGTACATGGGTGGCCACGCCACCGGGATGATGCACCACGCCATTCCCGACAACGGGATCTACACGCCCACCGAGATGATCGAGCAGGCGGCTCGGGTGGTCGAAGCGGTGACGATCCCCGTCATCGTCGATGCCGACCAGGCCGGCGAGTCGGTGGCCGACGTCTTCCGCTCGATCCGGCGCTACGAGGCCGCAGGCGTGGCGGGTGTGCACATCGAGGACGAGCAGACGCCGAAGCACTCGACGTTCGCCGGCCCGCTGCTCCCGATCGCCGAGATGCAGGCACGGATCGAGGCCGCGGTGTCGGCCCGGCGCGACGACGATTTCGTGGTGATCGTGCGCAGCGATGAACTGTACGTCGAGGGTGGCGGCGGTTCGGGCTCGCTCGACGAGATCGTGCGCCGCGGCGTCGCCTACGCCGAGGCCGGCGCCGATGTGTTCCTGCCAACCTTTGCGGGACCCGACGAGTTGCCGGCCATCGCCGCGGAGGTGTCGATCCCGCTCGCCGCCTATGGCCCGCTCGCGCGGGGGCTCTCGCTCGGGCTGTTCAGCGGCTTCGGCACGGCGTCGGCCGCTCGGGAGCATTTGCGGTGGGCCCGGCATCTGCTCGAGCACGGCGACATCCCACCCGATGCCGGCGACTTCCCGGACAAGGACGAGCTGATCGGGCAGGGCCTGTACGACGATGTCGTGTCGCGGTGGGCCACCCGGACCGGTCGGCCGACCCGCTAGCTGGGGACGATTTCGGCCAGGCCGTGCCTGAGGACGGTCGAGTCCTGCGACGTGGCGTCGAAGCCGACAACGCGGTTCCCGGTTGTCGAATCGCCGCAATCGTAGAGGGCGATCGACATCCTCGTGCCCGGATGGGTGGGGGCCGAGAACCGCACGGCCAGCCGCCGAACCCTCGAAGGATCGCCTCCGGCGACTTCGGCTAGCACCGCCCCGCTCGCGAGCGCGAACGAGCACATGCCCTGGAGGATCTTGCGGGCGAAGCCTTCGCTGCGGGCATGCTCGTCGTCGATCGAATGGCCGGGTCGATCACCCGACGCGCCGGCGTAGCGAAAGCCCTGGTCCGGCGCGACCGCGATGTCTCGTTGCCCGATCGACACCGCGGTGGCGAGATCGAGCCGATGGTCGGGTAGCGGCGGCCCGGCGGCGTGCCCGGTGTGGCACCCCACGAAGATCGACGACCACAGGTGCTCGACGAGCAGGTTCGACGATGTGTCGGTGACCTCGACACCGATCGCCACCAGTGCTCCGGCCGGAGTCGGCGCGACCGAGTGGACCCGCGAGCGCACGCGGATCGCGTCGCCGGGACGCAGCGGCCGGTGGAACGTGACGTCGTGCTCGGCGTGGACGCTGGACCGGAAGCCGACGAACGCGTCGGGATCGATCCCCTCGAAGAACGCCTCGTCGTGCGAGGGAAGTATCACCGCGGCGGTGAACAGCGCGGGCACGACCTCGCCGCTGCGGCACCGCGGGTTGGGGTCGTCGGTCGCGCGGGCGAACGCGGCCACGGCGTCGGGATCGATGCGGCACTCGCTCCAGCCGTAGTCGACCCCTACCCGGACCTGGCCACTCCTCGCCTCGCTCACGGCAGCAGGTTAGGAGCCGGGCCTCTGCTGGAGGCAACCGCGCCATGCTGGCTAGGTGTTGGGGACCGTGTACCGCGCGCCATTCCAGTAGTCACGGTTCTCGAAGATCAGCCCGTCGCGCATTCGCCCCGTCGACACGCCGCGGATGCCCATGGGGTGCATGATCCACTCGATTACGTAGACGTCGTCGGCGTCGTGACCGCGCACGAACTCGAACCGGGCGTCGGGCACGTTGCTGAACGACGCCCGAACGAACCGCCGGGCTTGCTCGTGGCCCGTCGCCGAGTGGGCGATCGTCGTGTCCTCGTAGAACACGTCGTCGGTGAACCACGCCATGACGGCCTCGAGGTCCAAGCTGTTCCACGCTTCGAGATACCGCTCATACCACGTGGGTTCTTCGGTCGTCATCTCGGTTCGGCCCCTGCGGCTCTAGTCATCGCCGCCGAGCGGAAACGCTATATCGACGGCGCGTGTGCTCCGCTCTGGACCGGGCTTGTTCGGTGCGGTCCCGTCCGACACGACAGTGGCATGGACCCTCGCTGCGGTCACCGCGCCAGACCGGCACAGTGTCGCCGGGGCGGTCGCTGCGCTGCGTGCCCAGGTGTGGTCACGGTCGTCGGCCACGGCCGGAACCGATCCGGTCATGTTGGACATCGACGCGTCGCTGGTGGAGGTCCACTCAGAGAACAAGGAGAAGACGGCGGCCACGTTCAAGGGCGGGTTCGGGTTCCACCCGATGTTTTGCTTCGCGGACGCCACCGGCGAGACCCTCGCCGCGCTGCTGCGTCCGGGCAACGCCGGCGCGAACACCGTCGCTGACCCGTTGACCGGACGGTGGTTACGACGCTTGTTGGTAGTGCTGTTCCCACCGGATGGGTGGGGTGTAATCGAGGCTGGAGTGCAGTCTCGACGAGTTGTACCAGTTGATCCAGGTGAAGATCTTCCGGCGTGCTTCGGCACGTGTCGCGAACACGCGGCCTTGGAGGCATTCACGTTTGGGCGTCGCCCAGAACGACTCGGCGACGGCGTTGTCGAAACACGTTGCTACTCGTCCGACGGAGGGTCGGAGCTGGTGGCGGTGGCAGTGGTCGAGGTAGTCGTTCGAGGTGTACTGAGACCCGCGGTCCGCGTGATCGATCACCCCGGCGACGTGACCGCCGCGGGCGGTGATCGCTGCGTCGAGCGCGTCGATCACGAGCTCAGTGCGCATGTGATCGGCCATCGAGTAGCCGAGCAGCCGGGGGCTGCCGATGTCGACTCCTTCACCCAGAAGGCCAGCGATCGTTTGAGTAGATCGCGCTCCATTCGCAGCTGCGTGTTCTCGGCACGCTCATCCGCGCTCACGCCGGTGCCAGCGGCACGTTCCCGGCTGGCCTTACCGACCCAGTTCCCGAGCGTGCCCTCGACAACACCGATCGAGCGGGCGACATCAGCGATCGAGCGGCCCTCATCGAGGACCATCGCGACAGCATCACGCTGGAACTCTGGCGGATACTTCGCCGGGCGACCCGGCAACCGATCCTTGATGGACATGAACTTCCTCCAATACGAGGTGTCCGCCCAACGAGGGGATGCTCAGATCGACTACCGCTGATTGATCTCGTTCACGTGACGTGACGAACCCAAGGAGACCGTGAGATGGGATCGTCAGGGCGCACGGCCCAACGGTCCAGAAACTCATGGCTGGAGAGGGTTGCGTTTGTCGATGACATCTCAGTAGTGCAACCGCTGGTTGACGCGTCCGGCCTCGCGCTCTTCGACGATCGCTCTGGTGATCTCGTCGCCGGTCGCCTTGGCGCCGATCACCTCCCACCACACGCCCGATCCCGGAGGCGCGTACGACTTGTCGACGTAGACCGCGATCAGGGTGGACGTGTCGCGCTGGCGGGCCGCCATGAGCGCCTCGCGCACGTCGCTGGCGGTATGGGCGGCCACGGCGGTGAGCCCCATGCTCTCGGCGTTCTTGACGTAGTCGACCTCGGTGTACTCACCCTTGTCGATCTCGCGGGTGGTCTCGTCGCGCACCTTGAACTCGTTGCCGAGCGAGTGCCCGACGTACGCCCGCTGGTGTCCGTGGATCGACTGGTAGCCGTAGTTGACGCTGAGCAGCACGGTCAGTTTGGTGCGCTCCTGCATTGCCGTCACCAACTCCATGGGGTGCATCTGGTAGTTTCCGTCGCCGAGCAACACGTACACCTCACCGTTGGTGCCTGCCAGCCGCACGCCGATCGCAGCGGGGATGTCGTAGCCCATACACGAGTTGCCGAACTCGAGGTGCAACTCCCGGCCGCCGGCCGGGTCGAAGAGCTTGGTGACGTCGCTTGGCACAGTGCCGGCCGCGCACACCAGCACGTCGCCGTCCTGCATCTCGTCGTTGAGGATCCCGATCACCTGCGACTGGGTGATGGCCTCTCCCGGCCGGTCGACGTAGATCTGTTCGCGCTTGGTCGTCTCCCACTCGCCGGCGAGGCGCCGGGCCTTGGCGACCCACTCCTCGTTGACGGTCACGCCGGCCACGCGCGCGGCCTCGGTGAGGGCCTGCAGCGCCAGCTTGGCGTCGGCGGTGATCGGGAGGGCGCCCAGCTTGTAGGCGTCGCGGCCGTTGACGTTGACCGACACGAATCGCACGTCGGGATCGTGGAACGCCGAGCTGGAGCCGGTGATGAAGTCGTGCAACCGGGTGCCGATGCACATCACCAGGTCGGCTTCGGCGGCGACCTTTGCCGCCGACGGTGTGCCGTTGAGTCCGGTGCCCGACATCGACATCGGATCGTTCGAACCGTCGCGCAGGGCGCCCCGTCCGGCGTGGGTCTCGCCGACCGGGATGCCGAAGGCCGATGCGAACCGCTGCAGTTCGTCCCACGCCTCGGAGTAGTGCACACCGCCGCCGGCGATGATGTACGGGCGTTTGGCCGCCTTCAGCATCTCGATCGCTTCCTTCACGCGGGCAGGGTGGGGGAGGCGGCGCTCGATCCGCCACGTGTGCGGCTCGAAGAATCGGGTGGGGTAGTCGTAGGCATAGCCCTGGATGTCCTGCGGGAGGGCAAGCGTGACGGCGCCGGTATCGGCGGGGCTGGTCATGATGCGCATCGCCTCCGGCAGCGAGGCCAGGATCTGTTCCGGCCGGGTGACCCGGTCGTAGAACCGGCTGACGACGCGGAACGTGTCGGTCACCGACATATCGTCGGAGTTGAGGTGCTCAATCCCCTGCAGCACCACACCGCCGTACCGCGAGGCGTAGTGGTCGGACGGCAGCAGCAGCACCGGGATGCGGCAGATCGTCGCCGTCGCCGCACCGGTCACCATGTTGGTCGCACCGGGGCCGATCGACGTCGTACACGCCATCGTCGCCTTGCGCCGCTTGGCCCGGGCGAACCCGGTCGAGGCGTGCACCATCGACTGCTCGTTGCGCGGCTGGTGGTAGGGCAGGTCGTGGCCGTACTCGACCAGCGCCTGACTCATGCCCGACACGTTGCCGTGGCCGAAGATGCCCCAGATTCCCTGGATGAAACGCTGCTGCTCGCCGTCGTACTCGCTGTACTGCGCCTGCAGGTACTTCACGATCGCTTGCGCCAGCGTGAGGCGCTGCTTCTTCTCGGACGGGTAGAACTCCATCGCTAGCTCGCTTTCTAGAACACCGATGGGTTGACGACGGGCTCGAGGGCGCGCAGCCCTACCGTTGCCTCGCGTCCAAGATTCCCGGTCGCACCGGTGGTGGGCGCCGGCGTCGTCAAGCTCTCGACCCCTCCGGCGGCGATCGTACTGAAGCGCTTCAGTTTGTTCAAGAGCGGGGATTGAATCTACTGAAGCGCTTCAGTACTGTCGGCGGCGTGCGCCGACCGACCCTCGATGATGTCGCCGACCGAGCCGGGGTCTCTCGAACGCTGGTGTCGTTGACCTTGCGTGGTTTGCCGGGTGCTGGTGACGACACCCGCCGAGCAATCCATACGGCGGCCAGCGAGCTCGGCTACGTGCCCGACGCCGCCGCCCGCATCCTGGCGTCGCAGTCGTCGAGAGCGATCGGCGTGCTGCTCCGCGACCTCCACAACGCGTTCTTCGCCGATGTCGTCGACGGGCTCCACTCCTCGGTGCGCGAGTCGGGGTTCCAGGTGATGATGGCGTTCGCCGACCAGCTGCGCTTGGAACGATCGGTGCTCGATACGTTCCGGAGCTACCGGATGGACGGCGTCGTGTTGATCGGCCCGGAAGTGTGCGCGCGCGAGATCGACGAGTTCGGTCAGGCGATCCCCACCGTGGTGGTCGGGCGACCAGCGCGCTCGAAGTCGGTCGACGTGATCGTCAGCGACGACCGCAAGGGTGCGATGCTCGCCGTCCAGCACCTCTACGACCTCGGTCACCGCGACATCGCCCACCTCGACGGCAGCAGCGTGGCGGGCGGCGGCAATACGCGCCGCCGCGGCTATGTCGACGCCATGCGACGGCTCGGGCTCGAACGCCACGTCCGCATCGCCGGGGGTGGGTTCACGCTTGCCCACGGCGTCGGCGGCGTCGACGAACTGCTCCGGAAGCGGCCGCCAACGGCCATCTTCGCCGTCAACGACCTGGTCGCGCTCGGCGCCATGGAGCGCCTGGCCGAGGTCGGGCTGAAGACACCCGACGACGTGTCGATCGCCGGCTACGACAACAGCTCGCTGGCCGCCCAGCGCCTGGTCGGCCTCACCAGCATCGACCAGCCGCGCCTGCAGATCGGCGAGCTGGCGGCGACGCTGCTGCACGAACGCTTCGACGGCCGCACGACCGCCTCGCGCCATCTGCTGGCGCCCAAGCTCGTCGAGCGCGAGTCGACTGTGCCGAATCGTCAACACCGGAGGGACCGAAGTTGAGCAGCGGAGCTAGCAACACGGTGCTCGTCACCTGGCCCGACTATGACATGGACGACGCCACCCTCGGCGGTGCCCTGCTCGCCGCCGGGCTCGAGGTCCGACTCGAACCCAAACGCGGCAGCCGGTCGCCGGAGCAGCTCTCGCCGCTGCTCGACGGCGCGATCGGCGCCATCGTGTCGACCGACCCGTTCACGGCAGATGTGGTCGCCGCCGCTCCCGACCTGCGCGTGATCGCCCGTGTCGGCGTCGGGTACGACTCGATCGACGTGGCCGCCGCCTCTCGACGCGGCGTGCAGATCGCCACCACGCCGGGTTGCAACGATCAGGCGGTCGCCGATCACACGCTCGGGCTGATGCTCGCACTGCTGCGACGCATCCCGGAGCTCGAACGCGACCTTCGCAGTGGCGGCTGGAACCGCACCGGCGTCTTCGCCCCACGCCAGCTCGCCGGCTGCACCGTCGGGCTCGTCGGTCGCGGTGCCATCGGTCAGCGTGTCGCCGATCGCTTGGGGGGCTTCGGCGTCGAACTGCTCATCCACGACCCGGCCCTCGGCGAGGCGTCGACGGCGCTCGGCGAGCTACTCGCCCGGAGCCATGTGGTCTCGTTGCACTGTCCGCTGCTCCCGAGCACGCACCATCTGATCAACGCCGAGGCACTGCGCACGATGCGCCCC
Source organism: uncultured Acidimicrobiales bacterium (assembly GCA_964390555.1). Taxonomy (GTDB): domain Bacteria; phylum Actinomycetota; class Acidimicrobiia; order Acidimicrobiales; family SHLQ01; genus CAVTWS01. Next base: position 17,461 of record CAYMJU010000108.1, on the reverse strand, counting down.
GACGCCGTGCTGGTGAACGCCGCCCGCGGCCAGATCGTCGACCAGGCGGCGCTGGTCGAGGCGCTGCAGGCGGGCGTGATCGCCGGTGCCGCGCTCGACGTGTTCGACGTCGAACCGCCCGGCGACTCGCCCTTGCTGTCGATGGACAACGTGGTGCTCAGCCCGCACGTGGCCGGCATCAGCACGGTCTCGATCGCCGAGATGACACGCCTCGCCACCCAAGCCGTGATCGACGTCGCCGCCGGCCGGCATGTGCAACACCTCCTCAACCCCGAATCGCTGGAGGTACTGCGATGACCCTCAAGCTCGCCACCGGACCCGTGTCGTGGGGCGTCGATTTCGCCGACACGCCGACCAACCCGCCGTGGCAACAGGTGATCGACGACATCGCCGCATCGGGACTGCCAGCGATGGAGCTCGGCCCCGTCGGCTACCTGCCCGAGGAGGCCGGTGTCGTTCGCCAGCTGTTGGCCGAGCGCAACTTGCTCTCGGCCGGGTCCTTCATCTTCGACGACTTCCACGACCCGGCGGCGCGTGAGCGGCTGCTTGGCATCGCTGAACGGGTGAGTCGCCTGATCGCCGCCTCGGGCGGCACGATCCTGTCGCTGATCGACAAGCCCGACGCCGTGCGCGTCGCCACCGCCGGACGCCATGACGCGGCGCGCCGGTTCGACGACGACGCATGGGCGGCGATGATCGACCAGTTCAACGCCATCGCCGAGGTCGCCCGTGGGCACGGCGTTCACCCTGTCGTGCACCCCCACGTCGGTGGATACATCGAGTTCGAAGACGAGGTCGAACGACTCGTCGCCGACACCGACCTCGATCTGTGCCTCGACACCGGCCATCTCGCCTACGCCCGGATGGATCCCTCGGTGATGATCGAGCGTCATGCGGATCGGCTGGGTCACGTGCATTTCAAGGACATTCGCTCCGATGTGCTGGCGCGGGTCGACGCCGAGCAGCTGACGTTCTGGAGAGCAATCGAGGAGGGGATCTTCTGCCCGATCGGTGACGGGCTGGTCGACATCGGCGCAGTGCTCGACGTGCTCGACAAGATCGGGTACGACGGTTTCGCCACGATCGAGCAAGATCGAGTGCCAGGAAGTGGCACACCGCTCGACGACGTGTTCAAGAGCGTGGCCGTGATCGAGAAGGCCCGAGTCAGTCGATGAGCAACGTGGGTGAAACCTTGCGGATCGGCATAGTCGGTTCCGGCAACATCGCCTTCGCCCACTCGGCCGCCTACCGGCTGGTGGCTGGCACCTACCCCGATGTGCCCCGCGAGATCCGGCTGGTTGCCGCGGCCGACGTTGCAGCCGATCGCGCCGCCGAGCTGGCCACGGCATGGGGCTACGAACGCAGCCATGCCGACTGGCGCCAGATCACTCGCAGCGACGACATCGATGTCGTCGACATCTGCGTGCCCAACGTGTTTCACGCCGAGATCGCCTGCGACGCCCTCGCCCACGGCAAGCACGTGATCTGCGAGAAGCCGATCGCACACTCGTGGGAAGCGGCCCGCGCCATGGCCGCCGCCGCCGACGAGGCCAAGCGCGTCGCCCAGGTGTGCTTTTACTACCGCACCTGGCCGGCGATCTCATGGGCTCGCCAGCTGATCGACTCCGGTGAGTTGGGTGCGGTCCGCCACTTCCGGGGCTGGATGCTGCAGGACTACGCCTCCAACCCCGCTCACGATCTTGGCTGGCGATCCCGCCTGGCCGAGTCGGGCGCCGGAGCGCTGGGCGATCTCGGATCGCACATCATCGACATCAGCCGCTACCTGTGCGGCGAGATCAACGGCATCTACGCCACCACCCGCGAGCTCGTGCAGCGCGACACCCCGACGCCGGGTGTCGACGATCTGGTCACGATGGTCGTCGACTTCGACAACGGCACCGGCGGCGTGCTCGAGGCGAGCTGGGCGCTGCGCGGGCACAAGTGCGACCTCGGCTTCGATCTCGTGTGCGAGCAAGGCGCGATCCGGTTCACCTGGGAGCGGTCAAACGAGATCGGTGTGCTCACCGGAAACGTCAGCGACCCCGACAACGGCTTCCGCACGGTGCTGATCGGCGGCGGCCAGCCCGATGTCGGGAGCTTCGTGGCGGTGCCAGGCCAGGGGATTGGCTTCAGAGATGGCTTCACGACCGGTGTCTCGAAGGCGCTCGGTGCGATCGCCCGCGGCGAGACGAGCGCCGATCCGAGCTTCATGGATGGCTTGCAGGTGGCGCTCGTGGTCGACGCGGCGGTGCGGTCGGCCAAGGCGCGTGCATGGCAACCGGTCCGCCGGGCGTCGAAGGTGCTGGAAGACTGACGGGCATGCACGTCGACGCGCCGTTTGCCCATCGCTGCGAGCTGGGCGAGATGCCCTACTGGGACGCCGCCCGTGAGCGCCTGATCTACGTCGACATCAACCGCGGCGAGGTCCACGATCTCGACCCTGCCACCGGCGAGTCGTCGACGCTCCGGCTCTCGGCGCCGCTCAGCTTCGCGATCCCCGTCGCCGGCTCGACGACGCGGGTGTGCGGCAACGGCAACGACGTGATCGCCATCGACGAGGCCGGTCACGAGCTGGGCCGGTCGCCGGTCGAGCCCGGGATACCCGGCAATCGACTCAACGAAGGCAAGGCCGACCCAGGTGGCCGGCTGTGGATGGGCTCGATGTCGAAGACCCGCCAACCGGACCACGGCGGCCTCTACCGGCTCGACCGCCGCGGGCTCGCCAAGATCCGCACGATCACGCTCGGCAACGGCACCGACTGGGACGTCGATCGCGGCCGGATGTACCACGTTGACTCGACCACCCAGCAGATCGACGTGTGGGAGTACGACGTCGCCACCGGCGACGTCGAGAACCGCCGTCCATGGGCCACGATCGACCCCGACGACGGGCTGCCCGACGGCTTGACGATCGACGCCGAGGGCTGCGTGTGGCTGTGCCTGTTCCAAGGCGGCATCGTGCGGCGGTTCGACACCGATGGCACGCCGATGCTCGACATCGCGTTGCCGACGCGATTCGCCACCTGCCCCGTGTTCGGCGGCGACGATCTGGCGACGATGTTTGTCACCACGTCCCGTCACAAGCTCGCTCCAGACGAGCGCGCCGACGACCCTCTGGCCGGCGCGGTCCTGGTGGTCGACGCCGGTGTCGCCGGCCGGCCGTGCAACCAGCTCGCTTCCGACGTCGCAGCGCAGGTGACGGCATGAGCCGCTTCGACGGGCAGGTCGCTTTCGTGACCGGCGGCGCACGGGGAATCGGCCAAGCCACCGTCAAGCGACTGGTCGACGAGGGGGCGCGCGTCGCCTTCTGTGACGTCGACACCGACGTCGGCGAGCAGGCTGCGGCCGAGATCGGTGAGCAGGTGCGCTTCTACCAGTGCGACATCGCTCACGAGGACCAGATTGCAGATGCCATCGCTCGCACCGGCGTCGAGCTCGGTGAGGCGACCGTGCTCGTCAACAACGCAGGAGTCAACGCCAACTTCGACTCGACGGTGATGACGACCGACGAGTGGGACGCGTTCATGGCGGTCGACCTGCGGGCCGCCTGGCTGACCGCGAAATGCGTGGTGCCGGCGATGCAGTCCGCAGGGCGCGGCTCGATCGTCAATGTGTCGTCGTTGCACGCCTTCGTCACGCTCAAGGGCTTCTTTCCGTACGCTGCTGCCAAATCGGGTCTGGTGGGTCTGACCCGCAGCATGGCGCTCGAGTACGGCGAGCACGGGATCCGCGTCAACGTCGTGTGCCCGGGTTTCATCCGCACACGGTTGGTGCAGGACTCGATCAACCTCAACGCCGACCCTGCCGCAGCCGAGGCGGCGATGGTGCGGGGCGTCGCCCTCGGCCGTATCGCGGAGGCGTCGGAAGTGGCGGCGGCGATCACGTTTTTGGCTTCGGAGGACGCCTCGTACATCTCCGGTACCTCGTTGATGGTTGATGGCGGGCTCACTGCGCGGCGTGCCGGATAGAGAGCGAAGCACACGATGACGACGATTGCTGCCACCACCAGCGCAGAGGCCGCCCTCGACCGCCTGCTGACCGACGGGTACGTTGTGGTCGCGGGTGCGCTTGACGCCGCCACCATCGCCGATCTCGGCGAGCGCGTGCAACACTTGCTCGACCACGAACGCGCCCACCCGTTCGACCCGGGTCCCGACGCGCCTGAACCCGACCAGGACCGGCTCTTGTGGTACGCCCGGATCTGGGACCTCGACGAGGACGAGCAGGCCCGGCTCTCGCAGCGACTGACGCTGCGCCAGCACGAGGAGTTCGACACGCCCTGGCCGGTGTCGAACGAGGACGTCTGCATCAGCTTCATTCACATCCCGACCCACTTCGACGGTGGTCGATCGCAACGCATCTTCAACCTGATCAACAAGGACAAGGCCTTCGCACAACTGCTCGAGCATCCGCTGATGATGTCGATCGTGGAGGACCAACTCGGGCGCGACGCGGTGTTGCTCGACGTCAGCGTCAACGCCGTCGGTCCCAACTCGTCGAGCGGTGGCTGGCACGTCGACTCGCCCCTCACCCAGGTCCCCGAGCCGTTCCCGAACTTCACCCTCAGCATTCAGACGGCGTGGATGCTCGACGACTTCCACGTCAAGAACGGCGCCACCCACGTCGCTCGCGGCAGTCACCTCACGTTACGTCAGCCACCGCGAGGCCGGGGCGACGTCGAAGATGAGGTGGTGCTCGAAGGTCCGGCCGGCTCGGTGGCGATCTGGTTGTCGCAGACGTGGCACCGCCACGGTGAGAACACCACCGACGCCATGCGGCGCGGGGTGATCGTGCAGTATGGCAGGTGCTGGGTGAAGCCCTTCGTCGATCTGCGGACGCCGATGACCGCCGAGCAAGCGGCCCAACTGTCGCCGCGCCTTCGCTACATGATGGGCTGCAACGCCAACGCCCCGGTCCGGGGTTGAGGTGACCACGGCGCCGGCTCGAACCGCGCGTTGACTGCAACGCTCGTGCTCAGACGTGACGGCCTCGCGACTGGTATGACGAATTGTGATCCCCATGATCGTCGAACGACTCACCGTCTCGATCGAGACAGAACTCGCAACGGCCGTCCGCGAAGCCGCCGAGGCCGACGAGCAGAACGTGTCCGCCTGGCTCGCCGACGCTTGTGGGGCTCGGAAATGCGCGCCTGGGTGCTGACCAGGGGCGATGCCGCCATCCTGGCCACTCGTGTCTCGCATCCTCTACCGCCTACTCGCTGCACTCGTTCGACTCGCCCTGCGTTCGGGACGCTCAGATGACCACGACCCGCAGCTCGTGGTCATCGGCACCCGAGGCCGCACCGGATGGAAGCGACTCCGCCTCGGCTCGACCGCCGGGCACCTCCTCCGCTCCGGCAACCTCACGCTGAACCAATGCATCGACGAGGAGAGCGGCTTCCTCCGTCGTGAGATCATGAAGAAGGCGGACGATTTCGGCGATCACCCACTTCGCGCCGTAGAGGAACAGCGTGGCATCCATCTGATTCGGATTCACGTCACCGCCGGCGTGACCGACCCCACGATTGTTCCGTACGTCGTAGAGGCCGAGCAGCAGCCGGGGGATCGTGATTCGAGCCGAGTGATTGGTGCTCGTTCTTCGGGTACTTCTTCTCGAGGCCAAGGCACGCCTCGTTGAACCGAGGCGGCTTCGTCGCCCGGGCGGCGTACTGGCCTCCATCGAGGTAGCCGTCCAGTCTGAGCATCCCCCCCGTTGGGCGGACACCTCGTATAGGAGGAAGTTCATGTCCATCAAGAATCGGTTGCCGGGTCGCCCGGCGAAGTATCCGCCAGAGTTCCAGCGTGATGCTGTCGCGATGGTCCTCGATGAGGGCCGCTCGATCGGTGTTGTCGAGGGCACGCTCGGGAACTGGGTCGGTAAGGCCCGCCGGGAACGTGCCGCTGGCACCGGCGTGAGCGCGGATGAGCGTGCCGAGAACACGCAGCTGCGGATGGAGCGCGATTCTATGACCGGTGCAACCGTGAAGCCGCACCACCAACAGCGAACCGCAGAAGGCGACGCCGCCGAGCGCCTCGCCGACGCGCCGGCGGCGACCGGCATGGTGCCCAACATGTACGGCGTGATGGCGAACTCTCCCGGCCTGCTCGCGACGTATCTCGACGGGTATCAACGCTTCCGGATCGGATCAGGGTTCACGCCGGCGGAGCAGGAAACCGTGTTCCTGACGATCAGCGGCTACAACGCGTGCGACTACTGCATGGCGGCCCACAGCTTCATCGCCGACCACATGTAGAAGACGCCCGTCGAGGTCACCGACGCGATCCGCGACGATCACGCGATCGACGGCGTCTTCGCCTCCCGCACCTGGTCAGCACCGGCGACGGTCTGAGCCCCGACTTCGCACGCCGACGTCGTCGTCACACGAGGGCGACGTCGGCGTGGAGGTGCACGAGTACAGGACCGCGGTGCGCCAGCGCCTGGCGGAGCGTGTCGTCGAGCGCGCTCCGGTCGGCAACAGTGAGCCCGAGCGCCCCACACGAGTGGGCGAACGCGGCGAAATCGGGGTTGACGAGGCCGGTCTGCCAAACGTCGAATGCGCCAGCGCGCTGTTCCTTGGAGATCTTGCCCAGCTCACTGTTGTCGAGCACGACGACGGTGAGGTCCATGTCGTGACGTACCGCGGTGGTCATCTCCATCGCGTACTGACCGAACCCACCATCGCCGGCGACGGCGACGATCTGGCGTCGGTCGCCGATGGCGGCCCAGGCGCCCAGTGCCGCCGGCATGGCAAAGCCGATCGAGCCGAGATACCCGGACATCAGCACCGACTGCCGGTCGACCTCGAAGTACCGACCGAAGGAGTACGCGTTGTTGCCGACGTCGACGCACACGACGGCGTCACCGGCGACGTGGCGTCCGAGCGCGTCGAACAATGCCGCCGATCCGACACCGCGTCCACGATCGTCGCCGATGCGCGACTGCTTCTCGGTGCGCCAGATCGCCCATCGTTCGGCGACATCGGAGCGCTGATCGATCGCCGCGATCGTGTCCGGCAGCGCCGCCGCGAGTCTCGTCGCGGTGACGCCGACATCGCCGAGTACGGGGGTGTCGACGGGATGGAAGCGACCGAGCGCCATCGCGTCGTCGTCGACCTGGATGATCGGCTTGTAGGGGGCGATGCCCGTGTGGTTCGAGAACGACGCGCCCCAGACGACCAGGAGATCGGATTCGTTCATGAGGTAGCTCGCGACGGGCGTGCCGCTGCGGCCCAGCACGCCGGCGCCGAGCTCGTGGTGGTCGGAGATCTGACCCTTGGCCTTGAACGTCGTCAGCACCGGCGCCCCGAGGCGTTCGGCCAAGGCTGTGATGGATTGCATGTCGTCGCGGGCGCCGTGACCGACGACGAAGACCGGGCGCCGGGCGGCGGCCAGTGCTTCAGATGCTGTGCGCACGACATCATCAGGAGGTGCGACGCGCCGGTCGCCGACACGTCCAGCAGGGCCGCCAGCGGCCGCGTCGGATGCGATGGTCTGGACCTCGTCGGGCAGCACGAGGTGGGCGACGCCGCGTCCCACGATGGCGTGCTTGCAGGCCGTCGTCATCAGCTCGGCGTGGTCGGATCCTGCTTGCACCGTCTGGCTGTAGCCGGCCACGTCGGCGAACGCCCGGTCAAGATCGAGGTCCTGGAACGCGCCGCGTCCCTTCACCTTCGACGGCACCTGCCCGGAGATGGCGAGCGCCGGCGCCCGGTCGACGCGGGCGTCGTACAGCCCGGTCAGCAGGTTCGTCGAGCCGGGTCCGGCGATCGCCAAGCAGGCGGCGGCCTCGCCGGTGAGCTTGCCGTAGGCGCTGACGGCGAACGCAGCGGCACCCTCGTGGCGGATCGCCACGTAACGGAGGTCGCCGCGCTGCTCGGCGAGGCGCAACGCGTCGGCAAACCCGAGGTTGGAGTGCCCGACCATCCCGAAGACCGCCCGGACACCCCAATTGGTCATCGTCTCGACCAGAACGTCCGACACGGTGCGCTCGCGCTCCGGTTCGGGCGCGAGCGCCACATACACACCGTCGTCTCGGACCTCGACCGCATGGGCCTCAGGTGCGTCGTCGAACGACGGCGGCGGAGCGCCGTTGCACGGCGAGTAGTCGTAGCCGTGCCACGGACAGCGAAGCCATCCGCGCTCGATCGAACCCTCCCCCAGCGGGCCGCCCTGATGCGGGCAGGCGTTGTCGAGCGCTCCGTACGTGTCGCCCACCCGCGTCATGCACAGGGTGCGACGTCCTACGGCGACGGTGGTGACCCGCTGATCGCCGAGTTCGTCGGGATCGAGCACCTTGTGCCACTCGTGCGGCCCCGACGGGGCGGTGACGGGTTGGGTCGACGGTGCGGGCGCGTGTTCTTCCATCGCGGTCATCCTGTCAGCCGTTGGAGCCCGGCGCGGAAGAACGAGAACGCAGCGTCGACGGGATCCGGCGCTGCCATGACGGCGTCGTGGCCGAGGACCGAACCGAACGGCGCGTTCCAGAATGTCGCGTCGTCGGGTCGCCCGGGCGTCCACGGTCCGACGCATACGTAGGGGGCGGCGTGGAAGCCGTCGCTGGGCGAGCCGCCCATGTTGACGCGGTGTGTCGTGGGCTCGGTGGCATCGAACGCCATGTCGAGTGCGGCGTCGAAGTGCACCGGCCACAGCTGCACGAGCGACGGTGCGCCGAAGGCCGGCGCGCTGTGCACCAGTTGGTCGAGCGCCTGGCTGACGATGGCATACCAGTCGCCGCCGCGTCGGGCCGCGGCAGCGTCGAGATCGAGCGGTTCGTCGGCGTCACCGACCGGTGGGGTGTCGTGGCCCGCCCAGAACTCGGCGTCGAGATCCACGTCGGCGAATGCGGCGAATGCGGCGAGTTCGCCGAGTGTCGCTCCGGCGATGTCGATCGAACGGGTCCAAGTGCGTTCGGCGCTGTGGATTCACGCACGAGTGTGGCGCCGCTGGCGCGGATCCGCTCGCGATCGGGTTCTCTGACAGTGTGGCCACGTCCGCCACCACCTCGAGCCGATCCCCGGAACCGAACGGAGAGCCATGCGACCACTTCCCATCGCCCGTTGGAGTGACGTGCCCGATCGCGATCCCATCGGTGCTCTCCTCGGCAACGTCGACCTCGTCGTCGTCAGCCGTACGACCGCAGCGCCTACCAAGGCGCCTACCAGGACGTCCACGGCGCGCCGGAGGAACCTCACGTCGCAGCAATCCGCGAACTCGCAGCGAACGGGCTCACGCAAGTCGGCCACCACGGGCCGATGACGCGATGGGGGTCCCCCACGATCGCCTCCCGGCGTGGGACGACATCCAGATCGTCACCTCTCAGCTGGCGCGACGCCCGCTCCTCGACGAACCGGTGGGAACCGACGTCACCATCGGCGCATCGGCTGACGCTCCACTGCGACTCGACATCCCGCTGTTCGTGTCGGACATGAGCTTCGGTGCGTTGTCGCAGGAGGCGAAGGTTGCGCTCGCTCGGGGGGCCGAGCGTGCCGGCACCGGCATCTGTTCGGGTGAGGGCGGCATGCTCGACGAGGAGCGTCAGGAGAACTCCCGCTACTTCTACGAGTTGGCGTCGGCGAAGTTCGGCTGGTCGCTCGACAAGGTGCGCGACGTGCAGGCGTTCCACTTCAAGCTCGGCCAGGGCGCCAAGACCGGCACCGGCGTCCACCTGCCAGGCAGAAAGGTCGTCGGCCGCATCGCCGAGGTCCGCGAACTGGCAGAGGGCACCGATGCGGTGTCGCCCGCCACGTTCACCGACCTGCGCACCATCGACGACTTCCGTGACATCGCCGCGCAGGTGCGCAAGGTGTCCGGCGGCATCCCGATCGGGGCCAAGTTGTCAGCGCTGCACATCGAGGACGACATCGACGCCGCGCTCGCGATCGGCGTCGACTACATCAAGGCGCTCGCGCTCGGCGCTGACGCGGTGGCGATCTCCAATTGGCGCTCCAGGCCATCGGGTGTCTCGGGATGCGGGCGTGCAACACCGACAGCTGTCCTGTCGGTATCGCCACTCAGAAGCCCGGGCTGCGCCAACGCCTCGTCGTCGGGGACGCCGCCCAGCGACTGACCCGCTTCCTCGAGTCGACCGTCGAACTGATGACGGTGCTGGCGCGTGCGTGCGGTCACGCCCACCTCGCCGAGCTGCGTCTCGACGACCTCACGACGTTCGACCGCGACATGCGTCACCTCGCCGGCATCCCCTACGGGGGCGTCATCGTCTGAACATCGTCCGTAGATCGGGGGAATCCGACCACGGCCGGCCGGGTTCCGGATACATGACGAGAGCAATCTTCGACGGGGTCGTGATCGCCGAGAGCGACGACGTGCGCAATGTCGAGGGCATGACCTACCTCCCGATCGGGAGCGTCGACTTCGATGCACTGGTCGAGAGTCAGACCACCAGCCGATGCTTCTGGAAGGGCAAGGCCAGCTACTGGCACGTCCAGGGCGACAAGAAATGGCACCGAACGCTACGATCGCGTACCAACATCCGTGGCCGCTCGCGCGACGTCTCATCGAGGGGTGCATCGCGTTCTGGCAGGGCGCGCGGATCGTCCATGACTGACCGTCACCCCGGCGCGCGGTTCGGGCGTGGCAGGATCCGGTGATGGAAAGCGCTGACAGCGACAGGGCCGCGATCGCGTCCACGACGGCGATCGATGAAGTCGTCGACGATCAGTGGTCCCGACTCGGGGAACCCGGCACCTGGCTCACCGGCGCCGAGCGCGTCGATCTGATCCGAATCGTGCGCGACCCGGACGCCGACGTCGACGTCGACGCGACCACGAAGCGCGCGGCCACGGCCGTAGCGCACGACGCCGCATCGATCACTGCCGCCTCCGTCGACGACCTGGAATCCAACGGCCTGGCACGCGAGCGGTACGTCGAGATCGTCGGGGTTGTCAGCCGTGTCGTTGCGATCGACACCTACGAACGTGGCCTCGGGCGACCGCCACGCGACGTCCCGACCGACCGCCCCGGTGAACCCAGCCGATCGGTGGTTACGACCGCACGGCGCCGGGCGGGCTGGGTGCCGGCCGTCGGAGCGATCGGACCGCCGAGCGCGCTGTCCGCCGTGGCCGCTGAAGCCACAGCACAGGAAGCACTGCACGGAGCGATGTACCTGTCGTACGCCGACATGCTCGACCTGCACGCCGAACGCGGCCTGACGCGCGCGCAGATGGAACTCGTCGCCGCCCGCGTGTCGTATCTCAACGACTGCCTGTTTTGACTGTTCGTCCACGCCGGGATGCTCCGTGCGAGCGCCCACGCCACCAGCCAGCCGATCGATCTCCGTGCGATCACGGACCGAGCTCCCGACGCGTTGCTGCGTGACGGCACCGAATTGCTGCGGTTCGTCACGGCGCTGATCCGAGATCACACGAACCTCGACGAGGAGCGAGCCGCGCTTACCGCGATGGGCGGGCCGTCTGCGGTGGCCCGTGCCGCGGCGGTCGCCGGCAACTTCCAGATGATGAACCGCCTCGTCGACGCGACGGGCGTGCCGATCGGCGCGTCGCTGCGAACGATCGCCGACGACCTCGGCCTCGATCCGGCTGACGCACCCTGAACCGTCAGCGACGGTGCGCCAGGTGGGCGTGCTCGTCGAGTGGGTTGACCGACCGATCGCCGGCGCCGGGGAGCCAGGAGGCCGTGAGCGAGTAAGACCGATCGATCAGTTCGGCGGCGCGGCTGAAGTCGTTCGGCCTGACGTCGATCGGGCACGGCGGTGGGATCGCGCGCACGTCGGAGCGCGCGAGGAAGTGGTCGACGTCAGCCGACAGGCGGCGGTTGATCATCAGTGACACGGGGTGCATCGTGATCGCCAGCGCCGAGGTCGGCGCGCGCTCGAGCGAACACGCGTCGCCCGTCGCGGGCACGTAGATGGTGTCGGCGCCGAGGTCGACGGCGTGCGAGACCGAGGCCGAGCCGCAACGGGAACACGTCGCCGTGTCGCATCGACGTCCAGATCGCAGCCAGCTCGTCGACACCGGTGTCAGGAGGCGCTCCCGCCACCCATGCCGCGTTGATCGCACCGACACTCGCCCCGACCGGCAGGTCCGGCCGGATGCCCGCCTCGTGGAGCGCGCGCAGCATCCCCACCTGCACGGCGCCGAGGTTGGCGCCCCCCGACAGGACGAACGCTGTGGTCATCTCGCCTCCGCACACTCGCAACGACCCGATCGGTCGTCGACTGATCGAGGAACCCGGTCAGCAGGCGACGACTTCCGCGGTCCGCGGGCACGCAATCGGCCGGGAAGCGAGAACGTCGCCACCGGGTTCCCCTCACACGACACTCAACGAGAAGGGCACCTGCGACATGGTCCGCGCACATTGGAACGGGGTGGTCATCGCCGAATCCGACGACACCGTCATCATCGACGGCAACCACTACTTCCCGGCCGACTCGGTCGACGAGCGGTACCTGGTGCCGAGCACCGCCACCACGGTGTGCCCGTGGAAGGGTCAGGCGTCGTACTACTCGGTCAACGTCGACGGTCAGCTGAACCGCGACGCCGCCTGGTATTACCCGACGCCCTCGTCGGCGGCGAAGAAGATCCAAGGTCGTGTCGCCTTCTGGCACGGCGTCAGGATCGAGGATGCGGGCCCATCCGAACCCCGACGTTCGTTCTTCGAGCGCTTCCGTCGTCGCCGGGACGATGCATCGGATGCCGGCAATGGCGCCGCCCCGAGCGCGGTCGACGCCACCTCGGGGCCCAAGGTCGTCGAGCTCGACGACGCGTCGTTCTTCACGGCGTTGGAGCGAAAGTTGACCATCGTCGACTTCTGGGCGCCGTGGTGCGGCCCCTGCAAGCAGCTCCATCCGCAGTTCGACGCGCGAGCAGCCGATCACGCCTCCGAAGGACTGCAGTTCGCGCGGGTGAACGTCGACGAGAACCCTGGGATCGCCACGGCGTTCAACGTCATGAGCATTCCCACCATCGTCGTCCTCGATCCCGACGGCCACGAACTCGACCGCGAGATCGGCCTGCCGAACAAGCGCCGCCTCGATCAGTTGTGTGTTGGCCGAGACGTACGTGGATAGCGGGGCGCGGTTGATCGCGGTGGTTGTGTCGGGGTCTTTGCCGACGGTCTAGGTGATGTAGGCGATCGTCTCGACCCGTCAGGTCGCCGTCTTGCGCCGTCATGCCGCTTTCTGGTGGTGCTCTCGGTGGTTCAGAGCATTTGAGTCGGAGTTCGTCGGTGACGGTGTGGCGGCTGGTCTCGTACGGCACGCTGTGGTGGGTTTGGAGGAAGGTCCGGGCGCCGCAGCCGGGTTGGTCGCAGGTCCAGCCGGCTCGGGCCTGGACTACGCGTTTCTGGCGTGTTGTGGGGTGCCGGCGCCGGTTGGTGGCGTCGATCGGGTGTCCGTGGGCGTCGCGGATCAACAGCCGTAGGTACGCGTGGTCGTAGAGGTCGCTGTAGCCGGGCCCGGGGACCGGTGTCCCGTCGGTCAAGCAGGCGGAGATGGTGCCGTCGGGCCGTTCGTGGACGTTGAGGAGGATCTCGGCTTGGATGTTGGCGCCGCGCCCGCGGGCGCGTTCCGCGTGATCTCAAGGGTGCTGAGCCTGCAAACCGAGGTGGTCGACGCACTCGCCGGGACGAGTTGCTGTGACTCACGTCCAGTAGGGGGCGCGGAGCTGGCGTTTGTTGAGCTTGCCCATGGCGGAGCGTCCGAGGTCGGTGACGATCTCGACCCGGCGGGGGCACTTGTAGTGGCTCAGCCGGTCGCGGCAGAACGCCGCCAGCTCGTCGGGGTCGGGCGGGGCCGCCGGGTCGGCGGGGATCACCAGAGCGATCAGTTGCTCACCCATCTCGTGGTGGGGCACGCCGATGCACGCCACATCGACCACGCCGGGGTGCTCGATCAGCACCTGCTCGGCCTCGGCCGGGTAGATGTTGACGGCGCCCGACACGACCATGTCGGAGAACCGGTCGGTGATGAAGACGTAGCCGTCGGCGTCGAGAAACCCGATCTCGCCGAGCGTGAACACGCCGGGGGCGATGTGGGCGGCCGCCGACTTCTCGGGGTCGTTGTGGTACACGATCCCGCGCCCGGTCGTGTCACGGAAGAACAGCCGGCCCTCGGTGTTGGGCGGCACCGGTTGCTCGTCGTCGTCGAACACCAGCGCCTCGAACGGCGCGATGGCCCGCCCGACCGAACCGGGATGGGCCAGCCACTCCTCGCTCGTTATCTGGCAGGTGGTGCCGGTCTCAGACGCCCCGTACGCCTCGACGAACACCGGTCCCCACCAGTCGATCATGGCCCGCTTCACCGGGACCGGGCAGGCGGCGCCGGTGTGGGACACCAACTTCAGCGACGACACGTCGTAGCGGGCCTTGACGTCGTCGGGCAATGCGATCAGGCGCACGAAATGGGTGGGCACCAGCACCGATGTCTCGATGCGGTGGGCCTCGATGGCGGCCAGCGTGGCCTCGGCGTCGAACCGGCCGAGCACGTTCACCGGGATGCCGCCCGCCAGCAACCGGGATCCCGACAGCGGGCCGGTGTGGTACATCGGACCGACGACCAGGTGGGCGCCGAAACGGGCGAACCGGCTGGTGCCAAGGTTGGCCACGTGCTCGGCCATGTCCGCCCCGCCGGCGAACAGCGTGGGTGGCTGCACCGTACCCTTGGGCCTCCCGGTCGTGCCCGACGTGTAGATCAACGGAGGGAGCGGCACCAGGTCGCTCGGCGATTCGTCGGGATCGGCACCGGCCAGCCAGTCATCCCAGGTGACGACCCCCTCGGCCGCCTCGACACCCCAGGCGACGACGGTGCGGGCACCGGCCTGGCGCGCCGCGGCAAGGCCGCGTTCGAGGGTCTCCGGTCCGACGAACACCACCGTGGCCCCGGAGTCGGCGAAGATGTACGCCGCCTCGGGCACGGTGAGGTGGAAGTTGGTCGGCACGTTCGAAGCCCCGGCGAACAGCGCACCGAGATGGGCCAGCGCCGTGTGGGCGGAGTTCTCGGCGAACAGCGCCACCCGCCGTTCGGGACCGAGGTCGCGGGCCAGGAGCGCGTTGACGGCCCGGTTGACCGTGTCGTCGACGTCGGCCCAACCGAACTCGCATGCCGGGTCGCGAAGCGCGACCTCGTCGGGATGGGTGGCGGCGCGCTGGCGGGCGAACGGCGGCATCTCAGGAAGCCCGGCTGCTGGGACGGGTGAAATCGCCCGACAGATCGGCCGGGCCCCGGTAGAGCACCGTCAGCCGACGCGACGCGAACCGCCAGCCCGCCGGTGTGCGTGCATACGCGTCGTCGTACCACGCCAGCATCTGGTGCGGCGTGCCGTCGGCGCCTTGCACGTGCTCGATGACGTAGCACCGGCCCGACGCCCGGTCGCCCTCGACGACGGCGGTGGAGTTGAAGGCGTTCTGGATCACCACGCTGTACCGGCCCATGGCTTCGAGCCACAGGCCGACGATCGCCCCCTTCCCGGTCACCACGCCGCGCCCGAGATCCCACTCGGCATCGTCGGCCCAGGTGTCACCCCAGGCCGCGGCGTCGTTGCGGCACACCGCGTCGCAGTACGCGTGAACGAGGTCGGCGATGGCAAGTCTGTCGTCGGTCATGAGGGCTCCCCGGGTGGTCGGTCGGTCAGGTCGACGAGTCGGCGTAGGAACGACTGGTGCAGTGCCGTGCCGATAGCCAACATGTTCGGCGCCCGGTTCGTGCCGTCGGTGAACAGCGCCGCGCAGGTGAGGTTGGCGCACGCCCCTTTGAAGAGGTTGAACGCTTCCCAGTAGTGCCAATCGGCAGGGTCGAGCAAAACGCCCGCTCCACTCGCGAACAAGTCGGCCCACGCGGTCCTCGACATCGTCCGCGAGCCGCGCATGGCGGCGCAGTACACCCAGTCCTCGCGTGGGTCGCCGAGGTGCGCGAACTCGAAGTCGGTCAGTGCGACGACCGAGCCGTCGGCGCCGAACAGAACGTTGCCGGGGCCGGCGTCGCCATGGACCGCAGCCAAGACGCTGAGGGGCGGCGCAAAGTGATGAAGCCATGCCGCGGCCTCGTCGACCAACGGGTTCGGCCACCGCGACGATGACCGAGCGACGGCGTGCCACCGGTCGATCTGGGCGTGAGTCGCATCGGCCGCCGCGGGTGAGAGGTCGAACCCGAGCCCGGTCGGATCGACGGCATGGAGCCTGGCCAGCGTAGCGACGAGGGCCCGGGCGGATCGGTCGTCGAGCGTCCGCTCGTCGGCCCCCGGCGCGACCGAGTCGACGAAGTCCATCACGAAGAACGGCCGACCCAGCACGACTCCGGTCGGCTCGGACCAACGCACCGGCGCGACCGGGACCCCACGCGTGGCGAGCGCGCCCATGACCCGGAACTCCTCGGCGCTCGACGTGGCGAACACGCCGCCCTGCTCGACGCGAGCCACGTACCGTTCGCCGTCGGTGGTTTCGAGGCGCCACATGGCTCGCGAGTTGCCGGTCGCGATGCGGTTCAAGGCCGCTATGTGGGTGGCCACGCCTCGCTGCTCGCTGAGCCAGGCGGAGAGGTGGTCAAGCATCGGGAAGCGTGCCGCGAAAACCCGGCAGCGTTGCCGAGGATCGGACCAGGTCGTCATCGAGTTGCGCAACGAGGAGCGGCCGAATGGTCCGCTGAAGCGAGGTTGCGGCGGCGTCATCGCGGCCGACCGCCGCCGCGAGGGCCGCGCTCGCCGCGGCGAACACCGACTCGGGAGTCCGCACGCCGTCCCACACCACCAGCGGATTGCCGGCCAGCCCGGCGAGCACATCGGCGACCACCTCCACCCGACCATCTGTGGGGTCCACACCCCGGGACCGCGCGTAGGCGGCCAGGCTGACGAGCTGGATGGCGCTGAGCCGGGCCCACTCGTCGTCGAGGGCCGGGAGGATCGCGATCCGCAACGTGTGGTCGATCGCCGCCCACAGCGCATCGTCGCTCGGCCACGCCGGGTTCGGCGCCGTCATGATGTCCGAGAACGCGTCGGGCAATGGGCGTGCGCCTGACCGTCCGAATGAAGTCGTCTCCCGCTCATTGTCGCCTTCGGCGACAGGGCCGCTCGGGCCACGGCCACGCCAAATGGCGTGGCCTCTGAGCCGGGCCGCGGCGGCGGCTTCGGCATCGAAGTCGTACGACGCCCGCCACACCGGGTCGACGAGAGCGTCGGTCCGAGCGTCCCAGCCCTGGGACTGGAACCACTCGAACGTGTGCCGGTGGCCGGACAACAGATCGAACCGGGGCGCCGGGAGCGTGGCCCGGTACTTCTCGGTGCTCAGCGCGGCGTGGTGACGCCGGCCGAACAGGTGCCCGAACACCGGTCGGTCGAGGCTGGGCAGCACCTCGTCGGGGACCGGAACCACGTCGGGCTCGACACCCACCGCGCAGGCCAGCGTGGCCACGTAGCGGTTCACGTCGACGGACTCGGTGGTGACGTTCACCACCTCGCCGACGAGCAACCGATCGCGAGCGATCGCCATCATCGCGG
>CAYMJU010000107.1:0-32579 GCA_964390555.1 uncultured Acidimicrobiales bacterium | reverse complement strand
CTCGCTGGCCCAGCAGATCGTGATCTTCGAGGAGAACCTGCGAGCCGACTCGCCCGACTCACGGCTGTTCGCCGTCGCCATGAACCACACCGGCGCGACCCTCGGCGTACACGGCACCGACGAGCAAAAAGCCCGGTTCCTCCCGCCGATCCTGCGTGGTCAGGAGGTCTGGTGCCAGGGGTTCTCCGAGCCCAACGCCGGGTCCGACCTGGCGTCGCTGCAGACCCGGGCGGTGCGTGACGGCGACCACTACGTGGTGAACGGGCAGAAGGTGTGGTCGAGCCGGGCTGCCGACTCCGACTGGTGCCTGTTGCTCGTGCGCACCGACCCGACCGTCCCGAAGCGCAAGGGAATCTCGTACCTGATGCTCGACCTGCGAACCGCCGGGGTCGACGTGCGCCCCTTGCGCCAGGCCACCGGTTCCGCCGAGTTCTGCGAGATCTTCCTCGACGACGTGCTGATCCCGGTCGCCCACCGGATCGGGGCCGAGAACGACGGGTGGCGAGTGTCGCAAACGACGCTGCAGACCGAGCGCGGGCCCCTGTTCCTCGCCAATGTCCAGACGCTGCTCGGACGGGTGCCCGCGGCCGCCGAGGCCATGCGGGAGGCCGGATCCTCCGACGACGCGGCGCTGCGCCAGCGCTTCGCGGCCGACGTGGCCGAGGTCGAGATCCTCGCCGAACTGTACGCGCAGGTGCTCGCCGAGCAGGTCAAGTTCGGCGAGTCCGGCCCCGAGTCGTCGATCATCAAGCTCTACTTCTCCGAGGTCCAGCACCGGTTCCACGAGCACCTCGTCGATGCGCTCGGTGTCGACGCGCTGCGCTCTGCACCTTTGTCGCCGACGACCGACCGCCACGACGACTGGATCTCCCGGTACCTGCTGTCGTACGGCTTGTTGATCGGCGGTGGCACGAACGAGATACAGAAGAACCTGATCGCCGAGCGGGTCCTCGGTCTGCCCCGCGAGCGAGAGGCGAGCTGATGTCCGCCGACGTCGAGATGAAAGAACTGCACGACCAGTTGCGGACGGTGGCCCGTGACGTCATCGCCAAGGTCTGCCCGATCGAGCGGGTCCGTGAGCTGCTCGACGACCCGGTCGGACACGATTCGCGGCTGTGGTCCCAGGCCGCCGACCTCGGCTGGCTGGGCCTCGAGATCCCCGAGGATCACGGTGGCGCGGGCATGTCGTTCGCCGAGCTCGCGGTCGTGCTGTCCGAGCTCGGACGGGGGCTGGTGCCGCTCCCGGTCGTCTCGTCGATCGTGGTCGGCGCGGCGGCGATCGCGGCCGGCGGATCGGCCGATCTCAAGGCCGAGTGGCTCCCGGCGCTGGCGGCCGGCCAGCGCCGGATAGGAGTGGCGCTGCTTGGCCGCGGGGGCGACGTCGGGCCGGGTGTCACCGGTGTGTCCTTCTCGGGCGGAGTTCTCGACGGCGTGGCCGACATCGTGCTCGATGCGGTCGGGGCCGATGCGTACGTCGTCGCGGCCTCGTCGCCCGACGGTCCGGTGACCGTGCTCGCGGAGGGTCGGGCCGAGCCGGGAAAGCTGCTCGACCAGACCCGTCGGGTCGGGACCGTCACCTTCTCGGCGACTCCGGCCACGGTCCTCGCCGGTGGCGAGGACCTGTACTGGTGGCTCGTCGATCGGGCGGCAGTGGCGATGGCCCTCGACTGCGCCGGCGGTGCGCGGCGAGCGATGGAGGTCTCGGTCCAGTACGTAGGCGACCGCGAGCAGTTCGGTCGTCCGGTCGGATCGTTCCAGGCGATCAAGCACCGCTGCGCCGACATGCTCGTACACGTCGAGAGCTCCCGGGTCGCCGCGGAGACGGCGGGCCGTCGCTTGGCACCGGCGCCGGGCGCGCGCTCGAAGTGGACCCACATCGCCAAGAGCCACGCCGCACCCGCGTACCTCGCCGTCGCCGACTCGATGGTTCGGGTGCACGGCGGCATCGGCTTCACGTGGGAACACGATGCACACCTACACGTGAAGCGCGCCCAGGCCGCCGCCGCCCTCTTCGGCACCACCGCCTGGCACCGCGAGCAGCTAGCCCTCACGTACCTGTCCTGATCTGAACTTTTCCTCAGCGGTCGTTTCTCCCAGCGTTCCTGGCGCGATCTGGGGTGCAGAACACCCAAAATCGCGCCAAGAACGAAGGGATGGCGGTCAGGGGGTGGCGACGATGAGGTGGGCGGGGGCCCACCAGTAGTCGCACAGTTCCCGGGACACGACGTCGGTGAAGCCGGCGGCTCGCAGATCGGCGACCCAGGCGTCGATCGGTTGTTCCCACGTGTGGCGGGGCTGCGACGGGTCGAGCTGCCCCACCAGGACCGGCATGAGGAAGCCCTGTGCCACCAGGTCGTCGTCGGGGTACTCGGCCAAGCCGCGCTCATATCGCTCGGTGAGGTAGTCGGCGTGCGCACGGTTGTCGGTGAACGCTGGCACGTCGAACTCGACGACCAGTAGCCGTTCGCACCGGCCGGCGAGCTCGGCGAGCTGGGCGGCCCGGGCGATCGGTTCGATGGCGTGGAGGGCGAACGTCGACTGGGCGATCGTCCACGTCGACGCATCCGCCGCGAGGAGCTCGGCGAGCGTCGCGTTGAACGCCCGGGCGTTCCGCAGGCGCTCCGATGCCACCGCGAGCATCTCGGCGGACGGCTCGAGAAGGGTCACCGCGGACGAAGCTGGCACGACCGCGGCCGTGACCCGCCCGTCGCCGCAGCCGATGTCGAGCACCGACCCAAGGTTGAGCGCTCGATGTTCGGCCGCCAGCGAATCGATCACGGTGGCGTACAAGCCGAGGTTGGCGCCGCCGTCGATGAAGGCGGTGAACGCGGCCGGGTCGACGTACACGTCTCCCGACCCGCGCTCGGCGAGGTATCGAGTTAGCGCCCGACCCAAGTGCCCGCCGGTCATGTCGTGTGACCCCTACACCTCGAACCTGTCGCGGATCGAGCGTGCATGGGTCGCAAGTCGCGACAGGTTGCCGGTGGCTGGGGGCGATTCGGTGTCACGCGGACCGTGGCATCCAGGTGTCGCGGCGGGACTCGTAGGCGTCGATGGCGCGGCCCTGCTGGAGGGTGATGCCGATGTCGTCGAGGCCGTTGAGGAACCGGTTCTGGGTCGACGGGTCGAGCGGGAACGCCGCTGAGAGCCCGATGGCCGGCGCCTCGATCGTGAGCCGTTCGATGTCGACCACGATCTCGAGCGCCGGGTCGGCCTCGACCGCTGCGAGCAACGAGGCTCCGACTTCGGCACTGACTTGGACCGGCACCAGCCCGTTCTTGGTGCAGTTGTTGCGGAAGATGTCCGCGAAGCGCGGCGAGATCACGGCGTTGAAGCCGTATTGCTGGATGGCCCATACCGCGTGCTCGCGCGACGAGCCGGTGCCAAAATGCGGTCCGGCGACGAGGATGCTCGCCCCCGCGAACCGCTCGTCGTTGAGCACGAAGTCCGGAGCGTCGCGCCACTCCGAGAACAGACCCTTCTCGAAGCCCGTGCGCTCGACTCGCTTGAGCCAGTCGCTCGGGATGATCTGGTCGGTGTCGACGTCGGAGCGGTCGAGCGGGACCGCGGTGCCCTGAACGATGCGGACGGCTTTCATGGCGATCCTCTCAGCCCAGATCGGCGGGGGTGGCGAAGTGGCCGGCGATGGCGGTGGCCGCGGCGACGGCAGGGGACACGAGGTGAGTGCGACCACCGCGACCCTGACGACCTTCGAAGTTGCGGTTCGAGGTACTGGCGCTCCGCTCGCCGACCGACAACTTGTCGGGGTTCATGGCCAGGCACATCGAGCAGCCGGGTTCGCGCCAGTCGAAGCCGGCGGCGCGGAACACCTTGTCGAGCCCCTCGGCCTCGGCCTGGGCCTTGACCCGGCCCGATCCGGGGACGACGAGGGTCCGCACGCCCGGTTTCACCTGGCGCCCGGCCGCCACCGCGGCCGCGGCGCGTAGGTCCTCGATCCGGCTGTTGGTGCACGAACCGATGAACACGGTGTCGACAGCGACGTCTCGAAACGGTGTGCCCGCGGTTAGACCCATGTAGGCGAGAGCGCGGGCCGCCGCGTCGCGCTCGGCTGGGTCGGTGAACGAGTCGGGGTCGGGGATGGCGCCGTCGAGACGCATCACCTGACCCGGGTTCGTGCCCCAGGTGACGTGGGGGACGATGTCGGCGCCGTCGAGCACGATCTCCCCGTCGAAGGCGGCGTCGGCGTCGGTCACCAAGGTCCGCCAGTCGTCGACGGCTCGCTCCCAGTCGGCCCCGCTCGGCGCGTGGCGGCGACCCTCGAGATAGGCGAACGTGGTGTCGTCAGGGGCGATCAGCCCGGCGCGGGCCCCGGCTTCGATCGTCATGTTGCACACGGTCATCCGCCCCTCCATCGAGAGGTCCCGGATCACCGAACCGCGATATTCGATGACCGAGCCGATCCCGCCCCCGGTGCCGAGCCGGCCGACGATGGCCAGGATCACGTCTTTGGCGGTCGAGCCTGGAGGCAGCTCACCGTTCACGGTGACGGCCATCGTTCCGGGCTTGGATTGTGGGAGGGTCTGCGTCGCGAGGACGTGCTCGACCTCGCTGGTGCCGATGCCGAACGCGAGCGCTCCGAAGGCCCCGTGCGTCGAGGTGTGGCTGTCGCCGCACACCACGGTCATGCCGGGCTGGGTGAGACCGAGCTCGGGGCCGATCACGTGCACGATCCCCTGGTCCGGATGCCCCATCGGATAGTTGGTGATGCCGAACTCGGCGGTGTTCTTGCGCAGCACTTCGACCTGGGTGCGGCTGACCGGATCGGCGATCGGCTGGTCGATGTCGGCGGTTGGGACGTTGTGATCCTCGGTCGCCACCGTGAGGTCGGGACGCCGGACCGCGCGCCCGGCCAGGCGGAGACCGTCGAAGGCCTGCGGCGAGGTCACCTCGTGGACTAGGTGCAGATCGATGTAGAGCAGATCGGGCTCGCCCGGGGACCTGTGGACCACGTGGCGCTCCCACACCTTCTCCGGCAGGGTCAGCGGCGTCGACATGGTCTGAGGCTAGTGACGTCGCGGCCCACCCCGACCGAACTGGGTGGGGCGTCAGGGTCTCGGACCCCTCGCCACCCACCCAGTTCGGGGGTTGGATCGGGCGTTGGGTGGGTGGGGTGGGGTCAGGCGACGTCTTGGCGGGTGAGGCGCCGGGTTGTGTAGGTGAGGGCGGCGACGAACACCGCGACCGGGACGGCGTAGGACCAGAACGGCGAGATGGACGCCAGACGAAGGGGCTCGAGGGGTGGCTCGAGCGCGATGTCGGACAGGATCGACCGGGTGTAGGCCCGGATGGCGAGGCGGCTGGCGGTCTGACCGGCGTTGGCGACGAACCCCTCCCAGATGAACACGTACAACAGCCCCCAGAGCAGCGAGCGGCGGACCCGAACCCCGAGCATCACGAACAGGCCGGTGTAGGCGACTGTGCCGGCCGTGGCGGCGAGCGCAGCGCCGACCACGACATCGGAGCCCGCGCCGGTCACCATGGCCGCGGCGATCAGCGGTACGAGCACGAGAGGGACGACGACGGTGAGGGTCGCCGCCGCCGCGGCTCCGGCGAGCAGCGAGCGGCGCACGGGCCTGAGCCAGAGGTACACCATCGTGCCGTCGTCGATCACGTCGCCGAGTGCCGCCGTGGCGAAGATCAGCGTGGTAAGCGGCACCACTACGGTGAGCCCGAACGCGTTGACGAACTGGGCCGCATCCTCGACACCGTTGCCGCCCCGGCGGACGGCGATGGCGATGACCACGCCGATCAGGCCCAGGCCGCCGAGCGCGACCACGCGCCCCCGGGTCGCGACGCTGCGCAGCAGCAGCCGGTACAGGGCCTCGAAACGAGCCACCGTCACCCCCTCGGGCGCCCGGCCGCAGGGTCGACAAGGTACCGGAACACGCTTTCGAGGTCGTCGTCGAGTGGCGTGACCTCGAACAACCGGGCCCCGACCGACGCGGCGGTCGGGGCTACAGCCCGGCGGAAGCGGGCAGCCTCGGTGGTGTCGACGACGACGGACCCCTCACCTTCCACCCGTACGCCCACGATGGCGTCGGTGCCGATGAGAGTGGCGGCGAGCTCGCGGGGACGATCGGTGCGGACCCGGATCCGCAACGGGCGGTCGTCCATGAGGTCGCGGATGGCCCGGAAGTCGCCCTCGGCGGCCAGCCGGCCCTGGGCGATCACGAGCACCCGCGACCCGAATCGCTCGACCTCGTCGAGCACATGGCTCGACACCAGCACGACCCGACCTTCGTCGCCCAGCCGATGGACCAAGTCGATCATGTGGAGACGCTGGCGCGGGTCGAGCCCGGTGAGCGGCTCGTCGAGAACCAGCACCGCGGGGTCGTTGATGATGGCCTGGGCGAGCTTGACCCGCTGGCGCATGCCCTTGGAGTACGTCGGCAGGCGGCGGCGATCATCGGCGTCGAGCTCGACCACCGACAGGGCGTGGCGCGCTGAACCGTCGGGATCGGCCAGCCCGTGCAGCACCGCCGCCAGGCGCACGAATTCGAGTGCCGTCAGCATCTCGAAGATGCCCTCCTGCTGCGGGACCAGCCCGATCCGCCCGGTGACGTCGAGATCGGCGTGCGGGTCGCGGCCGAGCACGCCGACCGTGCCGATCGACGGCGGCGTGAGCCCGCACAGAATCCGCATCATGGTCGACTTGCCGGCTCCGTTCGGCCCGAGCAGCGCGGTGACACCCGGATTGAGGTGGAACGACACGTCGCTCACCGCCACCAGGTCACCGAACCACTTCGACACGTTCTCGACCACGACGACCGGTGCCGCCGGAGGCGGCGAAGGCGGGGGTGCCGCCGGATGCGGCGGCAACGTGCTCATCGGGTCACGACCAGCTTCCGGTACCGCCACCACGTGATGCCGGCGAACAGGGCGGTCCACCCGGCGTAGGAGGCGGCCAGCACGCCCGTCGACACGTCGTCGAACCGATCGAACGGCGCGAACTCCTCGCCGTACACGCGGTGGACCAGCTGGAACGGTAGGCGGAATAGGTGCAGGCCGCTGAGATTCGGTGAGCCGCCCGCGTTGATCAGCACGTCGACTGCGGCCGCACTGGCCACCAGCACGACCACGATGCTGGCCGACGCCACGGCCCGCCGTGAGGTCATCGATGCGATCGCGAGTGAGAGGGTCGCGTGAAGCGACGAGACGATGAAGCCGGCGAGCAGGATGCGGCCGAAGGTCGTGAACCAGCCGTCGATGCCGTCGGGTCCCCGGCCGAGCAGCGTGCGGCCCAACAGCACGAGCAGCACCGGCCCGATGGTGACGATCGAGAGGATGATCCCGACGGCGAGCGTCTTGGCCGCGAGGTAGGTGTTCCGTGTGAGCGGTGACGCCAGGTACAAGCCGAGCATGCCGCTGCGCCGGTCGGTGCACAAGACCTCAGGCGCGACGAACGACGTGAACACGAGGATCGCAGCGGTCACGAACCCGTAGTACTCGGCGTAGGTCGGGCCGACCTCCTCTTCGATACGGAATCGTTCGGACAGGGCGGCCAGACCGACGAAGACGATGGCCGGGATGTACGCCAGGGCGATCGACACGATCGGCAGCACCTTTTGCCACGCAGTGCGCTTGAGCCCGAGGGACCGTTGCACGGCGTGCTTGGCGGTGGTGCGCATCGCCGCGCCGACGTTGCCGCGGTCGCCTTCGTAGGCGCGGTAGCCACGCTCGAGGATCCTCGCCGTCTCAGCCATGCCCGTCTCCCGCGGCGCCGGTAGCGGCCGCCGCCGCTTCACTCAGTGCGTCGGTCGCGGCGGTGTCGAGGAACACGTCCTCGAGGGTGCGGCGCCGCGGCATCATCCGTCGGAGGCCGGCGCCGGCGTGGGCCACGGCGTCGCGGATCGTGTCGAGGTCGCCGTCTCCGGTCGTAGGCACCGTGAGCCGGTAGCCGTCGACGGTGGCCCGAAGACCACGATCGGCGAGCGCAGCGACCACGGGCGCCGGGTCGTCATCGACCTCGATCACGACGCCGCTTCCCCCGCCTCTCAGCTCCTCGATCGAGCCGTTGGCCACGACCCGGCCTCCGCCGAGGATGACGGCGGCATCGCAAACCCGCTCGACCTCCTCGAGCAGGTGCGACGACAGGAGGATGTCGATGCCGAACTCGGTGCCACATCGGCGGATCAGCTCGAGCATCTGGTCGCGCTGGACCGGGTCGAGCCCATCGGTCGGCTCGTCGAGCAGCACCAACTCGGGATCGTGGGCGATGGCCTGCGCGAGCTTGACCCGCTGGCGCTGTCCGGTCGACATGGTGCCGATCGGCCGAAAGCGCTCCTCGCCGAGCCCGACCGCCCACAGCGCGTCGCTCGACCGGTTGGTGGCGTCGCGGGCCGGGAGCCCGTGGAGCTCGGCTATGTGCCGCACGAGATCGTGGGCCTTGACGTCGGGCGGCAAGGTGTGGTGCTCGGGCGAGTAACCGATGCTGCGACGGATCTCGGGACCGGCGGTGGCCGGGTCGAGCCCGAAGACGCGCAGTGTTCCCGCGGTTGGCGGGTGCAGACCGAGGATCATGCCGAGCAGCGTGGTCTTGCCGGCCCCGTTGGCGCCCAACAACGCGGTGATGCCGCGGCCGACCGTGAACGTGAGACCTTCGTGCACCGCCGTCGAGCCCCAACTCTTGCGTACGTCAATTCCGTTGATGACTGGGCCGCTGATGACTGGGCCGCTGGTCACCGGGACATCGGTCACCGCGCCGGCTCGATGGAGAGCGAGCCGATGCCGGCCTCGACGGCCGCGGCGGCTGGGCCCGCCGGGTCGAGGGCGTCGATGCGGCCGAGAATCGACACCGAGACAAACCCGTTCATGACCGCCCCGGCATCGCACTCGGGTGGGAGCTGAACCGGTGTGCCCCAGTGCATCTTGACGCGGTAGCTGCCCTCGTGGCCGAGCTTGGGCTCGAGGCTGATGCTCCCCATCGTGCGCGGGGGCCGGGTGCCGAGCGTGGTCCACTTCCATCCGGCGATGTCGGCCAGCCCCAGGTTGGGCACGTTCAGATTGATCGCCGTCGGCTCGGGCGGGGGGCTGACGACCAGCCGCTCGGTCACGGCCGCGGCGACGGTGGCGGCGGTGTCCCACAGCTGGTTCTCCAGCATCTCGTCCCAACCCTGACCCTCGACACCGAAACCGGTCACCTCCTGGCTCACGGCGAGCCCGGAGATCCCGTGGAGGCGACCGGTGAGGACCGCTCCCACCGTGCCCGAGTGGTAGACCGATCGGCCGACGTTGGCGCCCGGATTGATGCCCGACACGATCAGGTCGGGCTTGGGGCCGAACGCCCCGAGGTTGGCGAACATCACGCACAGCGCTGGAGGCCCACCGACGGCCCACACTTCGTCGATGCCGTCGATGGTCGCCCGGTGCACCTCGGGTTTGGTGAGGAACAAGGCCCCGATGGCGGCCCCCGCGCCTGAGTACTCGCGGTCGGGTGCGGCGACCACCACGTCGCCGAGGGGCGCCACCGCCCGCGCCAAGCGGTGCAGCCCCACCGAATCGATACCGTCGTCGTTGGTCACCAGAATTCGCACAGCTCGAACGTATCGGCCCACGGTGGCCGCCGGGTGAACAACGCGTGACAGCGATCCGTTCGACTCAGGAACCACGTCGCGCTCGTTTCGTACACTCGGGTGTGCGTCGGTCCGCCGAGCGGCCGGCCGCACCCAACACCCATGGTCTTCTCGTCGATCTCCTTCCTCTTCTACTTCTTCCCGGTGGTGCTGGGGCTCTATTGGGGGTTGCGCACCCATCGGCAGCGAAACGCCTTGCTCACCGTCGCCAGCGTCGTGTTCTACATGTGGGGCGGCGGGGCCATGGTCTTCCTGCTCGTCGCTCTGGCCGCGGGCAACTGGGCGGCCGGTCGGGCCATGGGCGAGGCGGTCGGCGACCACCCGAATCCTCGGCGCGACCTCATCCGCACGCTGGCGGTGCTCTTCGACGTCGGCATGCTCGGGTACTTCAAGTACTCCGGATGGCTCGTCCAGCAGGTGAACGATCTCGTCGGCGCCGACGTGGCCTGGGACGGCCCTTTGCTCCCTATCGGGATCTCGTTCATCGCCTTCCACTGCCTCAGCTACGTGGTCGACGTCCATCGCGGTGACTCGAAGCCGTCGTCGTTCGCCGACTTCTTCCTGTACATCACGTTCTTCCCGCACATGGTCGCCGGGCCGATCGTGCGATTTCGCCAACTCGACGCCGAGATACGCCACCGGTCGGTGTCACTCGACGACGTGGCCTCGGGCGCGGCCCGATTCGTCCACGGTCTGGCCAAGAAGGTGCTGATCGCCGACACCGTCGCCCCTGTCGCCAACGCCGCGTTCGCATCCGATGCCGACCCGACGTTCACGGCCGCCTGGGTGGGGGTGATCGCCTACACCCTCCAGATCTACTTCGACTTCTCCGGCTACTCGGACATGGGCATCGGCCTCGGGCGCATGTTCGGGTTCCACTTCCCCGAGAACTTCAAGCGCCCGTACTCGGCGCTGTCGATCACCGATTTCTGGCGGCGGTGGCACATAACACTGTCGAACTGGTTCCGCGACTACGTCTACATCCCGCTCGGCGGCAGCCGGGGTTCGGAGGTGTCGATGTACCGGAACCTCGGCATCGTCTTCCTCGCCACCGGGCTATGGCACGGCGCGAACTGGACGTTCGTCATCTGGGGCGCCTACCACGGGGCGCTGATGCTGTCCGAACGCGCCACCGAGCGGCGCTACACCGAGTCGGCACCGCACCCGATCGTGCAGAGGGTCCTGACGTTGTTACTCGTGATGGTGGGCTGGGTCTTGTTCCGGGCGCCCGACTTCGGTTCGGCCGTCGACTATCTCGCCGCCATGTTCACCCCGTCGACCGTGGCCGTCTCGCCGTCGGTCGATCAGGTGCTGATGAACAAGACGTTGGCCGTGATGATCATCGGCTCGCTCAGCGTCGTGTTGCCAAGGGATCTGTTCGTCGGCCACCAGATCGAGATGAGCAGCATCCGCTGGGCGCCGGCGCTCCGGGTCGGCCTGGTGGCGGTGGCGCTGCCTCTCTCGGTCGTCTTGATGGCTTCCGGCACGTTCACCGAATTCCTCTACTTCCAATTCTGACCTATGAAACGAATCACCAACCTCCTCGTCGTCTTCGGCTTCATCGGTGCCATCGCCGCGCCGCCGCTGCTGCACGCGGCCGGGGTCAACCTCGACGCGGACGACGTCCGTGCGGTCGAGGCCCGACCCGAGTTCGCGGTCGACGCGGTGTTCGATCGAACCTGGTGGTCGCGGTGGAACACCTACCTCGAGGACCACTTCCCGGTGCGCGACCTCGCGGTGTCGGCGAACCAGCGCATCGAGCAGGAAATCTTCGGCACGACGAGTTCGCGCGTCACCTTCGGCGAAGACGGTTGGTTGTTCCTCACCGAGAGCCTGAGGGCGATCTGCGATGCCGACATCGGAGCCGTCGAGGCCCACGCCCGTCTCACGGCTCTGGCCGACCGGGTCGAGGCAGCCGGCGCGTCGGTCATCGTGTCGGTCATCCCGAACAAGGAGACGATCTACCCCGATCTGCTCGGCGAGGTCGACCAGGCCGGGGCCCAGTGCGGCGATGACGAGCGCAAAGCGTTGATCGTCACCGCGGCCGACGCGAACGATCCCCGGTACCTCGACGCCTTCGCCCTGCTCGCCGCGGCACGATCCGAACTGGGCGACGCTGTGTATTTCCGTACCGATTCGCATTGGTCCGACGCCGGCGCCCTGGTGTGGGTCGATGCGGTGGTGGACGCGTTCGGGCTCGACGCGACAGCCGATCGCCACGTCGAGGAGCGGGCGGTGGAGCGCGAAGGCGACCTCGTTCGATTGGCGGGGATCACCGACATCGAGGACGTGGTGACGCTCGACGTGACTCGGGCCGGCGTGACGACCGACGTGGTCGACAACGGTTATGCCGACCGGTCGAGCAAGGTGCTCTCCATCGAGGCGACCACGACCGGCGCCGAGCTGTTGACCGGCACGACGCTGGTCATCCACGACTCGTTCCTCGACCCTGGCGACCACGTGACCCGCAACCAGGTCGATGCCGCGAACCTCATCAGGCTCGTCGCCTCGTACAGCGAGCGCACGGTGTTCGTGCATTGGGACTCGCTCGGCGAGGTCGATCTGGACGCCCTGATCGCCGGGTCGGATCGGGTGGTCGTGCAGGTCGTCGAGCGGTTGGTGACCACCCGCGCCGCCGAGCTCGGCGACCGAGATTGACGCGCTGACACCGCCGGTCCGGGTACGGTAACCGGTCGGGACAGAACCGAGGAGAACGTAGATGGACGGTGTCGAGGCCGGATGGCATCCAGATCCCGAGGGGCGCCACGAGCTCCGGTACTGGAACGGCGTGGACTGGTCCGAGCACGTGAGCGACGGCGGCGTCACCGCGGTCGATCCGCTGACGCCGGTGGTCGTGACCCCGGTCGGCTTGCCCCCGGTTCCCGCGGCGCCGTCACGGTCGCGAAAGCCCTGGGGCCTGATCGTGATCGGCGTGATCGTGGCCGCCGCGGTGGCGGGTGGTCTGATCGTGTTCGTCGGTGGCGACGACGGCGGTGGCGGCAACGCCTTCGGTACCCGTCAGCTTGCCGTCGATGCCGACAACCCCCTCGTCGCCATACGCCTAGACCTCGACGCGGGGCAGGCGTTCCGGTATCGAGTCGTCCCGGGCGCCGGTGACGTCGACCTGGTGGCGGTGATCGCCGGCGACAACGACACGACGTTGCAGACGACCGAACTCGACCTCTTCACCGAAGCGACCGAGACGGTCGCGGCCGATGAGCTCTCGGACTTCTTCACCGACTCGGCGGCGACCTTCTCGGACTCCGACGGGCTCGACTCGCTCGGGTTCGGCGACGAGGAGTGGTGGGAGTTCGATCGAGCCGACTTCGGCCTCGAGGGAGACGGCGAGTCCGGCTTTTTCGCAGCCCCGGTGTCCGGTGATTACCTGCTGATCGTCGGAACCTATGACGGCGAGAACTTCTCGGACTTCGAGCTGACGGTCGAGGAGTACGGCGAGCGGTTCGACTTCGAGGTCGAAGAGTCCGACATCGAGGAGCAGTTCTCCGATGCCAGTGACTTCTTCGCCGACCCCGACTTCTTCTCCGACATCGACTTCTCGGACTGATGAAGGCGGCGGGTCGCGCCGTCATCGCGATCGCGGTCGGCCTGGCGGCCACCGCAGGGTGTTCCTCGTCGGCGGACTTGGCCGAGGACCGCGCCGAGATACTTGAGCGAACGTGTAACTCGTTCCTCGAGCGGCGCGACGACCCGTTGCCCGCCGGATTCGACGCGCCCACCGCCAAGGAGTTCCTCGCGTTCCTAGACGTCGACGCACCGACCCCCCATTCCGTTCGCGCCCTGCGCAGCCTGTGCCGTCCCGACCGGTCCGACGACACGTGATCGAAGAGGAGCCACCGACCGGCGCCGTCCCCCCCAGAATCCCCGTCGCCGAAGGCGACGAAGAGCAGCGGACGGCAGCGTTCCGACGGTCACGCGTGCGCCCGTTGCCGGCTGCTCGGAGCGACAGCTGCGCGCCCACCACGGTCGATCGGTTTCCCCGGCGCGTGCGGGTCGAAGCCGCCGTCGTCGCGCTGGCGGTCGTGCTCATGCGTTCGTGGCGGTTGACGCAGCCCGCGACGTTCGTGTTCGACGAGGTGTACTACGCCAGCGACGCCGTCGACCTGCTCCGCCGAGGCGTGGAGGGCGGGACCCCCGTGCATCCACCGCTCGGCAAATGGATGATCGGCGCGGGGGTGAAGGTGTTCGGCTTCGATGCCCTCGGGTGGCGCATCGTCCCGCTTCTGTGCGGTGGAGCGGTCGCCGGATTGTCGTACCTGATCGGTTGGCGACTCGTCGGGCGCCGTTGGGCGGCGGCGCTCGCGGCGATCGTGACCGCGTTCGACGGGATCATGGTCACGACCGGGCGGCTGGCGCTGCTCGACGGGCTGGTGGCCTTGTGGTCGACCGCGGCGCTGCTGGCGCTGGTCGATCTGGCCCGCCGACCCCTCGATGCCCGTCACCGGCGACGGACGCGCTGGCTGATCGCCGTCGCGCTCGGCTGTGGCATCGCGACGAAATGGAGCGTCGCCCTGCTCGTGCCGGTCGCGATCCTCGTCGTCGTCTCGCTCGATTGGCGCTACTTGCCGCTCCGCAATCGCCTGCGCGCTCATGCCGCGACCGTCGCCGGAATGGTCGGCCTGGTACTCGGGGTCTACGTGTGCGCATACGTCCCGTGGCTCGCCAACTACGACGCGACGAGCGCGGCCGCTGACGAGTGCGACGACGGGGACGGTTCGTGCGACCCGGGCCTGCTCGACCGTTTCGGCGGGCTCGTACGGCACCACCGCGAGATCGCCGATTTCCACCGCCAGCTCGTGCCTAGGCACCCCGACGTCGCTCCAGGTTGGACGTGGGTAGTGCAGCGCCACCCCGTCGACCTGTTCCAGCGCGAGTGCTCGGCGGCGTTCGCGTCGTCGGCTTCGCAGTCCGATGGCTTGTGCGCGCACGGCGACGATGCCGTGCACCGCGTCATCGCCCTCGGCAACCCGGTCACGTGGGTCGCCGGCTCGCTCGCCCTGGTCGCGGTCACGGTGCTCGCCGTCGCCCGCCGCCACGTGGTGGCCATGGTCGTCGCCGCGGCCGGTTGGGCGTTGTGGTTGCCGTGGCTGATCGGTGGAAGACCCGGCTACACGTTCTACGCCGCGCCGCTAGTCCCGATCCTCGGCGCGGCGACGGTCGTGGTGATCGACGCCCTGCCGGAGCGGGTCCGTCGGTGGTGGTGGATCCTTGCCGGCGCCCAGATCGCGGCGGCCGTCTGGCTGTGGCCGGTGTGGGTCGGCGCGCCGCTTTCGCCTGACTGGGTGGATCGCCTGCTGGTGCTCGACTCGTGGGAGTCGTGAGAGCGTCGAGCATTAGGCGCGCGCTTTCCTATCCCAACGATGTCGTCTCCCGCTCTTTGTCGCCTTCGGCGACAGGGCCGCTCGGGCCAGAGGCCGCGCCTATCGGCGCGGCCTCTGAACGGCGATACCTTTGAGGGCATGGCCGAATTCGTCCACACCGATCTGTTGCCGCTCGGGCCCGACGACACCGACTACCGGCTGCTCACCACCGATGGCGTCGAGTCGATCGAGCTCGGCGGCCGCCGCTTTCTGACCGTCGAGCCCGAGGTACTTCAGCTTTTGGCCGCCGAGGCCATCCGCGACATCTCGCACCTGTTGCGGCCCGGTCATCTTGCCCAGCTGGCGATGATTCTCGACGACCCCGAGGCGTCGGCCAATGACCGTTTCGTGGCTCTCGACCTGTTGAAAAACGCCAACATCGCCGCCGGATTCGTGCTGCCGGGTTGCCAGGACACCGGGACCGCGATCGTGATGGGCAAGAAGGGCGAATCGGTGCTCACCGGGGCCAACGACGCCGAGTGGCTGTCCCGGGGCATCTACGACACGTTTCAGACCTCGAACCTGCGTTACTCCCAGATGGCGCCGCTGTCGCTGTTCGAAGAGCGCAACACAGGGACGAACCTGCCGGCCCAGATCGACATCGAGGCCGTGCCCGGCGACGCGTACAAATTCCTGTTCATCACCAAGGGCGGCGGTTCGGCCAACAAGAGCCTGCTCTTCCAGGAGACAGCCGCGCTGCTCAACGAGGCCAGCCTCCTGGCGTTCTTCGACGAGAAGCTGCGCACCCTCGGCACCGCCGCCTGCCCGCCGTACCATCTGGCCGTCGTGATCGGCGGGGTGTCGGCCGAGCACGCCTTGAAGGTCGCCAAGCTGGCGTCGTCGCGCTACCTCGACTCGCTGCCCACAGCCGGCTCCGAGCTCGGTCACGGCTACCGCGACCTCGAATGGGAGACCAAGCTCCTCGAGCTCACCCAGCAGTTCGGGATCGGCGCCCAGTTCGGCGGCAAGTACTTCTGCCACGACGTTCGGGTGATCCGCCTGCCCCGCCACGGCGCGTCGCTGCCGATAGGGGTGGCGGTGTCGTGCTCGGCGGACCGTCAGGCCATGGCCAAGATCACCGCCGACGGGGTGTTCCTCGAAGCGCTCGAACGCGACCCGGCCAAGTACCTGCCCGACGTCACCGACGACTCGTTGGGCGGCGACGTCGTGCACATCGACTTGAGCCGTCCGATGGCCGAGATCCGCGCCGAGCTGTCGCGCTATCCGGTCAAGACGCGCGTATCGCTGAAGGGAACCCTGGTCGTGGCTCGCGACCTCGCCCACGCCAAGTTGCGCGAGCGGCTCGAAGCCGGCGACGGGCTGCCCCAGTACATGCTCGACCATCCCGTGTACTACGCCGGACCGGCCAAGACCCCGGCGGGCTACGCGTCGGGCTCGTTCGGACCCACCACCGCCGGGCGCATGGACGTTTACGTCGACCAGTTCCAGGCCGCCGGTGCCAGCTTGGTGATGCTGGCCAAGGGCAACCGGTCAGCGGCGGTCACCGCGGCGTGCCGGAAGTACGGCGGCTTCTACCTCGGCTCGATCGGCGGCCCGGCGGCCCGGCTGGCGAAGGACTGCATACGCAAGGTCGAGGTGCTCGAATATCCCGAGCTCGGCATGGAAGCGGTGTGGCGCATCGAGGTCGAGGACTTCCCCGCTTTCATCGTGGTCGACGACAAGGGCAACGACTTCTTCGCCGACGTCTCCAAACCGGTCACGATGTCGCGTCGATGAAGTCGTGCCCCGCGTCGGTCGCAACCGAATCGCGCAAGTCGACACCCGCCGCGCGGTCGCGGCTCCGAGTCGCTCGGAAATCGGTCTGAGGCGCTGCCTCCGCCGTGCGCCGGAGATCGAAGCACGCGAGACCGAGGGCGATCACGAGGCCGTACGCGACGTAGAACCGCGCGCCGAGTCCGTTGAGGAGCTCGTCAGCGGCGAGCAGCGCGCCCACGGCGACCGCCGCCAGAGCGACCGACGCGGCGATGTACCGTCGACGACGGTACGCCCGTTCCGAGACCGGGTTCGACACCCGCGCCCGTGACTCCCGGCCGTCGAGATTGCGGAGCAGGTCCAGGGCTCGGCCTCTGGCGAGCGGGGTGAGATCGTCGTTCCGTAGAGACAGCAGCCGTAGCCGATCGCGGATCCCGCTGAACGTGAGGAGATGCTCCACGTGAACGCCGTACTCGGTCGCGATCGCCTGGCGGACGCTGGCAACGACGGGTGCTGACCACATCTCGGGAGACTGTTGACCGAGAGTTCTGAGAAGCTCGTCATTGGCTCGGTTCACGACCGCTGCCAGCCGGGCGGGAACCCGGTTCGGCGTGAGAACCTCGGCAACGACGAAGAGGGAGAGACCGGCCAGGAGCCCGGCAAGTGTCTGGATGAACAGCTCCGTCATACATTCACCAATCGGCCGGTCCCCCGCGCGAGTTAGTCCGCAACCACCTCCGTAGAGCGAATGGTCCAAGAACGGGCGCCTATCGGCTCGCCCTCTACGCGGGGCCGGGCCAGCGGATCTTGCCGGGGGTCTCGCTCAGACGGGCGAGCAGGCCATACATGGGGATGCCGTCGACCTCGGTCACCGATCCTCGGGCTACGACGTGGGGATCGTCGCAGAACCCTTCGATGTCGAGAACCGGTGCAGCCGCGACCTCGGCCGCTTCGAACAGGCGCATCGCTTCGGCGGTCGTGCGCTCGGCGAGCCAGACGGTCAACAGGCCATCGAGCTCGTCGCGGTGGTCGGCTCGGCCATTGAAGTCGGCGAAGCGCGCGTCGCCGGCCACTCCGAGCAAGGCGAGGAGGCGCATGGCCACCGACTGCGACGAAGTCGACACGGCGATCCAGTCGCCGTCTCGGGTCCGGTAGGTGCCACGAGGCACGGTGTAGGGGATGCCAGCGCCGAGGCGCGGCTGCTTGTATCCGAGCAGCTTCCAGGCCGGGATCAGGGGGCCCATCATCTGCATGAGCGAGTCGATCAGGTTCACGTCGACCACTTGGCCGACGCCCGAGTGCACCGCGACCATGGTCGCGAATGCGGCCGCCAACCCGGTGACCTCGTCGG
Organism: uncultured Acidimicrobiales bacterium; assembly: GCA_964390555.1. Taxonomy (GTDB): domain Bacteria; phylum Actinomycetota; class Acidimicrobiia; order Acidimicrobiales; family SHLQ01; genus CAVTWS01. The sequence goes on along the minus strand of CAYMJU010000107.1, from coordinate 14,544 downwards.
CCAGGGCGACAGGAGGGAGCAACGGCGGGCCGTCGGGGGAGCCATTGACGGCCGCGAACCCCGACATGGCCTCGGCGAGGGTCGCGAACCCGGGCCGGTTCCGATACGGACCGTCCTGACCGAAGCCGGTGACGCGGACGACGACCAGCTTGGGGTTGGCGGCGATCAGGTCGACGGGATCGAGCCCGAGACGTTCGAGGGTGCCGGGACGGAAGTTCTCGACCAATACGTCGGCGTCGGCGCACAGCTCGCGCATGCGCGCCAAGTCGTCGGGGTTCTTGAAATCGAGCCGGATGACCCGCTTGCCGCGCGACACGATGCGCCACCACAGGGTGACCCCGTCGTCGGGGTGTCGCCAACCGAGGGTCCGGGTGCCGTCACCCTCGCCGGGACGCTCGACTTTCACCACGTCGGCGCCGAAATCGGCCAGGTAGCGAGCGCACTGCGGCCCCGCGATCACCGTCGAGCAGTCGACGACCTTCAGATCCGACAATGGCATGGCGGCTCCGTGCTCTCACGGGCGGGGGCGGTCACACCTGGCGGCCGGAGAAGGCGGCGAGCTTGGTGACGGCGTCGGCACCGGCGGGCGCCGTCACCTCGGGGTCGAACCGGCCGGGACCGCGGATCATGTCGCCGAGCGCCGCCAGGCCCTGCTGGCACTGGACGGCCAGGCCTTCGTCTATCCCATGGTCGAGCCCGGCGGCCTGAGCGAGATCCCACGTGTGCAGTAACGGGTCGACGCCGAGAACGCCGAGAAAGTTGTCGACGGGCATCTCGCCGAACGGGGTCTCAGACACTCGCTGCAAGACGCCCTTGCTGTCGAGCTGCGCATGGAGGGCGTCGAACGCCTGGTGCCACCGGCCGAGCGCCGCGCCGTCGCCGGCCCCTGCGTCGCCGGGGCCGCCGGCCGCAACGGTGACCATGTGGGCGACATCGATCGAGTGATCGAGCACTCCTTCGGCGGTCCACTCGGCGCACGGAGACTGGGCGTCCCACTTGTCCGCGGGTACGCGGCGAGCCACGGCGTCGAGGGCGTAGCAGGCCCGCAGGTAGTTTCGAAGGTTCTGGCTCATTGCCGCTCCAGTGGTCGGTAGTAACCGGGAAACTAGTCCGGCTTCGGTGGCGCCGCGAGGTACGGAAAGAGCCGCGTTGTCAGACCCTCGGCCAGACGTGTCGGACGCCCGGTTAGGTCGGTCACCGCAACCCGGATGTCCTGTTCGGCGCATCGCTCACCGGTGCCGGCGAAGGTCATGCGCTGGCGCCATCGCCCGGTGACGCGCTTGAGCTCGGCCAACTCGGTGCTTATCTCGACCCGGTCGGTCATGGTGACCGGCCGGAGGAATCGGGTGTGGATCTCGGCCACCACGAACTGGTAGCCCTGGTCGCGCATTGCGGTCAGCGAGAGCCCGGCCTCGTCGAGGAGCTCGACGCGCGCCACCTCGAACCACTGCACGTACCCGGCGTGGTTCAGATGCCCATAGGGGTCCATCTCGTAGAAGCGAGGTCGGATCGTCGTGCGGTGTGCCATGGCGCGGTGCGACACTACCGGCCATGCCCGATGACGAGCTTCTCACCCACGCTCGCGTGCTCACGATCACCGACCGGCGGGCGTCGCTGGTAGGGCGACTGTTCGCGGATCTCGGTGCGACGGTAACCCGCGTCACCCGTCCGGGTTCGACGATCGAGGACGACCTCGACATCTGGCGCGGGGCGGGTACCACAGCGGTCGAGGTCGACCTGCACGCCAAAGGTGGCCACGACGCTCTCGCCGGCTTGCTCGCCGATCATGACGTCGTTGTGCACAACCTCGGACCGGTCCATGGTCCGGCCCACGGGCTCGATCCCGTGGAGGTCGGCGAGCGCCATGCCCGCCTCGTCCAGGTTGCGTTGGCGGACTTCGGGTGGTCGGGGCCTCGGGCTGGGTGGACGCTCGAACCCCTTCCTGCCCTCGCCGCGTCCGGCGCGCTCCACGCGACCGGATTCCCCGATCGGCCTCCGGTGACCGCGCCGGGATTTCTCGCCCACGACTGCGCGTCGGTCTACGCGGTTCTCTCGGCAGTCATCGGCCTCTGGGATCGGTCGCGATCGGGCCGGGGTCAGTGGGTCGACATCAGCGTCCATGAGGCGTCGCAGTCGGGGCTCAACATCTGGTCGATCCTGATGGCCGACTACCTGCACGTGAACCCGCGTCTGCCGGCCAAGGGTACGCGCAACGCGGACGGCAGCTACTGGGTGCTTCCCGCCGGCGATGGCTGGGTTCGGGTCGTTGTGGGCACCCCTCGGCAGTGGGCGGGTTTCAAGCACTTGCTCGGCCGGCCCGACGAGCTCGAGGGTCCCGAATGGGACACCGTCGGGTTTCGCACGGCGAACGCCGACGTGATCAGGCTGGTTGCTGCCGATCGCTTGACCGACCGAACCCGCGAGCAGCTCGTGTCCGAGGCCGAGACGGTAGGGGCGACGATTGGCTCGGTGCACCGTCTTTCCGAGTTCGTCGCCCACCCGCAGATCCGCGCCCGGCAGTTCTTTCGGTTCGACCATCCCGCGGCTCCCGGACTTCCGTTCGCGCGGGCACCGTGGCGGATCGCCCGCGGCGACGCATCGGTGGCCGGTCCGCGGCGCCCCGCTAGCGGCGAGCTTCCACTCGGGGGGGTTCGCGTCGTCGAGTTCGGCGTGGCTGCCGTCGTGCCCGAGATGTGCTGGGTGCTCTCCGAGCTCGGCGCCGACGTGATCAAGATCGAATCGGTTGTTCATCCCGACGTGTTGCGCGCCGCGACGTGGCCCAACCTGAACCAGGCGTTCGCGTTCAACGCCGAGTGCCGGGGTCGCCGGAGCGTCGCCCTCGACCTCTCCACCGACGAGGGCCAGCGGCTGGCCTTCGATCTGTGCGCGCGGGCTGACGTGGTGGCCGAGAACAACCGGGGCGGGGTCATGGACCGGCTCGGTCTCGGGTATGCCGCCGTTGCCGCGGCGAACCCCGGGGTCGTCTACGCCGCGTCGCAGGGTTACGGGCGCGGCGGCCCGCTCGGCGAGATGCCGGCCTACGGGCCACTCAACTCGTCCTTCGCCGGCGTCCACCTGCTCTGGAACGACCCCGACGCGCCGTATCCCTGCGGTACGTCGCTCAATCACCCCGACCACATCGCCGGCAAGTTGCTCGCGGCGCTCGTGGTCGCAGCACTCGATCGTCGACGCCGCGACGGGCACGGTTCGCTGATCGACCTGGCGCAGGCCGAGACGGCGGCGTACCTGATCGGCGACATGTACCTCAGCGCGGCGCGAACCGGCGCCGACCCCGAACCGGTCGGCAATCGATCGACGACGTCGGCGCCGCACGGCGTCTATCCGGCCGCTGGTGACGACCGATGGCTGGCGCTCTCCGTGCCGGATGATGCGGCGTGGACCCGTTTCGTCGCCGCCACGGGAATCGCCGTGCGCGCCGGATGGGAGAGCTGCGAGGGGCGACTCGTGGCCGAAGCGCTCGACGAGACGGTGGCCGCGTGGACACGGGAACGCGACGCCGACCGCGCCACCGAACTGCTGCAGGCCGCCGGTGTCTCGGCCATGACCGTGCAAGGTCCCGACGACCACCACGCCGATCCGCACCTGGCCGCCCGCAAGGCCATCGTGGAGACCCACCACTCCGAGGTCGGTCGCGAGCGCCATGTCGGCAACCCCATGCGCTTCTCGTCGATCGTCACCCGAACCGCGGCTGCCGCTCCCCGCCTGGGGGAGCACACCGTCGAGGTGCTCGGCGAGGTCCTCGGGCTCGACGCGGTGGCCGTGGAGGACCTCGTCGCGCGAGGTGTGTGCCGCTGACCGTCAGCGCGGCGCCCAGCCGGGCAGGAGGTTCCGCTCGTGGGCCAGATCCTGGCCCTCGATGTTCTGGCCGTTCAGATCGTCGGCGTCGGGGGACTCGAGGAGCCAACGACAAACCTTGCCGATCACGGCCGGTGGTGCGCCCGAGTGCGGGTCGAACCCGAACGCGCCCATGTCCTGGATCATCCGTTCCGTGGTGATGAAGCCGGGCTGCACGTTGAACGCTCGGATCCCCTGGGCGGCGTTCTCGAGGGCGAGCATGCCGGCGATCCGGTGCATGGCGGCCTTGGAGAAGCCGTAGCCGAGGCCCCAACCGCCTTCTCCGGCCGGGGCGTCGGGCTCGTGCCACGCGGCCCCCGACGTGATGTTGATGACCGTGCCCCCGCCGTTGGCGATCATCTGGGGCACGAGAGCCTTGATCAGAACGATAGGCGCGAGGGCGTTGGCGTCTAGGTGGTCGCGCAGGATGCGCACCGGTGTGTCGAGGATCCGGTCCATGTGACCGGGCCCGATGTACCGGCCGTTGTTCACGAGCACGTCGACCCGCCCGAGCTCGGCGAGCGCGACGTGCGCGGCGTTGACGAGCGACGGGTGGTCGAGGAGGTCGGCGGGCACGACCACGCAGCGGCGGCCCTGGGCTTGGATCAAGTCGGCCGTGGAGTCGAGCGAACCGGGCAGCGCGCTGGTGTCGGATCGCCTGAGCGTCGAGCTGTGCTCGCGCTGCTCGCCCTCCTGAACTGTGCGGGCGGTGATCGCCACGTCGTAGCCGGCCGCGGCGAGCTCGACGGCGATCGCCTTGCCGATCCCCCTGCTCGCGCCCGTCACGAACGCGGCCTTGTGTGCGGTCGATGTCATGGCGCCACGCTACGCGAACCTTGGCGGGTGGTCAGCTGGTCGGTGAGCGGCGTGGAGTCACTGCCGACGGACGGCGTGTTCGACCTCCTCGTCGGGGTCGATGTGTGGCGGGCCGTCGAGGTCGACGGCGATCTCGTGGATCGTGCCGGCGTAGGCGAACGGGGCGGCGAAGGCGTCGGTCACGGGGAGCCCGGTCGCGTGTCCGATCGTCAGGCCGTGGCCGGTGATCGACGTGCGCATGGTGAGCACCGGCGCGAGATCGGCCGTGGCCTGCGGCGCGCCGTCGATCGATAGTTCGACGGTGGCCGCACCCCATCCGGTGTTGATGTACGAAAAAGCCAGCACATGGTCGCCGGGACCGATCGGCTGATCAGCGACGACGGTGTGGTGGGTGTGGCCGGCGACGTTGTGGTCATAGCGCAACCGGTCTTCTTGGACGTAGAGGGCCCACCCGCCGAAGTTCGAGCCCTGCATGAGCAGTACCCCGTCGGATCCCGTCGGCCCGGCGGAAACCCGGGCGGTCACGGTGTGGGTGCGGTTGCGCACGTCGACCGCCGAGTCCTCGGGGATCATGCCGCGTGCGGGTCGGTAGACGTAGAGGGGGCGATCGAGTCGCCGGTGCGGGCCTTCCACGACGCGTTCGGAGAACGCCCGGTTGTCGAGCGGGAGAACCTGGTTTCGTTCGGCCTCTCGCCACCACAGGTCGATCATCTCGGCGAGGCGCGCCGGTTCGTCGCCGGCGAGATCGCGGCACTCGGATCGGTCCACCGCGACGTGGTACAGCTCCCAGGCGACGCCCTCGAGCCCCGGTTCGTCGGTCTGCATCGGGTGATAGGTCACGGCCTTCCACCCGTCGTGATAGATCGCCTGAGACCCGAACATCTCGTAGTACTGCGTCGTGTGCCGGTCGGGCGCGTCGGCAGTCGACAGTGTCGCCAGGAAGCTGACTCCGTCGAACGGGCGCTGTGCTACGCCGCCCAGGACATCGGGTGGCTCGACCCCGATGGCGGCGAGGATCGTCGGTGTGAGATCGATGGCGTGCACGTACTGGTCGCGGATCGAACCGGCGTCGGCGATGCGAGCTGGCCAGGAGACGAGCAGCGGATCGGCGACGCCGCCTTCGTGGACCTCGCGCTTCCAACGCTTGAACGGCGTGTTGCCGGCGACGGTCCATCCCCACGGGTAGTTGTTGTGGATCGACGGGCCGCCGATCTCGTCGATGCGTTCGAGCGCTTCGGCGACCGTGCGAGGCACCATGTTCCAGGCCCGCAGGTCGTTGAGAGACCCCGTCGGTCCGCCCTCGCTGCTCGCCCCGTTGTCGCTCACGACCATGATGAGCGTGTCGTCGAACTCGCCGGTGGTCCGGAGGTGGTCGAACAGCCGGCCCAGCTCGTGGTCGGCATGGCTGAGGAACGCGGCGAACGCTTCCATGAAGCGGGCGTACACGCGCTGGGTGTCAGCCGACAGCGTGTCCCACGCCGGCACCCAGTCGGGGCGAGGCGTCAGCTCGGTGCCCGGCGGCACGATCCCCTCGGCGACCTGGCGAGCGAACGTGCGGTCGCGCCACTCGTCCCAACCTCGATCGAAACGCCCCCGGTAGCGGTCGCGCCATGCCGCCGGGGACTGGTGCGGTGAGTGGCACGCGCCGGTGGCCAGGTACAACAAGAACGGCTTGTGCGGGTCGACGTTTCGGAGGTCGATCAGGTAGTCGATGGCGTGGTCGACAAGGTCCTCGGTGAGGTGGTAGCCGTCCTCGTAGGTCCTCGGTTGGTCGACTTGCTGGTTGTCCTGCACGAGCGCTGGGGCGAACTGGTGGGTCTCGCCGTCGAAGAAGCCGTAGTACCGCTCGAAACCCCTACCGAGGGGCCAGCGGTCGCGGCGGGCGCCCAAGTGGTGCTCGTCGCGCGGCGTGAGGTGCCACTTCCCGACCGCATAGGCGGCGTAGCCGTGGGGGACGAGCATCTCGGGGAGCAACCCGTTGGCCTTGGGGATGCGGGCGTTGTACCCGGGGTAACCCATGGCCAGGTCGATGATTCGGCCCATGCCGTTGGCGTGGTGGTTGCGTCCGGTCAACAGGCAGGCTCGGGTGGGGGAGCACAGCGCCGTCGTGTGGAAGTTCCGGTAGCGCAGCCCGCCGGCGGCGAGCGCGTCGAGGTTGGGCGTCGCGATGTCGGACCCGAAGCATCCGAGCTGGGCGAACCCGACGTCGTCGAGGACGATCAGCACGACGTTGGGCGCGTCCGGTGGCGGTACCGGATCCTCCGGCCACGCCGGGGTCGACTCCCAGTGGTACCGCCCGATCGTGCCACCGAAGTCGCCGCCGTGGACCGTAGGGCCGGGGCTCACATGTGCCATGAGCCACACCATAGTCATGAACAATTTTGATTGCCACAGTACGCAATGCTTGCTAAAGTACGCACATCGGAACCGGGGTCCTCCCGGACGAACATCACTATCCCGGAGCACATCGAAGATGAACCCCACCACCACCCTCAAGGATGCGGCCTACACCTGCGTCGGCGTCAACGCTCTCGTCCTCGACAGGGTCAACGACGTCGTCGTCGACCGCGTCGAGCAGATCACCGATCGTTTCGCACCACTGACCGCACGTTTGGCGCCGCTCACCGACCGGTTCGGCGAGACCTCGCGCTTCAACACCGCGCGTCTCGAAACCATCGTCGAGCGCTACCAGGGTTGGGCTTCCGACATCGCCGGAGTCGTCGACGAGCGCCTCGATCTCAGCGCCAACGTCGGCATCGCCAAGCGCACCGCGACCCGCCGGGTCCGTGAGCTTCACGGCGTGGTCGAGCCGGTGCTCGTCAAGGTCCAAGGCCGTCTGCCCGAGCCCGTCGCCAAGCGGGTGAGCGAGAGCCGCAAGCAGGCGTGGGCCGTGTTCGGGGCCCCCGCCCCCCGCCGCAGCGCCGCCGCCAGCGACGCTGCCGCCAACGCGACCGTCGCACCCAAGCCGGCGACCGCCAAGAAGGCTCCGGCCCGCAAGTCGTCCGCCGCGAAGAAGTCCGCGAGCGCCAAGACCGCCTGATCAGGCCACCTGCGCAGTCGCTGCGGGTCGACCCCTCTCGTGGGTCGGCCCGTAGCGCGTTTTCGGCGTCTATCGTCGTTCGCATGTCTCGCCTACCTTCTGACGCCACGGCGGCCGCCGACGAACGGGTGCGCAGCGTCGGCGAGTACATCCGCTCCCAGCGCAGCCAGGCTCAGATGTCGGTCCGCCGGCTGGCCGAGATGTCTGGCGTCTCCAACCCCTACATCAGCCAGATCGAGCGCGGACTCAAGAAGCCGTCGGCTGACGTCTTGATGCAGATCTCCAAGGCTCTCAGCATCGCCCCCGCCGCGCTGTACCACGTGGCCGGACTGCTCGACTCCGAGCTCGAGCCCGGCGCCACGCCGCCCCCTGCTGCTTCGGTCATCGATGCCATAGGTGCCGATCCCCATCTGACCGACGAGCAGAAGCGCAGCCTCGTCCAGGTGTACGAGTCGTTCCGGCAGTCGGCCCCGCCCGCGCGCACCAAGAGCCGTGGCGCTCGACGCTGACGCCCTGTCCCCCGAGGTGCTCGCGTTCCTCGGCGACCGGCACCTCGCCGCGCTTACGCTCGTCCGGCCCGACGGTCGACCGCACAGCAGCCCCGTCGGCTTCACGTACGACCCTGGCGCCCGAGTGGCCCGGATCATCACGTGGTCGGGCAGCATCAAGGCTCGACTCGTGGAACGCCACGGGACCGTGCGGGCGACCGTGTGCCAAGTGGACGGCGCCCGCTGGTTGACGCTCGAGGGCGCCGCCGTGGTCACCGCGGACCCGGATCGGTGCGCCGACGGCGTCTCTCGTTATGCCGCCCGCTACTCGCCACCCAAGGACCGGGGAGCCGAGCGCCGGGTGATCGAGGTCGCGGTCGATCGGATCCTCGGGCGGGCCTGATGGCCCTGCCGCCCGGCGCGTTCGACGAGGCTATCGACGACCGGCCTCCCCGTCTCCGAATGGGGTTGCGCCCGGTCCCACCGGGCTGCTGGCTCCTCGCCGATGCCGATAGACCGGCGGAGATCCACGAGAAGCGGCGGCTCCTCGGCGTCGAGCGAAGCGAAGTCCTGGCGGTCCTGCCGGGCTCGGAGCCCGCCGCGGCCGAGGTGCTGGCGGCGGTGCGGGCGGAGACCGCCGAATGGGCTCCCGCTGGCGAACCGTCCCACGGTGCGCACCCGATCGAGGTCGCGTCGCTGCTCCTGCAGGAGGACCTGTGCCTCCACCAACGCATCGAAGGGCGCTGGGTGCTGACCGCGGCGTGTGTGTGCTTCCCGACACGATGGACGCTGCGAGACAAGATCGGCCGTTCCCTCGCTGGCATCCACCAGCCGGTGCCGGGCTACGCCGAGCAGCTCGAATCGCCGGTCGACCGGTACTTCGACCGCATGGTTCCCGGTCCCGGGGTGTGGCGGCGAAACTGGAGCCTCGTCACCGAACCCGACCTGTATCTGCCGGTTCGCTACAAGTCCGAGCCCGTGACCTTCGGACCCGACGAGGTCGGCGACCGGGTGTGGTTCCGTACCGAACGCCAGACCTTGCGCCGGTTTCCCCAACACGATTCGATCCTGTTCACCATCCGCGTCGAACGGGCACCCCTCGCCGACGTCGTCGACACCCCCGAGCGCGCCCGCCGCCTTCTTGCCGCGATCGAAGGCACCGCGCCGGCCCTCGCCCGCTACAAGTCCCTCGACCGCCTTGCCCCCTCCGTCTTGCCCTGGCTCGACGACTACATCACGCCCATGTGACGACGATTCGACCGATCGTTCGGCGATCCTCCATCGCGTCGAGGGCGGCGGGGAGCGCGTCGAACGGCACGACGCGGCTGACCTGGGGCCGGATCGAGCCGGCGGCGAGCAGGTCGAGCAGCCGGGCCTGGATGGCGTCGCCGATCGAGCGGGGAGTGACGTTGATCCCCGCGCCGACCGGCAGGGGCTCCCGCCGATAGGACAGCAAGACCCCGCCGACGTCGAACTGGCCGAAGCAGAACTGGCGCGGCGTGATCGACGCGATCTCCTCGGCCTCGATGCCGCTGGCGAAGCCCACGATCATCAGCCGACCGCTTCGTCGCAGGCACCGCAACGACTGCTGGGTGGTGTCGGCGCCGACGCCGTCGAACACCAGGTCGACACCACGGCCACCGGTCGCTTCCACGACACGGTCGACGAACGGTCCGTCGCGGTAGTCGATGACCTCGTGGGCGCCGAGCTCGCGGCAGAATGCAACCTTCTCCGGTCCTCCGCATGTCGCGATGACCCGAGCGCCGCCGGCGAGCGCGAGCTGCACCGCCGCCGAGCCGACGCCGCCGGCTCCCGCGTGGATCAGTACGGTCTCGCCGGCCCGCATTCGGCCGCGCTCGTGTAGCCCCAGCCAGGCCAGGTGGAATGGGAAGAAGAACGCCGCGGCCGACGTGTCGTCGAGCGATGGCGGGGCGTCGAAGGTCATGTCGGCGTCGGCGACGACGAACTCGGCATGGGCTCCGAACGCGCCAGCGGCTGTCGCCATGACCCGCCGGCCCGCCCACTCGTCGGCGCCCGAGCCGACGCCCACGACCGTGCCGACCACCTCCATGCCCAACGTATACGGGAGCGGGGGATTGATCGTGACGTAGCGCCCGCGGCAGCCGTCGACCTCGTTGTAGTTGAGCACGGTGCGCGTGGTCTTGACGAGCACCTGGTTCGGCCCGGCGGCGGGTGCCGCGATCTCGTCGAGCGACAACGCCTCGCTTGGAGGACCGTACCGGACGACGCGCCAAGCTCTCACCGATGCAGTGGTATCACATCGCCTACGACCAATGGACGAAGGCCGGTGGTCCGCCAGGCCCACGACAGCACCAGTCGGCGACGCCTAAACCGGTTACATGACGACGGCCCGGCTTCTCTACGGACAACGAGATCGGACGTTTCGCGACGTGTGCGTGTCGCCGCGCTGGGTGCTGTTCACCTGCTTGTTGGTGTTGAACGTCCTCGACGTGTACCTCACGATGCGCGGGATCGAGCTCGGGGTGATGCGCGAGACGAACCCCATCATGCGGCGGGTCATCGGCGACTTCTGGCTCGCCACCGCGGTCAAGGTCGGCTCCATGGGGGCCATCGCCATCGGCCTCCGGTCGCTCCGGCCGTTGTGGACGTTCATGGAGTGCGTCCTCGCGGTAGCGATCGGCTGGTTCCTCGCCGTCGTGCTGTGGAACCTGAGCATCATCTGGCCGCACGTCGCTGTCGGGTGACGCGGCTCGTTTGACCGCCTGGGTGACACCGTTCGGGTGGTGCCGCTAGCTTCACGGCCGTGACCATGACCGTGATGCGCTTCAATTGCATTCAGCCCGGGCTCGAGCCCAAGGAGATGTCGGCCCGCTACCGGGCGTTCGTCGACATGGCGGCCCTCGCCGACGAGGTCGGGTTCTCGATCGTGAACTTCGAGGAACACCACGGCGCCGACAACGGTTGGAGCCCCTCGCCGATGATGATGGCCGGCATGGTCGCGGCGCGGACGACGAAGATCGGCATGAACTTCGGCGCACTGCTTCTACCTCTGCACGACCCGATACGGGTGGCCGAGGACATGGCGGTGATCGACCTCGTGAGCGGCGGTCGGATCTCGATCGTCGTAGGTCTCGGCTACCGGCCGAGCGAGTACCACCTTCACGGAAAGGACTGGAAGGGGCGCGGCAAGCTGATGGACGAGTGCGTCCAGACGCTCCTGTCGGCGTGGACGGGCGAGCCGTTCGAGTATCGGGGCGAGACGGTGCGGGTCTCGCCGGTGCCGTTCACCAAGCCCCACCCGATCCTGATGATCGGCGGCAGTGGCCCGGCCGCGGCCCGCCGGGCAGCGCGGTTCGGTCTGCCGCTGTACACCGCGGCCCACCTCCCCGAGGTGCGGAAGCTCTACTACGAGGAGTGCGAGCGACTCGGTACCAAGGGGTTCTGCATCATGCCGCCGGGCATGTCCCAGCACATGTTCGTCGTCGACGATCCCGATCAGGCGTGGGCCACGCTCGGTCACCACCTGTGGCACGAAGCGTCGACCTACGCCAGTTGGCAGACCGCCGACATATCCTCGGCCGCGCATTCCCACGCCACGACGTTCGACGAGTTCAAGGCCGAAGGGCTGTACCAGTTCGTCACCGTCGACGAGGCCGTCGAATCGGCCCGACGCACCGGCACCACCCTCCTTCACCCGCTGTGCGGTGGCATGCCGGTCGATACCGCGTGGGACATGTTCCAGCGCTACGTCGACCAGGTCTGGCCACTCGTCCGCCCCGCCTGATCCCATCTCACGTGGGCATGCGCACGAACCACGAGTGGTCACCGGAGTCGGCGAACCCGAGCCGCTCGTAGAGGCGTTCGGCGTCGATGCCGACGGTTACGGCCAGGCCGAGGGTCGCGTGGCCCGCGTCGCGTAGAGCGGCCACGCTCCGGCTCATGAGGGCCGTGCCGAGGCCACGACCGCGGGCCGCGGGGTGCACTTCGAACTCGCTCACCCACGGACCGGTGTAGATCTCGTCGTCGCGCCGGTCCGACGCGATCACGAACCCACGGAGTCTGCCGCCATCATCGACGGCCTCGAACGAGGCCGGGGCGAGCAGCGGCCCGACGAGTGAGCCGGCTAGGAGCGACACGAAGTAGTCCTCCGCGATCACCGGGTCATCCTCGGCTGGTACGTGATCTGGGTGGGCCGGCGTGTAGACGGCGTGATGGATCGCGACCAACTGCTCCGCGTCGAGTCGAAGAGGTTGGATCGTGACGCTGTGCGGCGCCATGCCGACGTCGAACCCGCCGAGATCCAGCACGAGCACCCGCCGCTCCTTGACCACGACGCCGCCGAGGCCGACCAACCGGTCCCGCTCGGCGCGGTCCTCGACCTTGACGAGCTGGTCGGGATCCAAGGTCACCGATCGGGTCGGGTGATCTTGCCCTGCAGGCCGTACTTGGACACCTCGTCGCCCGCGGGCTTTCCGACGTGGGTCACGACGTCGACGTCGGGCGACTCCGCCCGCAATGCCGCGGCGGTGCTCTGCGCGCGCTCTCGATGGGCGAACGGATCGAACCGATAGGCGCGCATGGCGTTGCCGTGCGTGAGCTTGTCGACCGTTGCGTCGTCGAGGTGGCCCATCACCTTCTCGACCCACTCAGGACCGTGGGGCCAGCACCCGTCGGAGTGCGGGTAGTCGGACTCCCACATCACGTTGTCGACGTTGAGATGGTGCAGCAGCTCGATTCCCACGGAGTCGGTGATGAAGCAGCAGTAGATCTTCTCGCGGAACACGTCCGATGGCCGCCCGCCGCCCGGGAACTCGAACTTGGTCCACCCTTGGTGCTGCTCGTGAACGTGGTCCATGCGCTGGAGCATGTAGGGGATCCAGCCCACGCCGCCCTCGGACAGCGCGAAGCGCATGTCAGGGAACTTGCGCCAGATCTGTGACCACACCAGGTCGACCAAGCTGTATGCCGGCGAGATGCCGATCAGGCTCACCGACACGCCGGGGGGACCGCCGGGCGCACCGATCGCCCGTTTGTGCGCCGACCCGATGTGCATGTTCACGACGGTCCCGTGATCGCTGCACGCCGACCACACCGGATCCCATCGGTCGCTGTGGATCGACGGGAGACCGAGAAGCTCGGGGGCCTCGGGGAAGTTGACGGCGTGGCAACCGACGCCGGCCAGACGCTCGACTTCGGCCGCGGCCCGGTCGGGGTCGAAGTAGGGGATGAGCCCGCTCGGGATGAACCGGTCGGGGTGGGCGCCGACCCACTCGTCGAGGTACCAATCGTTGTAGGCCCGGATCATGACCTCGTTGACATCGGGGTCGGGTCCCTCGTTTAGGACCTGGCCGGAGAACCCGGTCCAGTTCGGGAACATCAGCGCCGCGAGCTGGCCGCCGGCGTTCATGTCGCGCACCCGCTCGGCCGGGTCGTAGCAGCCGGGGCGCATCTCCTCGTAGCGGGCGGGGTCGATGTTGTACATCGCTCGGGGTTTGCCGGCCACCGCGTTCAGGCCGATGTTGCGGCCGGGGACATCGCCGTAGAACCACTGCTGCGAGCCGTTGGGCATCTCGAGCACCTCGGGCGCCCGATCCCGGTAGCGCTCGGGCACCCGGCCCTCGAACATGTGGGCGGGCTCGCAGATGTGATCGTCGATGCTGATGAGGATCAGATCGTCAGCCTTCATCCGCGCGAGGCTAGGACACATGATCATCACCGACGAGACGACGCCGATAATCGAGCCGCATCGCACCTGGCGACTCGTCGAGCAACGCCTGGTCGGCGAGGCCGATCCTCGGCGCCGCCAGATCCTCGAGGTGACGCTCGACCACATGAACGCCGAGGCCACCGCTGACTGGGAGCGACTGATCGGCACCCTGGCTCCGAACCCCGAGTACCACACGTGGGGGTCGAGCCCAGCCGACAACGGTCCCAAGGGCCTCGACGGCGTGATGGCGTTCTACCAGGCGTTCCTCGACGCGGGGTGCGACGTGTTGCACCACGACATCACCCGCATCATCGCCGACGAGCACGGCGTGGTCACCGAGGGTGAGATGCGCATCGCCTACCCCGGTTGGGTGGTGGCCGCACGAGGGATCGACGTCCCCGAGGTCGAGGCCTACTACCTGTACCAGTGTCGGATGCTCATCGTCTGGGAGTACGACGAGAACGCCAAGCTCCTGTGTGAGGACTCCTACACGACCGGCGATGGCTTCGCGACGCTGCGCAGGATCGAGGACCACGAGCTCCCCGCCGTCCTGGCCGATCGCCTCGCCGCCCGCGCCGCCCGCTAGGGTCCCACCGGTCGACCCCCGGGCCGGCTCTCACCCGCCGGCCCGCCGCCCCGCCGCCCCGCCGCCCCGC